>NZ_CAJUBK010000037.1 GCF_910584465.1 uncultured Oscillibacter sp.
CAGCCACCTTGCCGGAGGTATCCGGGACCTGCTTGATGGAAACGATGATCTTCATATTCTCCTATCCCTCCAATATGATCGAGTTTTTGGCATCGGGGCGCCTGCTCCTCGCGCCCGCGGCCGGGAAGCGGGGGTCACAGTCCCAGGTTGGCGGCGATGACCACGTGCTGGATCTCGTTGGTGCCCTCGTAGATCTGCGTGATCTTGGCGTCGCGCATCATGCGCTCCATGGGATAGTCCTTGGTATAGCCGTAGCCGCCGAAGAGCTGCAGGGCCTGTGTCGTGACCCACATGGCGGTGTCCGAGGCGTTGAGCTTCGCCATGGCGGCTTCCTTGCTGCAGCGGATGCCGTGGTCCATCATAGACGCCGCCTGATAGGTCAGGAGGCGGGCGCATTCGATCCTGGTCGCCATGTCCGCCAGGACGAACTGGGTGTTCTGGAATTTGCTGATGGGCTTGCCGAACTGGACGCGGCTCTTGGTGTAAGCGACCGCCTCCTCCATCGCCCCCTCGGCGATGCCCAGGGACTGGGCGGCGATGCCGATGCGCCCGCTGTCCAGGGACTGCATGGCGATCGGGAAGCCCCGGCCCTCTTTGCCCAGCAGGTTCTCCTTGGGGACGATGCAGTCGGTGAAGACCAGCTCCGTGGTCGGGACGCCGTGAAGGCCCATCTTCTCCTCATGCTTCCCCACGGAGAAGCCGGGGAAGCCGCTCTCCACGATGAAGGCGGAGATGCCCCTGTTGCCCTTGGAGGGGTCCGTCATGGCGAAGACCACGAAGATGCCCGCCTCGGAACCGTTGGTGATGAAGCACTTCGCGCCGTTCATGATGTAGCGGTCCCCGTCGAGGACGGCGGTGGTCTGGCTCTTCGAGGCGTCGGAACCGGCGTTGGGCTCCGTCAGGGCGAAGCCGCCCAGCACACTGTGGGTGAGCAGGGGGAGATACTTCCGCTTCTGCTCCTCCGTGCCGTGGGCGTGGATGGGGTCGAAACACAGGCCGTGCCCCGCCACGATATCGCTCGTGGAGGCGCAGACCCTGGCCAGCTCCTCCGTGACGATGGCGGAGGACAGGGTGTCCGCCCCCGCGCCGCCGTATGCCTTCGGGACCGTCATCCCCATGACGCCCAGGCGGAACAGCTTCGCCACGTTTTCCGCAGGATACCTGCTGGTCCTGTCGATCTCCGCGGCGATGGGCTTCACCTCGTTTTCCGCGAAGGACCGCATCATCTTCCGGATCAGCTCCTGCTCTTTGGACAGTGTGAAGTCCACTCTCTTTCAGCTCCTTTCGTTCTCATCCGCTGTGTTCGTACATCCGCGCCGGGGCCCCGGACGGGGCGGTCAGCGCATGGCGATCACGAGGGTCGCCCAGGCCGCGGCCTCCCCGCCTGTGAGCAGCTTCGCGCTGCAGGTGATTTTCGCCTTCCGGGCGTCCACCTCCGTGACCACGGCCTCGGCGGTGACCGTGTCGCCCGGGACGATCTTCTTCGTGAACCTGACCCGGTCGATCCCGGCGAACAGCGGCGTCTTCCGGGCGTACTCTTCCGCGGTCATGATCATGATGTCCGCCGCCTGGGCCATGCACTCCACCGACAAGACCCCCGGCATCACCGGATCTGCGGGGAAATGCCCCTGGAAGATGACCCACTCCGGGTCCACGTAAAAACGGGTCTCGATGCGGCTCATGGGCACCAGGGCCGTGACCGTGTCCACCAAAAGCATGGGCGCGCGGTGCGGCAGCAGGGCCATGACCGCCTGACGATCCATCACCATACCGTCCCTCCTGTCAAAACACGCCCTGGGCCATCATGGCGTCGGCGACCCGCTGGAACCCGGCGATGTTGGCCCCGGACACCAGGTCGTACCCCAGGCCGTACTGCGCCGCGGCTTCCACGCTCATCTTGTAGATGGTGTCCATGATCTGCCTGAGCTGCCGGTCGACCTCCCCGGCGGTCCACACCAGGCGCTCGCTGTTCTGGGCCATCTCCAGGGCGGAGGTCGCCACGCCGCCGGCGTTGACCGCCTTGCTGGGCGCCACGGTCATGTGGGGCTGGGACATCAGCAGCTTCAGCGCATCGTTGGTGGTGGGCATGTTCGCCACCTCGATGTAATACTTCGCGCCGCTCACGATGATGCGCTGGGCCTGGCGATAGTCCACGTCGTTCTGCATGGCGGAGGGCATGCAGATGTCCACCTCCCTGCCCCAGGGCTTCTCGCCGGGGAAGAACTCCACGCCGAACTTGTCCGCGTAGTCCTTCACCTTGTTCCGGCCGCTGTTCCGCATCTCCAGCAGATAGCCGACCTTCTCCTCCGTGACCACGCCGTCGGGGTCGTAGATATAGCCGTCGGGCCCGGAGAGGGTCACGACCTTCGCCCCCAGCTCGGCGGCCTTCTTGCAGATGCCCCAGGTCACGTTGCCGAAGCCCGCGCAGGCGATCGTCTTGCCCTCGACGCTCTCGCCCTCGTGCTTCAGAACGTTCTCCAGGTAGTACACCGCGCCGAAGCCCGTGGCCTCCGGACGGATGAGCGAGCCGCCGTAGCTGAAGCCCTTCCCCGTCAGGACGCCGTTCTCGAACGCCCCCTTCAGGCGGCGGTATTCCCCGTAGAGATACCCGATCTCACGGGCGCCCACGCCCATGTCCCCGGCGGGCACGTCCACGTCGGGCCCGATGTAGCGGTACAGCGCCTGCATGAAGCTCTGGCAAAAGCGCATGATCTCCGCGTCCGACTTCCCCGCCGGGTCGAAGTCGCTGCCGCCCTTGCCGCCGCCGATGGGCAGGCCGGTGAGGCTGTTCTTGAAGGTCTGCTCGAAGCCCAGGAACTTGATGATGCCGGGATACACGTCCTTCTGGAACCGCAGGCCGCCCTTGTACGGGCCGATCGCCCCGTTGAACTGGCAGCGGTAGCCGATGTTCGTGTGGAACCCCCCTCGGTCGTCTTCCCACACCACACGGAACGTGAACATCCGCTCCGGCTCCACCATGCGGCCCAGCAGGTCCGCCTCCTCATATTCAGGGTGCTTCTCGACGACCGGCTCCAAGGAGGAGAGGACCTCCTCCACGGTCTGGACGAACTCCGGCTCGTTGGCGTGCCGGACCTTCACATGTTCGATCACACTGGAAAGATACGTATTCATAGCGGATGCCTCCCTATCTTCATAAACATCGGGGACGGCCGGTCCCCCTCATCTCAGGTCCGGGTAAGCGCTCAGGACATACTCCCGGATCCGCCGGACGGCCTCCTCCAGGTTCTCGTCCGAGTTCGCGAAGACCAGCCGGATATACCCCTCGCCCATGCTGCCGAAGGCGGAGCCGGGCACCACCACGACGCGGGCCCCCTTCAAAAGCTCCTCGGCAAACTCCTGGGAGCTCTTCCCGAACGCCTTGATGTTGGCGAAGGCGTAGAAGCTGCCCGCGGACTTCTTGCAGGAAAAGCCGGGGATGGCGTTGATGCCGTCGATCAGGATGTCCCGGCGGCGGGTGTAATCCGCCACCATCTCCCTCACGCAGTCCGTGCTCCGCAGGGCCTCCGCCGCCGCGGCCTGGGAGAAGGTGGACACGCAGGAGACGACGCCCTCCTGGAGGTTCGCCATCCTGGAGACGTAACCCGCCGGGGCCAGCAGGTATCCGATCCGCCAGCCGGTCATGGCGTAGGACTTGGAGAAGCTGTTCAGGACGACCACGTTGTCCCGGACCTCCGGCACCTGGGCCATGCTGAAGGGCACGGCCCCGTCGTACACGATCTGGTCATAGGGCTCGTCGGAGAAGACCCACAGGTCATGCTTTTTGACCACCTCCGCGATGGCCAGGATATCCTCCTTCGTCAGCACCGCGCCGGTGGGGTTGCAGGGGGAGTTCAGGATGATGGCCTTCGTCCGGGGCGTGACGGCCTCCTCGATGTCGGCGGCCCGGATCCGGTAGCCGTTCTCCTCATAGGTGGGCACGGGCACCGTGGAGGCCCCCACGATGCTGGCCTGCCCGTAGTAGTTCGGGAAGCAGGGGTCCGAGACGAGGATCTCGTCGCCGGGATCCACCAGGGCCATCAGGGCCAGGGTCAGGCCCTCCAGCGCGCCCACGGTGATGATGACGTTGTCCGCCGTATAGCCGTCCCAGTACCGCTTGTACAGCTCCGCCACCTTCTCGCGCAGCTCGGGGAGCCCCGCGTTGGGCGCGTAGTGGGTCATGCCCTCGTCGATCGCCTTTTTCGCCGCGTCCTTGATGTACCGGGGCGTATCGAAATTGGGCTCGCCCACGGTCAGCTTGATGGCCTCCGGGTACCGGGCCGCCAGATCGAACATCCGGCGGATGCCGGAGGCGGGATAATCCTGCGCCAGGGCGGAAAACCTCAATGCCTTTTCCATAACGGTCACTCCTTTCCATCCGTGCCGGCGCTCCCGCACCGGCCCACGCCCGCGATGTTGGCCGCGAACGTCTTCTTCCCCTCCAGTCCGGAGAGCTTCGCGTACATGACCTTCTGCGCCTGGGGGGAGCCCGCGCCGTGCATGGACTCCACCAGGGCGGTGCCGCCGGTCATGTTCTCCAGCAGCCGGCCCACCCGCATCCGGTCCTCCGTGGGGATCCCGGCGGCGCCCTGGAGGTATTTCTCCACATAGCCGCCGATGTCCGGATCCCTCAGGTCGGACTCTGAGGGCATCGTGGCGACGATCCCGCCGCCGATGTCCTGGGCCAGACGGTCGATGTCATAGATCAGCCGGGTGACGTTGTGCTTGCCCACGTTCGCCAGCAGCTGGTCCACGAAGTACGCGCCGGAGGGCGTGGCCTTCCCCATGCACGAGGCCGCCAGGGAGCAGGCGTACAGGGTCTCTTCCATGTGGATCATCTCGTTGAGCTTCTCCTTGATGTGCCCGGCCTTCCCATAGCCGCTGTAATCCGCCATCAGGGCCGCGGCCCCGATGACCACATCGGAGACGCCGCTCTTGCACCCGCCGTAGTTGGAGCGGTGGTAGCAGGCGAACCGCTCCACCAGCAGGCCGGAGAACTGGTATTCGCCGCACAAGAACACGTCCTCCCAGGGGACGAACACGTTGTCCAGCACCGTGAGGCACTCGCCGCCCACCACGCCGTATTGGGCGTTCCCCTGGTCGACGGCCCCCTCCAGCTTCCGGTCGTCGTTGGTCTGCCGCCCGAAGATGTGGACCACGCCGGGGGCGTCCACGGGGACGGCGCAGGACACCGCGTAATCCGCCTCGTCCTCCTTCATCGCCATGGTCGGCATGATGAGCATCCAGTGGGAGTTGACCATGCCGGTCATATGGGCCTTGGCCCCCCGGATCACGATGCCGTCCTCCCGGCGCTCCACGACATGCACGAACATATCCGGGTCCCGCTGCTGGCCGGGGCGGAGGCTCCGGTCCCCCTTCACGTCGGTCATGGCCCCGGCCACCATCAGGTCGTTGTCCTGGACATCGGTCAAGAACCGTTTGAAGCGCTCGTGATAGCCGGTGCCCATGGCCTGGTCGCACTCATAGGTCACGGAGTAGACCGCGTTCATGGCGTCGAAGCCCACACAGCGCTGATAGCAGGTGCCGGTCTTTTGGGAGATCAGCCGCAGCATCCGGATCTTCTTGATGAGGTCGTCCGTGGACTGGTGGATATGGGTGAAGCGGTTGATCTTCCGGCCGGTGAGATGGGAGACGGCGGTGCACAGGTCCTCGTGCTCCTTCGACCCCGCCAGGGCGTAGGTCATGGCGGCGGAGTTCACATGGCCCCGGATGAAGGGGTGGTCTATGAGCGTCCGGCTGTCCTGGAGTTCTCCTTTGATGTACACCTTGATGTCCCGTTCCCGCAGGCTGTCCTTATATTCCTGAGCAGTTTTCATGATCGATCATTTCTCCTAAATCGTTTTTCAGATCCATCGGGGCGGCATCCGGACGGCCATGGGACGCCGCCGGGCCCCCTCCTCCGTCCCGGCCGGGGCCGCGGCGTCCGGCCCCCTCTCTCCGGGAGCGCCGGTCATATCTACAAAATATCAGCAAAACCCCCTCCTGTAAATCTCTTAAAAATACACGCTCATTGAAAAGTCTTGCGCGGATATATCCTCTACACCGCTTGAATTTTTTTCGGTTTTACATATAATGAAAGCAGCGCATCCCTTCGGGACGATCCCCTTTGCCGCGCCGCACCCGTTCTGTGGACCTTTTGGGAGATATGTTATGACACTTGCCGATTACACGACGTTCACCGCCATTGCCGAATGCAAAAACCTGACGCTGGCCGCGGACCGGCTGCACCTGACGAAATCCGCCGTCAGCCACGCCGTCGCCAGGATGGAAAACGAGCTGGGGCTCCCCCTCTTCTACCGGACGCAGAAGGAGTGGATCTTGACGGAGTCCGGGGAGAAGCTGCTCCCCTTCGCCTACTCCGTCATCCGCGAGGACAGCCGCTTCACGGAGGTGGTCCGGGAGATCCACGGCCTGACCTCCGGCCGCGTCACGCTGGGGGCCTGCTCCAGCACCTGCATCAACTGGGTCCCCCACATCCTCAACGGCTTCCGGGAGCTCTATCCCAACATCGAGATCTGGATGAAGGGCGGCGCCAACAACACGCAGATCATCCGGTATCTGGACGACAACGAGATCGATCTTGGCATCGCGGCCGCCGAGCCCACCCCCGATCTGGAGGTCATCGAGCTGTACGAGGACGAGATGCTCTGCATCACCAACCAGTCTTATACCGCCCGCGATCCCCGCCACATCTCCACGGAGGAGCTCCGCAGCCTCCCCCTGCTCTTACAGTCGGGGGACTTCGGGGAGGAGGCGCTGGCCGTCCTGGCGGCGCTGGGCGTCCCCGCCGACCCGCATTACACCACCTTCGACGACGCCAGCCTGGTCGCCATGGTGTCCGGAGGGCTGGGCTACTGCATCGTCGGGAAGCTGGTCATGAAGGGCATCTCCTCCCCGGTGAACATCTACTCCTTCGATCCGCCCCAATACCGCTACCTCTCTCTGCTGTACAACAAGCGCATCATGCTCTCCCCCGCGGGGAAGGCGCTGAAAAACTACATCGTGAAGTATATCAAGGACTACCCCGAATACACGCTTTGACCGCCGCCGTTCGAAGGAGCGGGCGCCCCTCTGTGGATAGGCAGAAGGGCGCCCGCTTGCTTCCTTGGGGACCGGACCGCAGGCGCGGCCCGGCCCCCGAGAGAGGGAGAGCATCTTGGGGCCCCTGCCGTTTACTTGCGCCCGCTGAGATCGGCGTAGGACCGATAGCGGTCCTGGGCGGACCGCTCCGCCTCCTCGAAGAGCGTCCGGGCCCGCTCGGGGAACTTGGCCTCCATGGAGGCGTACCTGCGCTCGGAGCGGAGGAAGTCCAGATAGGTCCCGTCCGGCGCTTTGGAATCCAGGGTGAAGGGGTTCTCCCCCTCGGCGGCGCGCCGGGGGTCGTAGCGGTAGAGGTGCCAATAACCGGCCTCCACCGCCCGCTTCATCTCCAGCTGGGTGTTGCTCATGCCGCCCGGGATGCCGTGGGCCGTGCAGGGGGCGTAGGCGATGACCACGGAGGGGCCGGGGTAGGACTCCGCCTCCCGGATGGCCCGCAGGGTCTGGGCCGGGTCCGCGCCCATCGCCACCTGGGCCACGTAGATGTAGCCGTAGCTCATCAGCATCATGCCCAGGTCCTTCTTCTTCGTGGACTTGCCGGAGGCGGCGAACTGCGCGACGGCCCCCAGGTTTGTCGCCTTCGACGCCTGGCCGCCGGTGTTGGAATAGACCTCCGTGTCCATGACCAGCATGTTGATGTCCCTGCCGGAGGCCAGGACATGGTCCAGCCCGCCGAAGCCGATGTCATAGGCCCAGCCGTCGCCGCCGAAGGCCCACACGGACTTCTTGGCCAGGAACTCCCGGCCCTCCCGGATGGAGGCGACCGCCTTCCGGACCTCCTCCGCGTCCGTTTGGACCGTCTCCAGCGCCGCCAGCAGCGCGTCGGTACAGGCCCTGGACTCGGCGGCATGTTCCCGGCTGTCCAGATACGCCTTGCAGGCCTCCGGGGCGATGCCGGCGTCCCGCACGGTCTCCACCGCCTTGACCAGCTCGCCGTTGACGGCGTCGTGGGCCTGGAGGAAGCCGTAGGCGAACTCCGCCGTATCCTCGAACAGCGACTGCTCCCAGGGCGGGCCGAAGCCGCGCTCATCCTTGCAGTAGGGCGTGGAGGGCAGGCAGCCGCCGTGCGCCGCCGTACAGCCGGAGGCGTTCGCGATGTACATGTGGTCGCCGAACAGCTGCGTCACCATCCGGACATAGGGCGTCTCGCCGCAGCCCGCGCAGGCGGGCGGGAACTCATAGTAGTGCCGTCCGAACTGCAATCCCTTGAGGGTCTCCTTGTTGACGGCGTCGTCCTTCACCCTCACCGTCTCCGTAGCGAAGGTCCAGTTGCCGGCCTGGGCCGCCTGCTGGTCGAAGGGGGCCATCTTCAGCGCCCGGACCTTGTCGGGGCAGGCGTTCACGCAGCAGCCGCAGCCCAGGCAGTCGTAGGGGGACACCTGGATGCGGAAGCGGTACCTGCCCAGGCCCGCGCCCTTCGCCGGCACCGTCTCGAAGGCGGCGGGGGCGCGCTGCTGTTCCTCCTCGTCCACCAGCACCGCCCGGATCGCCGCGTGGGGGCACACCACGGAGCACCGGCTGCACTGGATGCAGGCGGCGCTGTCCCACACGGGGACCTGGACCGCGTCGCCCCGCTTGTCATACCGGGAGGTGCCGCTGGGCCATGTCCCGTCCACCGTGCCGTATCTCTGGAAGACGGACACCGGCAGGCGGTCCCCCTGCATCCGGTCCATGGGCACCACCAGGTCGTGGAGGAAGTCGTGCACGCCGGTCTCCGCGTTCTCCTCCAGGGGGGCGTCCCGCCAGCTGTCCGGGACGTCCACGCGGGTCAGCGCCCCGATGCCCGCGTCCACGGCGGCGCAGTTCTTGTCCACGACCTCCTGCCCGGCCTTGATCAGATAGGTGTCCCGGATCGCCTCCTTCATGGCCCGGACGGCCTGCTCCATGGGGATGATGTCCGCCAGTTGGAAGAAAGCCGCCTGGAGCACCGTGTTGGTGCGGCCGCCCAGCCCCAGCGCCATGGCGGCCGAGGACGCGTCGATGGTATAGAACCGGGCCTTTTTCTCCGCCAGCGCCCGTTTCAGGCTCCCGGGCAGCTTCCGCTCCAGCTCGCTGCCGGACCAGGCGCAGTTCAAAAGATAGGTGCCGTTGGGCTTCAGATCGGCGGCGGTGTCGAACTTCTCGATGTAGGCGGCGTTATGCACCGCCACGAGATCCGCCTGCTGCACCAGATAGGTGGAGCGGATCGGCTCGTCGCTGAAGCGCAGGTGGGACTGGGTCACGCCGCCGGATTTCTTGGCGTCGTAGGCGAAGTACGCCTGGGTATACTTGGACGTCAGGTCGCCGATGATCTTGACGGAGTTCTTGTTCGCGCCCACGGTCCCGTCGCCGCCCACGCCCCACAGCTTGCAGGCGGTCTCGCAGTCCCTGCTGATGTCCACCGGGCGGCAGGGCAGAGAGGTGAACGTCACGTCGTCCACGATGCCGATGGTGAAGCCGTTCTTGGGGTCCGCCTTGTCCAGCTCGTCGTACACGGCGATCAGCTGGGAGGGCGTGGTATCCTTCCCGGACAGGCCGTACCGCCCGCCCACGACGGCGTCGAACGCCCGGCCCGAATCCGCCAGCACCGCCTTGACGTCCAGGAACAGCGGCTCCCCCACGGAGCCGGATTCCTTCGTCCGGTCCAGGACGGCGACCTTGGTCACCGTCTCGGGCATCGCGCGCAGGAAGTGCTTGGCCGAGAAGGGCCGGAACAGGTGGACGGAGATCATGCCCACCTTCCGCCCCCGGCCGTTCAGGTAGTCCACCACCTCCCGCAGCGTCTCCGTGGAGGAGCCCATGGAGACGACGCACTGGACCGCGTCCGGAGCGCCGTAGTACGCATAGGGCGCGTAGTCCCGGCCGGTCAGCTTATTGATCTCATCCATGTAATGGGCGACGATATCCGGGATGGCGTCGTAATGCCCGTTGGACGCCTCCCGGCCCTGGAAGAACGTCTCCCCCGTGGCCGTGGTCCCGCGGATGCAGGGATGCTCGGGGTTCAGGCTGTCCTTCCGGAACGCCCGGATCTGGTCGAAGTCCACCAGGGGCCGGAGGTCCTCCGGGTCCAGGACGTCGATCTTCTGCATCTCGTGGGAGGTGCGGAAGCCGTCGAAGAAGTGCAGGAAGGGATGCCGGGCCTTGATGGCGGCCAGGTGGGCCACAGTGCCAAGATCCATGGCCTCCTGCGGGCTGGAGGAGGCCAGCATCGCGAGCCCGATCGTGCGGCAGGCCATGACGTCTGAGTGGTCGCCATAGATGGACCACATGTTCTGCGCCACCGACCGGGCGGCGACGTGGAACACCCCCGGCAGATGCTCCCCGGCGATGCGGAACATCGGCGGGATCATCAAGAGCAGGCCCTGGGCGGCGGTATAGGTGGTGGTCAGCGCGCCGGCCTGCAGGCTGCCGTGGCAGGTGCCGGCGGCCCCCGCCTCCGACTGCATCTCGATGACCTTCACAGGCTTGCCGAACAGGTTCTCCCTGCCCTGGGCGGCCCACTCGTCCACGACCTCCGCCATCTGGGAGGAGGGCGTGATCGGGTAGATCGCCGCCACCTCCGTGAAGGCATAGGATGCGTGAGCGGCCGCCATATTGCCGTCCATAACGGCCTTATGACCCATAAGATCGACTCCTTTCGTTTTTGAAGCTCGGACCGCGGGACGGTCGCAGGCCATCATACGGATGGACAGCGTCCCCCGCCGCCCATCCGCATGATGGCCGGGATCCCGGCCGCCGTCCCACGGCCCGCCGGCAGTCTCGGGGGACGCCTCCGGGGGAGCGGCGGTCATATGGACCGTATCCTCAACGGCCGGTCCCTCTCCGCGTCCCCGCGGGGACGCTCATTTCCGGTTCTCGGTGCACCAGCCGCCGTAGGCCGTCCAGCCGCCGTCCACGCAGCACACCGTGCCCGTGATATAGCTCGCCTCGTCGGAGGCCAGGAACAGCGCCAGGTTGGCCACTTCCTCCACCGTCCCATAGCGGTGCATCGGCGTGCGGCTGAAGATGTCCTCGTCGCTGTAGCCGCCGGAGACCTGGTCGCCGGCGTTCATGTCGGTGGCGATGAAGCCCGGCGCCACGGCGTTCACCCGGACGTTCTCACGGGCCCATTCCACGCCCAGCAGCTTGGTCATGCCCACGACGGCCGCCTTCGCGGTGCTGTAAGCCGCCCGGCCCGCCGTGCACTCCAGGCCGAAGATGGAGGCGATGTTGACGATGGAGCCGCCGCCCTGCTTCAGCATCTGGGCCCCCGCCGCCTGGGAGCAGAAGAACACGCCGATGGCATTCGTGTCCATCACCGCCCGGAAATCCTCCTCGGAGAGCTCCACGGCGGGCTTGATGCGGTTGATCCCCGCGTTGTTCACCATGACGTCCACCGAGCCGTACTTGGCGGCGACGGTCCTGACCATGTCGTCGGCGACTTCCTTTTTGGAAACGTCGCCCACGTAGGAGCCCACCTTCTCGAAGCCCTTGCCCTTCAGGGCCTCCACCGCCTCCCGGGCGTTCTCTTCCCTGCGGGAATTAACGATCACCACCGCGCCCTCCCGGGCGAACCGCTCGGCGATGCCGAAGCCGATGCCCTTGCTGGACCCGGTAATGATGCACACCTTGTTTTCCAGTCTCATGATCATGATCCTCCTTAAATTTGGGAACCGATATGGCCGTCCCTCCGCCGCCGGGGCCGCGCAAGATCCGCGCCGTCCCGGGCGCCGGAGGCCGGCGCGCTCACTTCGCCAGGGTATCGTCCTTCTCCTTGAACACGACATTGCATACGATTGTCACCACCACGATCAGCGGGAAGATCACCAGGGACTCGCGGGAGGAGACGAAGCCGACGAAGGCCTCGGGGAACACGCCCGCGCTGATCATATTGCTGAAGATCACGAAGCCGATGGAGCCGATCAGGCCGCCGGCGAAGCAGCCCTCCAGGGTCATCTGCTTGCGGAAGAACAGCATCATGACCAGGGTCGGTCCGAACATGGAGCCCAGGCCGATATACGCGTACTGCACGCCGCCGAAGATCGTATCCGGACGGAGCAGGGCGCCCAGGACCGCCAGGACCGCCACGACGATGACCATCAGCTTCGACAGCTTGAAGAGCTTCTGCTCCTCCACGTCGCCCTTCTTGATGAGGTTCTTGTAAATGTTGACGCAGAAGGTGTTGACGGCCTCCAGGAACTGGGAGTCCGCCGTGGACATGGTGGCGGCCAGGATGCCCGCCAGGACGATGCCGGTGAACAGGGGGCTGGTCAGGTTGTTCAACACGACGAAGATCGTATCCTGCGAGCTCTCGATCGTATCCCCGAACAGGACCCGGGCGCCCATGCCGATCATGATGGGCAGCACCATGCGGATGCCCTGGAAGAACGTGGCGATCAGGCCGGCCTGATAGCAGTCCTTCTTGGAGGCGGTGGCCAGCCAGCGCACGGCGGCGTGGGGCGCGCCCAGGAAGCACAGCGCGCTGGAGATCCAGGCCAGGATATACAAAACGATGCCGCTGGAGCTGAACGTGCCCTTCCAGCCGCCGTAGTTGTTGCTGATCTCCCCGATGGCCTGGACATAGGCCCCGATGCCGCCGCATTTGGCGACCACGATGAAGACCAGCGCGATCAGGCTGCCCACGACGGCGATGGACTGGATGAAGTCGGTCCAGACGACCGCCTTGAACCCTCCCAGGTAAGTATAGAGGATCACGATGCCCGCGCCGATCAGCAGCGCCGCGTTGTGCGAGATGGCGCCGTCCGTCAGGTTCACGAAGGTGGTCCCGATGGCGTTGAACTGGGACCCCGCATACATGAACATGAAGTAGAACGTGGCGATGGCCAGCAGGGCGGCATAAGCGGTCTTCAGCTTCTTTTTCTTGTCGTCGAACTCGTTGACCAGGACCTCCGCGAGATTGATGGCCCCGGTGGCGGCGGCGCGGTCGCGGAAGCGGGGCGCCACGTAGGACCAGATGAACCAAGTGGTCAGGACCACAGGCACCGCGTACCACAGGGTGACCACGCCGTCGGTATAGCCCTGGCCGATCCAGCCCAGCCACAAAAAGGCGCTGGCGATGCTGGTGGCCTCGGAGAAGCCCAGGACCCAGCCGGACATGCTCCTCGATCCGGTGGCGAACTCGTCGAACGTCTTCTTGCTCTTGCGCTCAGAGACGATGCCGACAAGGACCAGGATAATAAAGTAACCGATCAATCCTATCCAAATCATCTTTCTACCTCCTAATTCCTTTCCTTTTCCGTGTGGTCAGCTCCGGTCAGTCCGTCACCCGTCCTTCCTGCTCTTGAAATAGTCGAATATCGAGAGGTAGAACCCCAAGAACGACAGGATGAACATCACATAGAAACTCATAAGACCCTCCTTTCCTCATACGAAGCCTGAAAAATATCCACACTCCCTCCCCGCTGTCCTGACGCCGTCCCCGCGGGGAAAGAACGCTCCGTGCTCAGCGTCCGCCCGCGGCGAAACGTTCGATCTCCTCCCTCATGGCGTCGGAGGTCTTCCTGGAATAGTCCGCGTACATCCCCACGTCCGTCGAGCACGTCAGGTACCGGACGCCCTTCTCCAGCCAGTGGGGGAGGAGCTCCGGCCGCTTGACGAAGATGCCGGCGGCGGCGCCCCGCTCCGCGCAGGCCCGGAACACCTTGTCCAGCAGCTCCACGACCTTGGGATGCTGCATCTGGCCCGGGACCCCCAGAGATTCCGACATATCGTTGGGCCCGCAGAACACCACGTCGATGCCGGGGACCTCCAAGATCTCCTCGATGTGCTCCGCCGCCCAGACGTTCTCGACGTGGACCGCCACGAGGACTTCCTCGTTAGAGGTCCGCATGTGCTCGTCGAACGGGATCGTGGAGTACCCGGCGGCCGCGGTGTAATTGCACATGCCCCGGCTGCCCAGGGGATGGTATCGGGCGGCCCGGCAGACCTCCCGGACCTGCTCCAGGCTGGTCAGCTGGGGGATCTGGATCCCGTCCGCGCCGGCGTCCAGGGCCCGCATGGCCTGCACCGGGTCCGGGCCGGGGATCCGGACGATGGGGCTGAGCCCCACGGACCGCGCTGCCCGGATCATGTTGGAAACGTCCTCCATCGTGTGGATGCCATGTTCCACGTCGATGATCGCGAAGTCCCAGCCGGTCTGTCCCAGTATCTCCATCGAGATGCTGTTCATCCGCACGAACGTGCCGATCGCAGGCCGCCCGGCCCGCAGCTTTTCCTTGACAGCATTTTTCCTCATCTTCGCCTCACCTCTCTCAGTCAAGTTCCGCATGTTCAAAATGTACAGTATTTTGTACTATAGACTAAAAAAATTATATATTTTGCGTATGCTTTTGGCAAGTTCAACAATTTCAATGGATGTTGAAAAACATTTTACGTACTTTTCAAAACCTAGCCGATACATATGATATTTGGCCCATATCCAAGGAAAACGGCCTCTTTTCGCGTCCGGATATCCGGCCGGTCTCCCGCCCGGTCCCCGGGGGATCCCACGGTGGGTGGCGCTCCGGACCGGATCGGGACAGCCGGAGGCGCGTCCGATCTTCGAAGTCCGCCGCGGCATGAGCGGAAAAAAAGACGCCTCCCGGCGTCCGGCGGGATCCCCCGTCCCCTTTTGTCCCGCACCATCTATACAAAGATCCCAGATCATGCTATAGTGAGGAACGATGAAGGCGCGCGCCCTGTCCGGGCAGATCCGGCGGAGCACAGGCCGCGCATAGAGGGACCCTATCCCGTGCGCGGTCCGTCCGGAGCGGCGCTCCGGACCGCGGTCCTCACGATCTTAGGAGGCGAAGACAGATGGTCTCGAACGAACGCCGGTCCCCCCGCATACCGCCGTCCGCAGGCGGATGCGCCCGGGGCGCCGCCCTCCTGGCGGCGCTGCTCGCCCCCCTCCTGCTGCTGTCCGCCTGCGGGGGGCCGGACCGCCAGGCGGAGGAGGAGCGGTACGTGGTCGGCGTGGTGACGAAGTCCGGTTCCAGCGAATACTGGATGACCCTGCGCCGGGGGATGGAGACGGCGGCGGCGGAGCTGGGGATGGACCTCATCATCCTCTCCCCGGATTCCGAGGCCCGAGCGGACGTCCAGGCCAAAATGGCCCAGGCCCTGGTCGAGCGGGACGTGGACGCCATCGCGGTCTCCCCCATCGATTCCTACAGCCGCCCCGGATACTTCGACACGGCGGCGGGGAAGGGCATCCCCGTCATCTCCTACGACACCGGCTTCGCGGAGCTGGACGTCCCCTACATCGGGATCGACAACCGGAAGGCGGGCGACGCCCTGGCGGGGCACCTGGCGGAGGCCCTGGGCCACGAGGGAGAGGTCGGCGTCGTCACCGGCGGCCTGGAACAGCTGAGCCACCGCCAGCGCATGGAGGGCTTCATCGCCCGCATGGAGGACGAGCCCGGGATGAAGGTCGTCTTCGTGGAGAGCGGGTACAGCAACCTCCAGATGTCCGAGAGGAAGATCCGCCGGATCCGGGCGGCCCACCCCCTGATCGAGGGGATCGCGGCCACCAGCGCGGTGACCGCCCTGGGCATCGCCGAGGGCCTGGAGGACGACGCGGTCAAGATCGTCTCCATCGACATCCAGAAGGACGCGCTGGAGGCCGTCCAGGACGGCAGGATCGCCGCCCTGATCGCCCAGTCCGGCTATGAGATCGGCTACCGCACGATCCAATACATCGACCGCCTCCGCTCCGGGACCGCGGAGCCTTCCGGCGAGATCCTGGACGCGGGCGTCTTGACGGCGGAGAACGTGGGGGACTATATGGAGAGGGAATATCAGGAATGAGGAGCATCCGAAGCAAGGTATTCGCGGCGATCTTACTGACCACCCTGACCACGGCCCTGGCGGTGACCCTCTTCTCCTACCGCAGGTCCGCCGGGATGATCGAGGAGGACTATACCGCCGCCCTGGGCCAGGAGACCGCGCGGACGGCCGAGACCATCGACCGGATGTTCCTGGGGGCCTATCACACCCATATCCACGCCGCCTGTGACCCCTCGCTGCGGGAGGCGCTCCTCGCCTATCTGGCGGAGGGCGACGAGGGGCGGCTGGAGGGGTGCGCGGAGATCCTGCGGACGTTCTGCCGCCAGGACGCCTCCATCAGCTCGCTGTACCTCCTGATACCGGAGGCCGGGGTCCTGGTCACGTCGGAGGACTACCCCGTCTACAAAAAGGGCGTCCCGGCGGAGGACATGGCCCCGGCGGTCCGTCTGGCGGAGTCCGCCGGCGGGCCGGCCCTCCTGCGGGACGCCGTCCACCACGCCCCCGATGTGGTCAGCTTTTCCGAGGCCGTGGAGGATGAGGCCGGGACCGCGAGAGGATACCTCCTCTCGAACATCAAGGAGCGGACCTTATACTTCGATTACATCGCGCGGCTCGGCAGCGGCGCGGTCCGGGAGGCGGTGCTGCTGGACCGGGACGGCCGGACCGTCACCTCCCTGGGGCAGGCGGGCTCCGCGGCCTATGAGGCCTGGCTCTCCCGGGGCGGCGGCGCCGGGGCGGACGGGGACTATCTCTACAGCTTCGAAAAAGCGCCCTTCTCCCAGTGCGGCCTCCTGCTCATCGCGGAAAAGGGCGCGGTGCTGGACGCCCTGCGCCAGACCCGCCGGGACTACGCCGTGATACTGGCGGTCTTCCTCCTGCTGTCCCTGATCCCCGCCATGTACCTGACCGGCGCGATCTACCGCCCCCTGGGCAGGCTCACCGACGCCATCCGGGAGGTCTCCGCCGGGGATCTGGAGACCCGGATCGACATCGCCTCCGGTGACGAGACCGAGGTCCTGGCCAGGGAGTTCAACCAGATGCTGGGGAAGCTGGAGGAGCTGATCGGGCAGCTCCTGGAGGAGGAGCAGCGGAAGAAGGACGCGGAGCTGGAGGCCCTCCAATACCAGATCACGCCGCACTTCATGTACAACACGCTGAACGCCATCAAGTGCTCGGCACTGCTGAAGGGCGAGCGGGAGCTGGGCGGCACGATCGAGGACTTCATCGAGCTGCTCCAGGCCTGCGCCAGCAAGAAGGGCGCGTTCCTGACCGTGGCGGAGGACATCCATATCCTGGAGCGTTACATCCGCCTCCAGGAGTTCCGGTACGACGGGCAGTTCTCCATCCGCTACGAGATCGCCCCGGAGGCCCGGGACTGCCTGGTGCCCAGGCTGGTCCTCCAGCCCCTGGTGGAGAACGCCCTGCTCCACGGCCTGGACATGAAGGCCCGGGACGGGGAGCTGACGATCCGCGCCGAGACGGCGGACGGCATCCTCTACCTGCGCGTCCAGGACAACGGGCGGGGCATGACCCCGGAGCAGATCGACCGCCTCCTGCACAGCGAGGTCCGCAAGACCCGGGGCCTGACCGCCGTCGGCGTGCCCAACGTGCGGGACCGGCTGGCGCTGTACTACGGGGACCGGGCGGGGCTCCGCTATGAGAGCGGCGAAACGGGGACGGCGGCGGTGATCCACCTGCCGGCCGTCCCGGAAGGAGAGCGGTGAGGCGCATGAAAAGGACCATGATCGTCGACGACGACCACCTGGTGCGGAGCTATCTGAAGATCCTCCCCTCCTGGGAGCAGGCCGGCTTCCAGATCGTGGCCGACGCGCGGGACGGGGAGGAGGCCCTCAGCATCTTGGAGGGCACGGAGATCGACCTGCTGGTCACCGACGTCTCCATGCCCCTGCTGAACGGGATCGAGCTGATCCGCAGGATCCGCCAGGCGGACCGGCAGATCTACATCATCGCGCTGAGCTGCCACGACGAGTTCGGCTACGTGAAGGACGCTTTGAAGGAAGGGGCCGACGACTATGTCCTGAAAAACACCCTGAACGAGGATTCCCTCCGCCAGCTCCTGGAGTCGGCGGCCCGGGAGATGGAGGAGCGGGCCCGGCGGCACGAGGAGCGCACCCGGGTCCAGCGGCTGGCCCGGGCGGGGGACCACCAGATGAAATACGCGTATTTCAGCCGGGTCGTCGGAGAGGCCATGGCCCCGGACGAACAGGAGCGGGAGCGGCGGCGGGCCGGGCTCCGCGCGCCCTTCCGGAACTGCGGGGCGGTGTGCATGCGTCTGGAAGCCTGGGAGGGCGAGCCGGGGAGCACGCCCCACCCCGGGCGGCGGCGGTACTGCCAGGACTTCCTGCGCCGCCTGCCGGAGGCCCCGGCGGGCCCCCTCGCGGACGGCGGTGGCCGCTTCGAGATCGTATACTGGGGGAAGGGCCTGTTTTACGGCTTCCTGGACCTGTCCGACCTCCGGGACGGCAGCGCCATGCGGCAGGAGCTGGGCCGGGCGGCGCTGGCCTGCGCCAATGTCTGCGGCGCCGAGCCCTATCCCTTCGCCATCGGCGTCAGCAGTCCCTGCATCGGCGGGGACGCTGTCCGGACCGCTTACCGGCAGGTGAACGAACTGATGAAGCTCCACTTCTACGAGCGGCGCGAGGTCTTGTACTATGACGCCGGCAGGAAGACCGGCGCCCGGATCCCGGCGGAGGCCGGGGCCCTGCTGGCGGACGCCGAGGGATACCGGCGGCGGGAGGACCCGGAGGGCTTCCTGGCCGCCTGCATGGAGGCCGCGGAGAGCTTCCGGCGGGAGCTGGTGGACGAGCGCCTGGTCCGGCAGTGGCTCCGGGAGCTGGAACAGCGGATGGGCCTCTCCCCGGAGGAGGGCCCGGGGCCCCTGTCCAGCATGGAGGCGGTCCGGCAGCGGCTGGAGGCGGACGCCCGGCGGCTGTACAAGGGCCGGGGCGATCCCATCCCCGAGGGCGTCAGCCGGACGGTGAGCGCCGCGGCGGAGTTCGCCAGGAGCCGCTATAAAGAGCCCATCGGCCTGACGGAGGCCGCCCAGGCGGCGGGGGTCAACCCCACTTACCTGAGCTATCTCTTCCGGAAGGAGATGGGCATCGGGTTCTCCAATTTCCTGCTGAACCAGCGGATCGAATGCGCCATGGCGCTGCTGCGGGGGACCAACCTGAAGGTCCGGGAGGCGGCGGAGCGCTCCGGCTTCCACGATTACCACTACTTCGCCAAGGCGTTCAAAAAGATCAACGGCCTCAGTCCGGCGGAATACCGGAAGAAGGCGGCAGAGGACTGACGTCCCGGACGGGACGCCGGTCCTCTTTTTCACGCCTAAAGATAAGACACAAAAAAACGGCCGCGGAGGCGCCGGACGGGCCTCCCGCTAAAGAAAATGCCCCCAAACCTAAAAAAAGGCCAACCCTCCCCGCCCGCCTCTCCTTGTATAATATCACTAGATGGAAGATCTGACCGAGGGCCACATATAGAGGGAATGTGGGAAACAAAGAAACGAAAGGGGTCCCAAGCATGCTGCTGACTGTCATCGAATTCGTAGGGTTCACCGTACTCGTCGCGGTCCTCTCCTGGTGGAAGACCAAGGATGAGGACCTGTCGTCCAAGGAGGGCTATTTCCTGGCGGGCCGGGGGCTCCCGGGCATCGTCATCGCCGGCTCCCTGATGATGACCAACCTGTCGGCGGAGCAATTGGTCGGCACCAACGGCCAGGCGTTCTCCGGCTCCATGAGTTCCATGGCCTGGGAGGCCACCTCCGGCTTCGCCCTGCTGGTGCTGGCCTTCGTCATCCTGCCCCGGTTCCTGAAGGGCGGCATCGCCACCATCCCCCAGTTCTACCAGATGCGCTACGATACCTTCACCATGCGCATGTTCTCCTGCATGTTCCTGATCGCCTACGTGGTCACCATGCTCCCCACGATCCTCTACTCCGGCTCCGTGGCCCTGGCGAAGATCTTCAACATCGAGGAGATGTTCGGCGTCAGCTATTTCTGGGCCATCCTCCTCGTCTGCTTCTCCACCGGCCTCATCGGCATGGCCTACTCCGTCTTCGGCGGGCTGAAGGCCGTGGCCTATTCCGACACCATCAACGGCGTGGGGCTGATCATCGGCGGCTTCGCCGTGCCCATCCTGGGCATCTTCGCCCTGGGCCGGCTGGGCGGGGGCGGCGGCAGCTTCTCCGAGGGCCTGCACTACCTGCTGACCACCACGCCGGAGAAGATGAACGCCTGGGCGGAGCCCACCTCCGTGGCCCCTTACGTGCCCTGGCCCCTGCTGTTCACCGGCATGTTCGTCAACAACATGTTCTACTGGGCCACCAATCAGTCCATCATCCAGCGCTCCCTGGGCGGCCGGGACCTGGCCGAGGCCCAGAAGGGCGCCATCTGGGCGGGCTTCTTCAAGTGCCTGGACGTGTTCGTCATCGTGCTCCCCGGCATCATCGCCTATCAGCTGCTCACCGCCCAGGGCGCCATCGACACCTCCGTCGGCTCCGCCGGCGACCAGGCGTATCCCCTGCTGGTGATGGAGGTCATGCCCCCCGCCATCATGGGCTTCTTCGCCGCCGTCATGTTCGGCGCGATCTTGTCCTCCTTCAACTCCGTGCTGAACTCCTCCTCCACCATCTTCGCCCTGGACATCTGGCAGCCCATCTGGGGCAAGGACGCCGACGCGGAGAAGACCGTGAAGATCGGCAAGTACTTCGGACTGATCGTGGGCGTCGTCTCCATCTTCATCTCCCCCTTCGTCATGTACTTCGGCACCGGCATCATGAACTTCATCAACGAGTGCTGGGGCTTCTTCTCCATGCCCATCCTGCTGGCCGTGCTCTTCGGTCTGCTGAGCAAGAGGGTCTCCCCCATCGCGCCCAAGATCACGGTGCCGGTACATATCGTCCTTTACGGCGCCACCAAGGTCATCCCCTTCTGCCAGGAGTGGCATTACCTGTACTGGGTCTTCTTCTGCTTCGTGGTGGAGGCCATCATCTACCTGATCTGCATCAAGGCCGCGCCCCGCAAGACCGACTGGGTGATGCCCGACGCCAAGGTCATGGATATGACCGCCTGGAAGACGGGCAAGTTCTGGGCGGTGGTCAGCGTCGTCGTCATCGTCGCGATGTACGTCGTCTGCTCTCCCCTGGTGCTCGGCGCCTGAGGCTTGCCCGGGGGCGGGCCCCCGCCGCGCGCTCCCCGGCACGAAAAATGGCCCTGCCCGGTCCCGCGAGTCCCATGGACTCGTTCGGACCGGGCAGGGCCTTCGTTGTCCCGTCATCCCTCAGATGTCGTACCAGCGGATCTCGTTCGGCTCCAGCTCCAGGGAGAAGCTGGACCCGTCCCCCCGGTATACGGCGGCGGACTGGGGCTCGCAGGTGTCGTTCACCACGCAGAACCTGCCGCTCCCCACATAGGCGTGGACCTCCACGCAGCAGTTGGACGAGGCCCACTCCGTGAGGCGGCCCTCCCCATGGGAGGCCCACAGGACGGCGCGGTACAGCAGGCGGCTGTTCTCGAGGGAGTAGGGCAGGCCGGAGAGGTAGACGCTCCGCCCCTGCCCGAAGGCGTTCACCGCCAGCTGGACCTCCCGGTCCCGCTGGATCAGGACCTCCGCGCCCTCCAGGGCGTAGACGTTCCGCTGTCCCTCGCCGAAGTCCACCGGGGCGGCGGCGTCCGCCAGGATGAAATGCCCCGGGTGCTCGTCCCAGTTGTATTTGTCATAGCCCAGCGTGAAGCCGGTCTCCTCCTCTACGCCCAGCACCTGGGCCAGCTGGAAGTACCGCCCCTGATACTGGTGCCCGGAGGGCTCGCCCACGCCGATCAGGCCGCCGCCCTCCCAGACGAAGCGCTTCACCGCGGAGGAGATCTCCGGATCCTCCCAGACCGCGCCGCCGGTGTGGGCGGTGTCGCCGCCGCCGATGTTCAGCAGGACGTCGACGCCGTCCAGGACATGGGGGTCGGCCTTCAGGTCGTCGAAGCTCAGGAAGCGCACGTCGAAGGGCGCGCCGGACAGGGCCTCGATCACGCCGGCGTAGGAGTAGTTCTGCTTTTGATACAGCGCGTGATGGACCATGTGGCATCCCCAGGACCTGGCCCGGCCCCAGCAGTTCAGCACCGCCACCGTCTTGGCGCACCAGGGCTCCGCCCCGGCGATGCGCTCGTACAGCTCCCGGAACTCTTCGCAGACGGACTCCACATAGTCGATGAACGCCGGGAACCGGCAGGCCAGCTTCAAATACCCACCGTAGCCGATGCGGTCGATGGGCCTGCGGAGGATGGCCCGGCGGGCCGCCGTCCAGTTCTCCCGGGCCTCCCGGACGGGGTCCCCCCCCTCGTGGAAGGTGTCCGGGAAGAAGTAGGGCAGGAAGCGCCCCTCCGTGTACCGCACGCCCGGGATGTCGGAGAGCAGGCGCAGGGTGGATCCGTTGCCCACGCTGCCCACCACCGCGTCCAGGCCGATGGAGCGGAACTCCTCCAGATAGGGCTCCGTGCCGATCCAGTGGTCCCCCAGGAACATCATGGCCTCCTTCCCAAGCGCGTGGGTGAGGTCCACCATCTCCTTCGCCAGGGCGGCCACCTCCCGGCGCTGGAAGGCGCAGAAGTCCTTG
Source organism: uncultured Oscillibacter sp. (assembly GCF_910584465.1). Classification (GTDB taxonomy): domain Bacteria; phylum Bacillota; class Clostridia; order Oscillospirales; family Oscillospiraceae; genus Oscillibacter. The sequence continues at coordinate 22,490 of NZ_CAJUBK010000037.1, forward strand.
TACTCCTTGGAGGGGGGGCGATACTGATTGTTATAATACCCCTGATCGATCACGAATTCCGGCCGGAACCGGTATCCGGCTTCCCGCTCGAACCGCTCCAGGACGTAGGGCGAGACGGAGGCGGAGTAGCCGTACCAGTCCACGTACTTCTCCCGCTTCAGCTCGTCGAAGATCAAGGTGAACTGATGGAAGAAGGTGGTATAGCGGATCACGTCCACATAGGGGTGCTCCTCGATGAACCGGCGCAGGCGCTCCATGGTGAACGCCCGGGTCTTGGGCTGGCGGACGTCGAAGGTGATCTGATGCTCGACCCCCTCCCAGCGGTTCGTCACGGCGTTGTACATGTGGACCGGATCCCAGATGAGATAGGCCAGGAAGCTGACGGTGTAGTCATGGAAGGGCTCCGGGGCGGGGACCTCCACGCAGCCGCTCCCGGCGTCATAGCGCCAGCGCTCAGGGGGCAGGGGCTGTCCCGTGGTCCGGTCCATGACCTCCCACCAGCGCCGGATGTCGTCCCGGTCGTTGACCTGCAGCAGTTCGCTGCTGACGCCCTCCAGCAGCGGGATGGACAGCGGCCCCCCCGCCGCCGTGCGGGGCCTGGTCTGCAGGTAGCACTGCTGGACCTCATCCGGGTTCGCCCTGGCCCAGGCGTTGTCCTTGCGGGTGGTATAGTAAGTGGCGTAGACCTTGGCCCCGGCGGACTTCAGCTCCTCCGGGAAGTCCGTGCCGTCGCAGTCCCGGATGGCGTCCGCCCCCCAGCGCTCCAGCAGGGCCAGGGTCTCGGGCACCACGTCCACGTCCGTGGGGATGGTCACCCGTCCTTTGGTTCGTCCTTCGCTCATATCGGGCACCTCACAGTCCGGGGCCTTTGCCGCCCTCGAAGGGCTTATTGTAGACCATCAGCGCCGCCAGCAGCAAGATCACGCCCACGATCATCAGCCCCAGGCCGGACAGCTCCCCTGTCCGCCTCCAGCCGCAGATGACCAGGGCCAGTCCCGCGAAGAAAAATGCGGCGATGAACAGCGCCCGAAGGCCGGTATGCTCTTTCCAAAAACGCATCGTTGCACCTCACCCTTTCAGTCCGCCTACCGTCATGCCCTGGGTCAGCTTCTTCTGCACGCACATATAGAGGATCAGCGTGGGCAGCATCACCAGCACCAGGCCCGCGTACAAGATGCCGTACTGGGCCGAGGACTGCTGGGCCTGCATCAGGTTCAAAAGGCCCACCGGCAGGGTCTTCTGGCCGGTAGCGCTGCTCATCAGCGTCATGGAGATGATGTACTCGTTCCAGAAGGAGAGGAAGTTGAAGAGGATGATGGTGATGATGGAGGGCTGGGCCATGGGGAAGATGATGCGGATCATGGCCTGTCCATAGCCCGCGCCGTCGATGTAGGCGGCCTCCTCGAAGTCATGGGGCAGGGTGGCGAAGTAGCCGGAGAGGAGGTAGATGGTGAACGGCAGGGCCGTGGAGGCATAGACCACCGCCAGCACCACCAGGTTGTTCAGCAAAAACCCGTTCCCCAGCAGGCCCTTCAGCCACGCGTCCCCGTCCCGGAGCATCAGGAAGATGGGCACCACGATGTAGTTCACGTTGATGAACAGCCCCGCCATGAAGCAGGTGTTCAGGAAGCGGCTCCCCCGGAAGCGGAACCGGGCCAGGCAGTAGGCCGCGGGCAGGGCGATCACCAGCAGCAGCACCAGGGACAGCGCCGTCACCAGCACGGAGTTGAGCATATAGCTGCCCATGCTGGCGGAGTTCCAGGCGTCCACGAAGTTCTGCCAGTAGAACCCGGCGGGCAGGGCCCAGGGGTTGCCGTAGAACTCGCTGTTCTGCTTGATGGAGGCCAGGAACACCCAGGCCACCGGCACGAGGATGACCACCGCCAGGGAGATCAGCACCACATAGATGAAGATCTTATACAGCGTCTCGCCGGAGAGGCCCTTCTTATCTCTCGTCATGTCGCCGCCTCCTCACATTTCCAGCACTTCCCGCTTCGTCACCCAGTTCACCAGGGCGGAGAGCAGGAAGGAGAACAGGAAGATCACCACGCCCGCCGCCATGGAGTAGCCGTAGAGCCCGGCGTCCTTCTGGGCGTACATGAAGCTCAGGCCCACGTCGGCCATGCCCTTGGCCACCATGGCCTTGACGAAGAGGAAGGCCATGTTGATGGTGGAGATGATGAAGAAGGTCAGCGTGGTGCGGA
>NZ_CAJUBK010000038.1 GCF_910584465.1 uncultured Oscillibacter sp.
GGGGGTTCATGAGGATGGCGGCGTCCAGCCCCACGTTGTAGGGGTTCTCCTGGACGAACTTCTTCCACCAGGCGCGCTTGACGTTGTTTTTGAGCTCCACGCCCAGGGGGCCGTAGTCCCAGCTGTTGGCGAGGCCGCCGTAGATCTCGCTGCCGGGGAAGACGAAGCCCCGGCCCTTGCACAGGGCGACGATCTTCTCCATGGTCTTCTCGGTGTTTTTCATCGTGGCTACACTCCTTATGATAAATGATAGATAAAGGAAAACGCCCCGAGCCTGGGATGGCTCAGGGCGAACGTCGACCGTCCGTGGTCCCACCTGAATTCCCCCCGGGAGCGGGGAGCGCTCTGCCCGGTAACGGCGGGGGACCGGCGGGGCATTGCCTCCCCGCGGCGCGGGAAGGGGCGCCAAGCGCTTCCCCTCCCGGGAGGGCTCGCACCGTCCGCCCTCTCTCTTTGCCGGGATGGGGGAGGCTCCTCCCCTTCATGGCCTTTGGACTTTCGTCACTGTATCACATTTTCCCGGGATCGTCAAGGGCAGGCTTTGGCCGGGGGCGTCCGGGGATCGTCCCGCCGGGCATCCCATGCCCCTGGTCCGCGTCCCCGCTCCCGTGGCCCCGCCGCCGCCTGTCCCCGCGGAGCCCGTCACCGCCCTCCCCGCCGGTGCGGCCGGATCTTCCGCCGCGGTGCCCGAACGGGGAGCCGCCGCATCCGGGAGGGTTCCCCGTTCCAGACGGGTCAAGTGTTCTGCCGCACCACCCGGCAGGGAGCGCCGAAGGCGATCGAGTTGTCGGGGATATCTTTCGTGACGATGCTCCCTGCCCCGATCACGACATTGTCCCCGATCGTCACCCCGGGCATGAGGATGGCCCCGCCGCCTATCCAGACATGGTCTCCGATCGTCACCGGGGCGGTCTGCGTCCTGCAGAACGCGAACGTCCCGTCTCCCCGGGGATCCCCGAACCGCTCGAGGGCATTGGTGGGATGGAAGGCGGTATATATCTGGACGTTCGGCGCGATCAGGGCATGATCGCCGATCACGATCTTGTTATCGTCCAAAAACGTGCAGTTCATGTTTACTTCGCAGCCGTCCCCAAAATAGATGTTCTCCCCGTAATCGACATAGAAAGGGGCCGTGATCCAAAGATCCTTCCCCCTCCCGCCCAGCAGTTCGTCCAGGATGCGCTCTTTCGCCGCCGTGTCGGCAGAATCCGTCCGGTTGTAATCCCGGACCAGGTCTTTCGCCTTGTGCCACCGCGCCAGCAGTTCAGCGTCCCCGCAGTCATAAAGGAGCCCTGCCAGCATCTTTTCTCGTTCCGTCATGATATCCCTCCTGAAAGATAGCGGCCCGCGTCCGCGTGGGACCGGGCCCGGCCGCTCCGGGATACGCCCTCCCGCGGCGGCTCCGCCGGGGCCGCCGGCCCTGGCGGCCCGTTCTCCCTGTCACCGGCCCTGCTGGCGGACGAGATCCCTCCTCCTTCCCGGCAGCTGGGACACCGCCGGGAGGACCAGCAGCGGCAGGCACCCATAGATCCCCGGGATGCCCCACCGGCCCACGCACCACCAGCCCCAGGCCGCCCCCAGATGGAAGCACAGCAGGGTCCCGCCATAGAACCTCAGCTTCCGCAGCTGCTCCGGGTCCCGGCCGCAGAGGTATTCCGTGGCCCCCTCCGTGAACTGGCGGAGGTTGTTGGTGGAGAAGATGGTGGCGCAGGTGTACCCGGCGGCCTGGCTGTAGGCCACCCACTGCACCGCCGTGGCGAAGAACATGGGGTAGAGGGCCAGGATGGGGTCCGTCTCCGCCGGGATCCGGGCCAGCCCCAGGCAGGCGGCCAGATCGAGGCCGATGGCCCCCCAGCGGAGCCGGGCCATGTGCCCGGCCCGCCGCAGCAGCACCGCCAAAACGATCCCGGCGGTATAGCACGCCGTCCCTCCCAGCCGGATCAGGGCGGGGCCCCAGGTCCCGTCCAGGCCGGACACCACCAGATAGAGGAGGTTGGAGGTCTCGGAGGAGCCGAAGGTCCCGCCCCGGGTCAGCAGGGCGTACACGCCGAAGAAGCCGCCTACCGCCGCCATGGCGTGATGGGCCCGGACCTCCGTCATCCCTCCGGCTCCGCCAGAGCGATGTGCAGCTCGTCCAGCTGTTTCTTCGTCACCTCGCTGGGCGCGCCCATCATCGGGTCCTGCGCGTTCTTGTTCATGGGGAAGGGGATGATCTCCCGGATGGAGTCCTCCCCGGCCAGGAGCATCACCATCCGGTCCACGCCGGGGGCGATGCCTGCGTGGGGCGGCGCGCCGTAGGTGAAGGCGTTGTACATGGCGGGGAACTTGGCCTTCACGTCCTCCTCACCCAGCCGCACCAGCTCGAAGGCTTTCACCATGATCTCCGGGTCATGGTTGCGCACCGCACCGGAGCTCAGCTCCACGCCGTTGCACACCAGGTCGTACTGGTCCGCCTTGATGGTCAGGGGGTCGATCTTCCCCTGTTCCGCCAGGAGGAGGGGCTCGATACCGCCGTTGGGCATGGAGAAGGGGTTGTGGCAGAACTCCAGTTCGCCGGACTCCTCGCCGATCTCGTACATGGGGAAGTCCACGATCCAGCAGAAAGCGTACTGTTCCTTGTCCATGTGCCCCGGCACCGCTGCGCCCAGGGTCTTGATCAGGACGCCCGCCGTCTTCTGGGCGGCGTTCAGGCTGCCGGCGGAGAGGGCCACGAAGTCATTGGGCTTCAGGTCCAGGGCGGAGACGACCTCGTCTTTGATGGGCTGGACGAACTTGGCGATGCCGCCCACGACCTCGCCCTTCTCGTCCAGGCGGAACCAGTAGGGCTTGCCGCCGGAGATGACCTCCACCTCCGCCAGGGCCTTGTCGATGGACTTCCGGGTCTCGTGGAAATCGCCGACCACCACGGCCTTGATGGTCAGGGGCTCGGGGGCCTGCGCCGGGTCGAAGGGCGGGAACCCGCAGCCGTAGAGGGCGCCGGGCGCGTCCTTCACCCGCAGGTCGATGCGCAGGTCCGGCTTGTCGGTGCCGAAGGTCTCCATGGCCTCGGTATAGGTGATGCGCTGGAAGGGCGCGCCGCTGGCCCGGCCGTACTTGCCGTACTTGGCGAAGATGGGGGGCAGCACGTCCTCGATGACGGCGAACACGTCCTCCTTGGAGGCGAAGGCCATCTCCATGTCCAGCTGGTAGAACTCCCCGGGGGAGCGGTCCGCCCGGGCGTCCTCGTCCCGGAAGCAGGGGGCGATCTGGAAGTAGCGGTCGAAGCCGGAGGTCATGAGGATCTGCTTGAACTGCTGGGGGGCCTGGGGCAGGGCGTAGAACTTGCCGGGGTGGTTCCGGGCGGGGACCAGGTAGTCCCGGGCCCCCTCGGGGGAGGAGGCGGTCAGGATCGGCGTGGTGATCTCCAAGAACCCGTGGTCCTCCATGGCCTTGCGGATGGCGGAGACCACCTGGCAGCGCAGGACGATGTTGTCCTTCACCGCCGGGTCCCGCAGGTCCAGATAGCGGTACTTGAGCCGCTGGGCCTCGTCGGCCTCCCGGCTGCGGTTGATCTGGAAGGGCAGCTCGTTGTGCCGGCAGCGGCCCAGGACCTCCACCTTCCCGGGGACGATCTCGATGTCGCCGGTGGGGAGCTTGGGGTTCTTGCTGTCCCGCTCCCGGACGGTCCCCTCCACGGAGATGGTGGACTCTTTGTTGATCGCCTTGAAGGTGTCGACCATCTCCTCGGTCTCGGCGACGATCTGGGTGGTGCCGTAGAAGTCCCGGAGGACGACGAAGGCCAGCCCTGCGCTGACGACGCGGATGTTCTCCATCCAGCCGGAGAGCTTGACCTGCTTTCCGGCGTCGGCGATGCGGAGTTCTCCGCATGTATGCGTGCGGTTCTGTGTCATAGTGTTGGCTTCCTTTCCGATAAAGTAGGGGGGATGTGAATATGAATTGTATATTAAAGCAGAATAACTACGAATTGGAATCGGCAGATTGGGACATTTCCCACAGGAAGGCCCCCAATTCCCGGCCTTTCTCCTGGCCCTGGAAGACATAGAGGGGCAGCTCCCGCCCGAAGCCCCGCCACCAGCCGTTGATATGGAACCGGAGCATCCAGAGGGGCTGGTCCTGCCCGTCATAGGCGTAGAGGTCGATCTGATAGTCCTTTTCCGGGTCCAGCTCGGTGATCCGGTCCCCCTGGGGGAGGAAGCGCAGGACCACCTCCAGCGGGTTCCGGTGGAACCGGAGTTTCTCCAGCCGCTCCAGCACGGCGTCCATCTCCGGCTCTCCGGCGGCCAGGGACAGCTCTCCGTGGACCACCCTGGGGAAGCCGGACTGAGGGAAGACGGAGATGACCAGATACGCTGGCGCCTCGCCGCCCATCAGGTCGTAGAAGTCCAGCGGCCGGGCGTACCACACGGCCCAGAGAATCAGCAGGGCCAGCAGCCCCCAGCGGAGGGCCTTGCGGTGCTCCCGCAGAAATTCCTTCATGGCTTCGTCACTCCCGGATGACGCTTCCCTGGTCCTTGGCGTCCAGCCCCGCCTTGATGCGGTAGATGGTCGCCTTGGGGTCCAGCTTCGTCTGCTCCCCGGTGGCCATGTCCTTGCAGGCCACCACCCCGGCGCCGATCTCGTCTTCGCCCAGGAACACCACATAGGGGATCCCCAGCTTGTCCGCGTAGGAGATCTTCTGCTTGAACTTCTTCTCCTCGCAGTGGAGCTGGGCCCGGATGCCGTTGTCCCGGAGCTCCGTGGCGAAGGCGATGGCGGGGGAGAGGTCCTCCGTCATGGGCAGGATCAGCACGTCCGCCGGGGCCGTGTTCAGCTCCATGTTCAGCATGCCCTGTTCCCCCAGGACGTAGAACAGCCGGGTCAGCCCGATGGAGATCCCCACGCCGGGGAGCCGTTTGTCCGTATAATATCCCGCCAGGTCGTCGTACCGCCCGCCGGAGCAGACGGACCCGATCTCCGGGTGGTCCAGCAGCACCGTCTCATAGACGGTCCCGGTGTAGTAGTCCAGCCCCCGGGCGATGGACAGGTCCACGGCGAAGTTCTCCGCCGGCACGCCGAAGTCGGAGAGGTACCGCACCACGGTCTCCAGCTCGTCCAGCCCCTCGTCGAACACGGGGTCCCGGCCCCGCCGCTGCTCCAGGGCGGAGAGGATCTCCTCCGTGCTGCCGCCGGTGGAGAGGAAGCCCACGATCTCCCGGGCCTGCTCCGCGCTGAGGCCCAGGTCCCCGGTCAGGATGTCCTGGACCTTCCCGGCGCCGATCTTCTCCAGCTTGTCCACCGTCCGCATGATGTCCCCGGCCTTCTCCGTGAGGCCCAGGGAGGCGTAGAAGCCGTTGAGGATCTTGCGGTCGTTCACCCGGATGCGGAAGCGCCGGAGCCCCAGGGCGGTGAAGGTCCGGTAGATGATGGCGGGGATCTCCGCCTCGTTGAGGATGGACAGCTTCCCGTCCCCGATGACGTCGATGTCCGCCTGGTAGAACTCCCGGAAGCGGCCCCGCTGGGCCCGCTCGCCCCGGTAGACCTTGCCGATCTGGAAGCGGCGGAAGGGGAAGGTGAGGTCGTTGTAGTGCAGGGCCACGTATTTCGCCAGGGGGACGGTCAGGTCGAAGCGGAGGGAGAGGTCCGTATCGCCCTTCTGGAAGCGGTAGATCTGCTTCTCCGTCTCGCCGCCGCCCTTGGCCAGCAGGACCTCGCTGGCCTCCAGGACGGGGGTGTCCAGGGGGGTGAAGCCATAGAGGCGGTAGGTCCTGCGCAGGATGTCCATGATGCGCTCCATCTGCTGCTGGGGGGCGGGGAGGAGCTCCATGAAGCCGGAGAGGGTACGGGGGGTCTGTTTCGCCATGATACTGCTCCTTTTCTCATCGAGATGTTTGAGGTCCGGGAGGAGGGGCCCAAAAAGAGCGCCATCTCCCCAAACCGCTTTGGGACGATAGCGCTCATCGCTTCGTGGTGCCACCCAAATTCAAGGCTCGCGCCTCCTTTTGCCTCCTGTTACGGGGAGGGGCCGTGGACGTTTCCGCCCCCGCTCCGCCGCTGTCCTTCGTCCGGGCCGAACGGGGCCCTCTCAGCGGATGGGCCCCTCTCTGCGGGTCGGCGTTCGGAGTACTGCTGCGGCATCGTCGCGGTCCGATGCCTGTGATTATATGCGCTTTCCCCGCGGATGTCAAGCGCTCAGGCCCAAATGGGCGCACGGATACAAGGCACGCCGCCGCTCCGGCCCGCCGCCGGGGCCGGGACGCGCCCGATCCTCCGCCTCCTCCGGCGGGAGGGCCTAGGCCAGGGGGCGGGAGGAGGAGGGGTTCACGATGAGCCGCCAATCCAGGTCGCCCCGGGAGAGCCCCAGGACCAGCATCTCCGCCGTGGCGATGTTGCTGGCGAAGGGCACGCGGTTCTGGTCGCAGAGCCGGGAGATATAGGAGATGTCGTCGGCCCGGGCCTCGTTGGCGGGGTCGTTGAAGAACAGCACCATGTCGAACTCGTTGTAGGAGATGCGGGCGCCGATCTGCTGGCTGCCGCCGTGGGCGTAGGTCAGGAAGCAGTGGACGTCCAGGCCCGTGGCGTCGGCGATCATGTGGCCGGTGGTGTTGGTGGCGTAGAGCTGGTGCCGGGCCAGGATCCCGGCATAAGCGGTGCAGAATTGGACCATCAGTTCCTTTTTGTTGTCGTGGGCCATCAGAGCGATGTTCATATCGTGCTCCTTTCCAGAAAAGTCAGGTATCTATCGGATCCGCAGCAGGGGGACCCGCTGTCCCTCCAGCCGCCTGGCGATGTTGCGGTAGGCCGCCGCCGCGCCTTGGCTGCTGCCCAGCAGCAGGGGGACGCCCTTGTTCAGATAGAGGGGCAGGGCGTCGTCCTCCGGGATGACGCCGATGAGGGGCAGGCCGGCCCGGTCGATGGCGTCGTCGATAGTGGCGTGCATGCTGCGCAGCATCTTCCTGCGCACCCGGTTCACCGCCAGGTGGAGCCGTCCCGTGGGGAAGCGGTGGAGCTCCATCACCGTGTGCTGGGCGTCCCGCAGGGAGGAGGCGTCCGCCGTGGCGACCACCACGGCCCGGTCCGCCCCGCAGGTGGCCAGGCGGAAGCCGGCATCCAGCCCCGCCGGCGCGTCCAGGAAGCAGTGGTCGTAGTGCTCCCGGGCCTGGTCCAGCATGGCGGCCATCTGCTCCTCCGTCACCGGGCGGCCCCGGCTGCGGACGGGGGCCGTCAGCAGGAACAGCCCGGGGATGTCCGGGTGCTCCACCGCCGCCGTCTCCAGCGGGCAGCGCCCCTGGGCCACGTCGGTGAAGTCCATCAGCGCCCGGTCCGTCAGGCCCAGGGCCAGGTCCAGGTTCCGCAGGGCCACGTCGCAGTCGATGCACAGCACCCTCCGCCCGGACTGGGCCAGGGCGGAGCCCACCCCCGCGGTGAACGAGGTCTTTCCCGTGCCCCCCTTGCCGGAGACCACGGCGATACATTGCCCTGCCATAGGACGCGCCCCTTCCCGATCCGCCTCAGGGGGGATCCCCCCTGTCACAGCGGATCTTTCTTGATCTTCGCGAAGGCCCTGGGATACTTTGCCGGCGTCTGCGCGGTCTTCGTCACGACCACCAGCCGGTGGCATATCCCGGTGCCGGGGATCCGGTAATCCCGGGGCTCCTCCATCTGCCCGCCCAGGAGGGCCACGGCGTGTCCCGCGGCCTCCAGCTCCTCGTCGGACCCCACGGATTTCATGGCGAGGAACCTGCCGCCCACCTTGACCAGGGGCAGGCACAGCTCCGCCAGCACCGGCAGGTAGGCCACGGCCCGGCTCACCGCCAGGTCGAAGGCCCCCCGCCGTCCCCGGGCGAACTCCTCCGCCCGGCCGTGGACGCACTCCACGTCCTCCAAGGCCAGTGTCCGGCAGACCTCCCGGAGGAAGTTCACCCGCTTGTTCTGGGCGTCCAGCAGGGTCAGCCGGACGGAGGGCTCCAAGATCCGCAGCGGGAGGCCGGGGAAGCCCGCGCCGGTGCCCACGTCCACGACGCGCTTCCCCCGGAAGTCCTCCAGGCTCAGCAGGGCGGCGCTGTCCAGGAAGTGGAGCCGGACCACGTCCGCCGGGTCCGTGATGGCCGTGAGGTCCATGACCTCGTTCCACTCCGCCAGCAGCCCGGCGTAGCGGATCAGATCGGGGACGCCGTCCGTGGGGAGCCCCAGCTGGGCCAGGCCCTCTTGGAGCATGGCCTCCATCATCGCTCTTTCAGCAGGTCCCGGATCTCCGTCAGCAGCCGCTCCTCGGCCGAGGGGCCCGGCGGCGGGGGAGGGGCCTCCTCCTTCTTTTTGTGGAGGGAGTTGATGGCCTTCACCAAACAGAAGACCACGAAGGCCATGATGAGGAAGTTCAAGACGGCCTGGATGAAGTTGCCGTAGGTGATGACGGCGGGCCCGATGCCCACCGTCAGCTCCGCGAAGGAGACGCTGTCGGTGAAGATGCCCAGGATGGGCATGACGATGTCGTTGATCAAAGAGGTCGTGATGTTGGAGAAGGCCCCGCCGATGATGACGCCGACGGCCATGTCCATCACGTTGCCCCGGGCGATGAAGGTCTTGAACTCGGAGAAGAAGCCGGAGGTTTTTCCTGCCATAGGTCAGATCCCTTTCCTATCGATCGAATTTGCCGGTGCGGGCCGGAGCGCGTCCCGGGCCCCCGAACGCCGGGGACGCCGGACGCCTCCCTCCGTATCCCCTGCGGCGCAAGGGATACGGGGCGCAGACCGGGATACAGCCGTTAAAAATGGCGGCAGCGTGCCCCTCTTCGCCGGGAGCCGTTTTATCGGCTCCAGACGGGCCGTCATCTTTTCCTTCGAGGAAAAGTGACCGAAAAGGGCCATGACTGGCCTTATCCCATGGTTTTAGTCCTGGATATGTGCACGCCGCCGCGTCCTCAGCGCGCCTTGGGCACCAATTCCTCCGTCCCGCCCATGTAGGGCCGCAGGACCTCGGGGATGACGACGGTGCCGTCGGGGCGCAGGTTGTTCTCCAGGAAGGCGATCAGCATCCGGGGCGGGGCCACGCAGGTGTTGTTCAGGGTGTGGCACAGCTGGGTCTTGCCGGACTCGTCCTTGTAGCGGATGCGGAGCCGCCGGGCCTGGGCGTCGCCCAGGTTGGAGCAGGAGCAGACCTCGAAATACTTCTGCTGCCGGGGGGACCACGCCTCGATGTCGCAGGACTTGACCTTCAGGTCCGCCAGATCGCCGGAGCAGCACTCCAGCTGCCGCACGGGGATGTCCAGGGAGCGGAACAGCTCCACGGAGAACTGCCAGAGCTTCTCGTACCACATGGGGGACTCCTCGGGCTTGCAGACCACGATCATCTCCTGCTTCTCGAACTGGTGGATGCGGTACACGCCCCGCTCCTCGATGCCGTGGGCGCCCTTCTCCTTGCGGAAGCAGGGGGAGTAGGAGGTCAGGGTCTGGGGGAGCTTCTCATTGGGGAGGATCTGGTCGATGAAGCGGCCGATCATGGAGTGCTCGCTGGTGCCGATGAGGTACAGGTCCTCGCCCTCAATCTTGTACATCATGCCGTCCATGTCCGTCTGGCTCATGACGCCCTCGACCACGTTGCCGTGGATCATGAAGGGGGGGATGCAGTAGGTGAAGCCCTTGCCGATCATGAAGTCCCGGCCATAGGCCAGCACCGCCTCATGGAGCCGGGCGATGTCCCCCAGGAGGTAATAGAACCCGTTGCCGGAGACCCGCCCGGCGGCGTCCAGGTCGATGCCGCCGAAGGAGTCCATGATCTCCGTGTGATAGGGGATGGGGAAGTCCGGGACCTTGGCCTCGCCGAAGCGCTGGACCTCCACGTTCTCGCTGTCGTCTTTGCCGATGGGGACGGAGGGATCGATGATCTGGGGGATCAGGAGCATCCGCTTGTGGAGCTCCGCCTCCAGCTCGTTTTCCTGCTCCTCCAGCGCGGCCAGGCGGTCGGCCTGCTCCTTGACCTGGGCCTTGACGGCCTCGGCCTCCTGGAGCTTGGCGGGGTCCTTCTTCGCCTGGCCCATCAGCATGCCGATCTGCTTGGAGAGGGCGTTGCGGTTGGAGCGGAGCTGGTCCGCCTCGGCGATGGCGGCGCGGCGCTTGGCGTCCAGGTCGATGACCTCGTCCACCAGGGGGAGCTTGCTGTCCTGGAACTTCTTTTTGATGTTCTCCTTCACGGCCTCGGGTTCTTCCCGGATGAAACGGATGTCGAGCATGACGATCTCCTTCTTTCATAGATATGATCGATAATCGATAGGATCTTAAGACGATGTTCCACGTGGAACGATCGGGCGGCGCGCCGCCTCGCCGGCGGCCGTCCTGCCGGGACCGGCCGGTGAGCGCCGGCCCGCGGCCTCAGCCGGCCGCTCCGGCCTCCGCCTCCCGGGCCTCCACGGCCTCCTTCAGCTGATGATAGCGGTCCCAGGCGGAGACGGCGAGGCCCAGCTCCTGCTCGGAAAGGGTCAGATCGCCGCTGAGGCAGGCCGTCAGACCATCCGCCTCCATACCGTCGATGACCTTCCGGCAGCCCTCCAGGTCCTCCTGGCGGTAGAGCCGTTCCAGGGAATAGAGGCGGGCCAGGGCCATATACTGCCGGCCATAGGCGTCGATCTCGCTGTCCCGGAGCTCGGCCTGGCGCTCCAGCTCCTCGATCTGCTCCTCCGACTCCGCCAGCTGCTCCTGGAGGGCGATCACCTGGTCCTGGAGCTCCTGGACCTCCTGCATGACGGTGACGGAGCTCTGGAGCCGGCCCAGCGCCTCGGTGTTGCTGCGCTGGTGGGAGAAGAAGGACCAGGCCATCAGCAAGAACGCCGCGATGAACAGGACCATGATATAGACGACGACGGGCTTCTTCCCCCTGGGGGCGTCCTCCGCGGGCTCGACCGGCCCGCCGTCGCTGCGCTTTTTCAATTCCATGCCTCCGGTCCTTTCCGATGGGTCTTCAAGGTCTCCAGGGCCTCCAGCAGGTCGTTGAGGTCGTCCACGCCATAGTAGTCCAGTTCGATGCGGCCCTTCTTCCGGCCCGTGACGATCCGCACGCCCCGGCCCAGCTTCGAACTGAGGGACACCTGGGCCTCCAGGGTGTAATCCACCTCCTGGGGGGCGCGTTTCGGCGCCTCCTCGTCCTCCGCCTCCGCCGTCAGCTTCTTGACCAGGGCCTCCGTCTGCCGGACGGAGAGCTGGCCCTGGACCACCGTCGCCGCCGCCTTCTCCTGCAGGGCGGGGGAGAGGGGGAGCAGGGTGCGGGCATGGCCGGCGGAGAGAGTCCCCTCCTCCACCAGCGCCCGGACGGCGGGCTGGAGGCCCAGCAGGCGCATGGCGTTCGCCACGGCGCTCCGGGATTTGCCCACCCGCTGGGCGGCCTCCTCCTGGGTCATGTGGTAGGTCTGGATGAGGGACTGATACCCGGCGGCCTCCTCCATGGGGTTCAGGTCCTCCCGCTGGAGGTTCTCCACCAGGGCCAGCTCCGCCGCCTTCTTGTCGTCGGCGTCGATGACCACGGCGGGGATCTCGGTGAGGCCCGCCAGCCGCGCGGCCCGCCAGCGGCGCTCCCCGGCCACGATCTGGTAATAGCCGGAGGACAGCTTCCGCACGGTCAGGGGCTGGATGACGCCGTGCTCCCGGATGGAGTCCGCCAGCTCGGCCAGCGCCGCCTCGTCGAAGAGCTTCCGGGGCTGGGCGGAGCAGCTCTCCACCTGAGAGATGGGTAGATATAGGTTCCCCGCCGCTTCAGGTCTCAATACGTCGTCGCCGAGCAGGGCGCCCAGGCCCCGGCCGAGACCGGAGGGCTTTTTGTTTGCCACGAGTACACGCTCCTTTCAAAGGGATGCTCTATGGATATCGGTGTCGGTACAGGACGTCCCCGCCGCTCACGCCCCGCCCTGAGAGGACGCGAGGAACTCCGAGGCGAAGGCCGCGTAGGCGTCGGCCCCCCGGGAGGCCCGGTCGTAGGCGGTGATGGGCTTGCCGTGGCTGGGGGCCTCCGAGAGGCGGATGTTCCGGGGGATGACCGTGGCGTAGACCTTGCCGGGGAAGTAGTGCTTCACTTCCTCCGCCACCTGGAGGGACAGGTTCGTCCGCCCGTCGAACATGGTCAGCAGCACGCCCTCCAGCTCCAGCGAGGGGTTCAGGGAGCGGCGCACCAGCCGCACGGTGTTCATCAGGTCGCTGAGCCCCTCCAGGGCGAAGTACTCGCACTGCACCGGCACCAGGATGGAGTCCGCGGCGCACAGCGCGTTCAGGGTCAGCAGCTCCAGGGAGGGCGGACAGTCGATGAGGATGAAGTCGTAGGCGTCCCGCAGGGGGGCCAGCGCGCCCCGCAGGAGGAACTCCCGCTCCTCCATGCCGATCAGCTCCACGCCCGCGCCGGCCAGGGCCTTGTTGGAGGGGAGCACGTCCCCATAGCGGGTGCGGGACACCGCCTCGGCGGCGGGGAGCTCTTCGATCAGGGCGGAATAGACCCCCTTGGAGACCGTCTTGTCCACGCCCATGCCGGAGGTGGCGTTGGCCTGGGGGTCGAAATCACAGAGGAGGACCTTTTTGTCCGCCTCTGTCAAAGCGGCGGCCAGGTTGACGCAGGTGGTCGTCTTCCCCACGCCGCCCTTTTGATTGACGACTGCGATGATCTTTGCCACAAAAGCACCTACCTTCTGCCCTCCCTCCTTGGGACGGGGAGGGCCCAAAAGAACTTCCGCCCGCTCTCCGCCCCGGGAGCGGACGGGGCCCGCCGCCGGGCGGCGGAACGGGCGCGGCCGTCCCGCGGCCGCGCCAGGGCCATATATGATATCCATTATAGCAAGGCCGGAGGGGGCTTGCAAGGTCAAATCCAACAATTTTTGCAAAATACGGCAGCAGATGGGGCCCGCATGAGACGAAGCAGGAGGCCTGCCGTCCCCGGCGGGCCTCCTGCTGTGTTTCACGTGGAACGATCCTCCCTCCCAAGGAGGAGGACGGTATGGGGCGGGACCACCGTCGCCCCGCCAGGGTGCGCCGTCCCGCTGAGGAGGCAGCGGTGCTCCGCCTCCGGCAGGGGGACGGTCCGCGCCTCGTCCCCGGCGTTGACCAGGACGGAGGTGGCCTCGCCGGGGACCTCCCGGACATAGGCCAGCAGGGGGCCCTGGGCCTCCAGCCAGCGGATGCCGCCCCGGCGGAGGGAGGGCCGCCCCGCCCGGAGCCGCCCCAGCGTGGAGAACCAGTCCAGCATCTCCCGGTCCTCCCGGCCCCAGGGGTAGCTCCCCCGGTTGAAGGGGTCCGCCGCGCCCTCCATCCCGGCCTCGTCGCCGTAGTAGATCATGGGGGAGCCGGGGAAGGTGAAGAGGACCGCCGCGGCCAGATGGAGGCGGATCCGGGCGGTCTGCCGCTCCTCGGGGGAGAGGTGGAAGGTGGACTGGGCCTCCCGGCCCTCAGGGAGGGGGCGCCCGCCCAGCACGGTCAGGACCCGGGGGGTGTCGTGGGTCCCCAGGAAGTTCATGGCGGAGTAGAAGGCGGCGGGGGGGTAGTTCTCCCGGATCGTCTCCATGGCCTCCCGGAAGCCCTCCGCGCCGCCGCCCAGGAGGTAGCCCAGCAGGGCGGTGCGGAAGGGGTAGTTCATCACGCCGTGGAGCTCTTTGCCCAGGAGGTAGCGGCGGCGCTGGGAGTAGGAGATCTTGTTGCTGGCGTCCTCCCAGACCTCGCCCAGCACCAGGGCCTCGGGGTCCGTCTCCTCCACGGCGGCGCGGAGCTTCTCGATGAAAGCGTCCGGCAGCTCGTCGGCCACGTCCAGCCGCCAGCCGGAGGCCCCGGCCCGCAGCCAGCGCTTCACCACGGAGCCCTCGCCCTCGATGATATAGTCCACGTAGTCCGGGCAGTCCTCCCGGACGTTGGGCAGGGTGCTGATGCCCCACCAGGAGTCGTAGGCCCAGGGCCACTCGCTGAAGCAGAACCAGTCATAGTAGGGGCTGTCCTTGCTCTGGGCCGCGCCCACGGTGGGATAGAAGCCGTCGGCGTTGAAATAGACGCTCTGGGAGCCGGTGTGGTTGAACACGCCGTCCAAGATCACCCGGATCCCCTTCTCCTTGGCCCTGGCGCAGAGGGACCGGAAGTCCGCCTCCGTCCCCAGCAGGGGGTCGATCTTCGTGTAGTCCGCCGTGTTGTAGCGGTGATTGGAGGCGGACTCGAAGATCGGGCAGAAGTAGAGGGTCTCGACGCCCAGGGCCGCCAGGTCGTCCAGGTGGGCGGCGACGCCCTCCAGGGACCCGCCGAAGAAGTCCCGGTTCTTGATCTCGCCGCCCTCGGGCCTCCAGGCGGGATCCTCCTCCCAGTCGCCGTGGATCCAGCGGTCCCCGATCATCCCCGCCGGGTCCGGGATGGACAGGCGGCAGTAGCGGTCCGGGAAGATCTGATAGGTCACGCCCTCGCCGAACCAGGCGGGGGTATGGCTCTCCTGATAGACGGTGAGCTGCCAGGGCTGGGGGTCGCCCGCGCTGCGGTAGCCGGTCTTGTCCAGGAAGCACCCGGTGCCGTCGTCCCGCCAGAAGCGGAACCAGTACCAGACCAGCTCCGGCTCATAGAACGAGGGGACGGTGATGGAGAAGCAGGCCCGGTCCTCCCAAAAGCCGGCGGGGGGCATCTCCACCTCCATCTGGTGGCCGGCGAACTCCCGGCAGAGGATGACGGAGCAGTGGGTGAAGCCCTCCCGGCAGAGGGGGCGGCAGGTGAGGGACACGCCCTCCCCGCAGGCCACGGCCCCGAAGGGCTGCTTGCAGCGGGGATCGCGGGAGTCGAAAACGGCAGGTACGTTCATGCAGAGATATCTCCTTGTTCGTTGGAATGAGGGGAGACGGGGGAGACAGATCTTTACTCCCGGAGCGCAGGGAAGGGCCGGGACAGGGCCCGGCCTCCGGACGCGGAGATGGGGGGATGTTTCACGTGGAACGATCGTCAGGGCAGGAGCTGGCCCTCCCCGGTGATGATGGAGCTGTCCGCCTTGGGGGTGAAGTAGGCGTTGAGGATGTTGACGGCGGTGGAGGCCAGGGCCGCGCCGGCGTCGGCCCGCTCGATGGCGATGGCCACGGCGATCTCCGGGTCGTCATAGGGGGCGAAGCAGATGAAGACGCCGTGGTTCTTGGTGTCGGCCCCCACCTGGGAGGTGCCGGTCTTGGCGCCCGCGGTGACGGCGCAGTTCCGGAAATAGGGGGCCAGGGTGCCCTCCACCAGGCCCTTCATGCCCTCCTTCACCGCCTGGAGATAGTCGTCGGGGATCTCCAGGTCGTTGATGGGGTCCGTGTTGCCCACGGCGGTCACGCTGGAGTTGTCGTATGCCTTGGCGGCCTTCAAAAGGTGAGCCTGGCAGTGCTTGCCGCCGGAGACCAGGGTCGCCACATAGTTGGCCAGCTGGAGGGGGGAGTAGAGCTGGCTGCCCTGGCCGTAGGCCGCCCAGGGGGCCTGGTCCTGGCCCTGGGGGTTCTCCGGCAGGAGCCCGGCGGTCTCCGGGATCTCGATGCCGGTCTTCTCCCCCAGGCCGAACTTGACCAGGTATTCCCGGAGGCCGTCCATCGTCATGCGGTAGCCCAGCTCCGAGAAGAAGTAGTTGCAGGAGTTGGTGATGGCCCCGGTGACGTTCAGGTTCCCGTGGCCGGAATGCTTCCAGCACCAGCTGTAGCTGTTCGGGTCGTTCGGATAGACCCATTTGCCGGTGTCCCGGATCTTCTCCGCCAGGGTCACGTCCCCTCTGAGGAGCGCCGCCATGGCGGTGAAGGGCTTCAGGGTGGAGCCGGGGGGATAGCTGCCCACCGCCGCCCGGTTGAACAGGGGGGCTCGGGGATCGCCGCTGACGGCGGCGTAATCCTCGCCGGTGAGGCGGAAGGTGGAGAGGTCGTAGGACGGGTAGGAGGCCAGGGCCAGCACCTCGCCGGTGCCCACCTGGATGACCGCCGCGCCCGCGCCGCGCTTCTCGTCGCCGTCGGCGTTGAGGCGGACGACGGTGTCCTCCAGGAAGCTCTCCACCTGGGCCTGGAAGTCCAGGTCGATGGTGAGCTCCACCAGGTTCCCGGGCTCCGGCTCCACGGAGTAGTATTCCCCGGTCACCTTGCCTTCATCATTGGTGGCGACCATGCGCCGCCCGTCCTTGCCCCGGAGATAGTCCTCGAAGGCCAGCTCCGCGCCGTCCTTGCCCACCATGGCGTCGTAGCCATAGCCTTTCTCCTTCAGGATGCTGTATTCCTCCGGGCTGGCGATCTTGCCCACGTAGCCCAGGATGTGGGCGGCGTTGGAGGTCTCGTATTCCCGGACGGAGGAGAGGGTGACCTTCGCCCCGGAGCAGTTGGCGTCGCTGAGGAGGGAGATGAAGGCGGTGTCGATGTCCTCCGCCAGGACGTAAGCGTCGTAGTTGTCCAGCTTGCGGATGGAGAGCTCGTACTGCACGCCCAGGACCTTCCGGGCCTGGGCCTGGGTGTACGCCTCCGGGATCCCCAGCTCTTCGCGCATCACGTCCATCAGCCGGGAGGGGGTGATCCCGGCGTCCACCAGCAGCTCCGCCGTCAGGTCGTCGGCGCACATCCGGTCCAGCAGGGCGTCGATCCGCTCCCGCTCCGAGAGGACGGGGGGCTCGGCACCCTCCTCCGGCTGGGGCTCCGGGACGGAGAGGACGTCCGGGTCGCGGATGAGGTAGCCGCCCAGGGCCTCCCGGGTCTCGGAGCCGGGCTTCTTCAGATAGGTGAGGAAGCGGCCGCGCATCTCGCCGGGGATCTGGTCCACGGTGTAGCGGTAGGGGGGCTGCCGGGAGATGGGGAGATCGTCCGTCCAAACCACGCCCTCCTTCTCGCACAGCTGCACCAGCCGGAGGATGGCCTCGTTACTGTCGTCGTCCGGGGAGAGGAGGGCGGCGTCGAAGGTCAGGTCGTAGGTGGAGCGGTTGCTGACCAAGGGCTTGCCGTTGCGGTCGGTGATGATGCCCCGGGACGCCTCCACCTTCTCCATCCGCGGGATGGAGCGCATGGCCTGGTCGGCGTACTCCTCATGGTGGACGATCTGGACGTCGAAGAGCACGAACAGATAGGCGCACAGCACCGCCGCCAGGAACGCGGCCAGCAGGTAGAGCCGGCCGTTCGACATTTCTTTGCGGTCCATAGGGTCCTTTCTGTGACGGCCGCTCCGAAGGGAGGGGCCGGAGTTTCGCGGGCCCCTCCCAAGGGGGAGGGGTCAGCCGTCCAAATGGGTCCTCCGGAAGACGGCGCGGTAGAGCATCGTCAAGGGGAGGAGGAAGGGGGCGGTGACACAGGACTCCCGGAGCATCACCAGGGCCCCGGCCTCCCAGGCGGCCTTGCCCATCATCCAGAGGAGGAGGCAGCGGGCCCCGTCCAGGAGCAGGAAGGCGGCGGCGGAGGAGACCAGGGAGCAGAGGACGCCGGCGGGGAGCCAGCTCTGGGACAGCAGCCCGGCGCAGAGGCCGGCCAGGGGGAAGACCAGGGTGAACAGGCAGGGGATCGGCCCCGGCAGGAGCAAGTCGCAGAGGAAGCCCACGCCCAGGGAGAAGATGGTCCCCGCCAGGGGCCCCTCGAAGGTGGCGGGGATGACCGCCAGGAGGGGGTATAAGAAGGGGATGACGCCCCAGACCGTCAGCCGCTGGAGGAGCCCCGTCTGCAAAAGGAAGCAGAGGGCGGTCACGGCGCTGTATAAGGACCATTTGAAGATGGTCTCGTTCCTCGCGATCATAGGCCCTCCCCCTCAGGTGACGATCTCAAAGGATTTGATGACGAAGACCTCGGTCAGGGGATCCAGGTCCACGTCCGGGGCGAGGATGGCGTAGGACGAGGCACCGGAGTCGTCCATCTGCACCTCCTCCACCGAGCCGATCACCAGCCCGGAGGGGAGGTAGCCGTTCAGGCCGGAGGTCACCACCAGGTCCCCGGCCAGGAGGTGGCAGTCCGCCGGCAGGTAGTCCAGCCGCAGCCGCCCCTCCCGCATCAGGGCGAAGTCCCCCTGGGCCACGCCCAGGTCCTTCGTCCGGAAGACCTGCGCGCCCAGGGACGTGTCCGTGTCCACCAGGGTCAGCACCGTGGACCAGTTGGTCCCCGCCTCGTCGACCAAGCCCACCAGGGCGCCCCGGGCGTCGATGACGCAGTCGCCCACCTCGATGCCCAGGGAAGTCCCCTTGTTCAGCGTCAGGGAGGAGGTCCAGTTGGTGACGGCGTGCTCCGTGATCATGCAGGCCTCGACGTCGCTGAGGTCCCGGCGCTGCTGGGTCAGCTTCATCAGCTCCCGGAAGTGCCGGTTCTCCTCCCGGTCCGCCTGGGCCAGGCGGATCTCCTCCTCCATCTCGGCGAGCTGGCGCTTCAGGGCCTCGTTCTCCGCCTGGAGGTCCGTGGTATCCTTATAATAGTTCTGCATGTCGTTGAACCACGCGGCGACGGAGGTATAGACCGCCCGGAAGGGCGAACCGACGGCCCCCGCCAGGTCCACCAGGGGGGAGGAGTCGACGCTGAGCACCGACATCACCGCCAGGGCGACCGACAGGACGGCGGCGGTGAAGAGCACCCATAGCCCATGCTGTTTCAGGAAATTTTTCAATCCGATCACCTAAAAGCTTCGAAGATGGGAGGGGGGCCGCCTCAGAGCAGGACCACGCCGAAGCGGGCCAGCATCCGGGACAGCCGCAGGACCGGCAGGCCCATCACGTTGAAGAAGTCGCCCTCCAGCCGCTCCACCAGGAGCGCGCCCCGGCCCTGGACGCCGTAAGCGCCCGCCTTGTCCATGGGTTCGCCGGTGGCGATGTAGCTGCGGAGCTCCGCCTCGGAGGCGGGGCGGAAGAAGACCTTGGTGGACTCCGACTCCGTGCAGGAGCGCGCGCCCTGGCGGACGGTGACGCCGGTGCAGACGGTGTGCTCCCGCCCCTGGAGGGCCGTCAGCATCTCCAGGGCGTGGGCCTCGTCCCGGGGCTTGCCCAGGCGCTGCTGGTCCAGGAAGACCATGGTGTCGGCGGTGATGACGATGTCCTCCGGGCCGCAGAGCCTGGCGGCGGCCTCCGCCTTCTCGCGGGAGATGTGGGACACCACCTGGGGCGGCGTCAGCCCCTCGGGGAAGGATTCCTCCACGTCCGGCACCCGGACCAGGAACCCCGTGACGCCGATCCGCTCCAAAAGCTCCCGCCGGCGGGGGGAGCCGGAGGCCAGAACGATCTGAGCCATGTCCCGCGCCCCCTCACCGGCCGGTGGAGCCGAAGCCGCCCCGGTCGGGGGCGTCCAGCCGCTCCACCCGGGTGAAGACCAGGGGGGGCTGGTTCTCCACGATGCGGAACTGACAGAGGCGGGCGTTCTTCTCGATCTTCACGTCCCGCGTGGCATAGACGGGCCAGCGCCACTGGTCGCCGTCGCCCCGGTAGGAGCCGTCGACGACCCCCATGGAGTTGGCCTGGAGCAGCCCGTAGTTCCGGAAGGTGGAGCTCCGGGGGACCACGTGGGCCTCATAGCCCTCCGGCAGGGCCACGGCGATGCCCAAGGGGATGAGGCGGGACTCCCCGGCCTTCAGCTCCACGTCCTCGGCGCAGCGCAGATCCACCCAGTCGGAACCGGGGACGCAGCGCAGCTCCTCGAGGCCGTCGGCCAGGTATTTGACTTTCAATTCTTTCGTCTCTCTCATGCTATCACTCCTGTGCGGTCGTATATCGTATCATGCCGTCGAAGCCGAGCGGCCCGTCCTCCGCCTACTCCACGCCCCGCTGATAGAGGCCCCGGGTGAACGGGCCCTGGGCCGGGGCCCCCTCCAGATAGGCGCGGCAGACCCGGACGCATTCCTCCGGGTCCTCCACCGTGAAGCGGAGCCGGGCGAAGGCCAGCCCCAGCGAGCGGTAGTCCGGCCGGTCCGCCAGCCAGAGGCGGCGGCTGTTCTCCACCTCCGTCCGGTGCCCGAAGGCGGGGAGGAGGGGGAAGGACGCGCCGGTGCGGTCGGTCAGGGCGTTCGGCCGGCCGCAGCGGCAGCCCACGCTGTTTTGGATGAGGCAGTTCTCCGTGATCATCAGCGGCAGGCGGCCGTAGACGATGGCCTCGGCGGGGAGGATCTTCCTCATGTCCCGGATCTGGGCATAGCGCAGCTCGAAGGACAGGCAGGCGGAGGCCAGCCCCTCCTCCCGGAGCCAGGCCAGGGAGCGGCTGTTGAAGACGTTGAGCCCATAGTCCCCGTAAAGCCGGAAGCCCATGCCCCGGACCAGGGGGAAGTGCCCCAGGTTCCCCAGGAGCGCCCCGGCGGCGCCCAGGGAGGCGGCCCGCTCCAGCCAGCGGCGGAGCAGGGGCTCGTCTTTGTCGCGCCAGACCCGCGGCAGGACGGCGCACCATTCCGCCCCCGCCTCCGGCAGGGAGGTAAGGTCCGCCAGGACCTCCAGCGGTACATAGATCCTGGCCGGGCGGAGGTCCAAAAGCCCCGCCGTCAGCTGCGCGGCAGAGGCGACGGAGACCGTGATCTGCGGCGCGGCCGCGGAGCAGTCGATCCCCGGCAGGGGCGGGGGCTCCAGCTCCCGCCGACTGGGCGGGGCGGAACGGGCGGCGCTGAGGGCGTCCAGGGCGTCCCGGCGCAGGGCATTGATGGCGGCGGCGGGGAGGAACAGCCCCGGATCCACCGCGGCCTCCGCCCCGGCGCAGTAGTAGGGCGTCCCCCCGGTCTTGCACAGGCGGGCGGACAGGTCCTCCGCCGTCAGCGCCCGGCGCCCGGCGGGCTCCGGCACGGGGCCGGTGACCGTGACGCTGCGGCCGTCCCCGTCCTCCGCCGTCAGGGCGCAGGGGGCCCCCGCCCGGACCCGGCAGGCCAGGCGGACGGGGACCCGCCGCTCCTCCAGGCGGGGGGTCTCGGCGGCGGGAGGGGCGGCGTCCTCCGGACGGTGGCCCAGCATCTCGGGGCCCTTCCGCCCCCGCCAATAGGCGTCGGTGAAGCCGGAGCGGGAGAAGGCCCGCTCCAGCACGTCCTGCTCCTGGGCGGTGGGGGCCCGGCCCTCCTCCAGGAGGCGGGCATAGACGCCGGTGACCGCGGCCACGTAGGCGGGGCGGCGCATCCGCCCCTCGATCTTCAGGCAGGCCACGCCCATGTCCGCCATCTCCCGGAGGCGGCCGGCCAGGCAGCTGTCCTTGAGGCTCAGGGGCCGCTGGTCCCGCGCGGGCCCGCCGATCCCATAGGGCAGGCGGCAGGGCTGGGCGCAGCGCCCCCGGTTCCCGGAGCGGCCCCCGATCAGGGCGCTCATGGCGCACTGGCCGGAGTAGCACATGCACAGGGCCCCGTGGACGAACGCCTCGATCTCGGCGGGACAGGCCCGGCAGATCGCCGCCGTCTCCTCCTTGGAGCACTCCCGGGCGATGACCACCCGCCGGCACCCGGCGGCGGCGATCTCGTTCGCGCCGCCGGAGGTGAAGAGGCTCATCTGGGTGCTGGCATGGAGGGGCAGGTCGGGCAGGGCATGGCGGAGCAGGTCGAACAGCCCCCAGTCCTGGACCAGCACGGCGTCCACGCCGAGGCGGGAGGCGGTCCGGGCGGCCTCCAGCGCGGCGGGGAGCTCCCGGTCCGAGAGGAGGATGTTCAGGGTGAGGAAGGCCCGGACGCCCCGGACATGGCAGTAGGCCAGGGCGTCGGCGAACTCCTCCTCCGAGAAGTTCTGCGCGCCCCGGCGGGCGTTGAAGCCGCCCCAGCCCAGGTAGACGGCGTCCGCGCCGCTGTCCACGGCGGCCCGCAGGGCCTCCGGGGATCCGGCGGGGGCCAGCAGCTCCGGCAGGCCCGGCCTCACTTAGAGCCCCGGCTGTCCAGCCGCTGCTGGAGGCGGACGATCTCCCGCTTCAGCTCGCTGACCTGGCCCTGGGCCTTCCCGGCCTCGTCCAGGTAGCCCTTGATCTGGCGGCGGAGCTGCTCGGCGGCGGCCTGGGCCTTGAAGAGCTCGTCGGCGATGTTGACGGCGGTGAGGACCGCGGCGTCGGTCTTGCCGGCGCGGGTGCTGCCCAGGACCTCCTCCATCTTGTCGCCCACGTAAGCGCCGACCTTTTGCATGTAAGAGGCGGATTCCTCCGCCACGAAGGTGTACTCCTCCCCACAGATGGTGACGACCACACGGTTCGCCATATAAGGGACCTCCTTTGACCGCGGAGGGGGCCTCCCCGATAGACCGCGAAATTTAACAGCGTATAGTATAACATACCATCCGGAGGGACGCCACAGGAAATTCGGAAGATCTTAAAAAATTTACAAACATTTCCCGCTATGGCCGGAGGGAGGGCTCGCCCCGGCCTGCCGGGGAGGTCTTTTCGGCAGGCCGGGCAAGCCCTCGGGGCCCTCAGGGAGGGCCCGAGGACGCCTGATGAAAAAGGAGAGGGACCCAGGATGGGTCCCTCTCACGACGCGCTCTCCCCCCTCCGGCGGGGCCCTGCCGCTCCCCCGACGGCCTGGGCGGCGGTCAATACCCGATGATGAGCCCCTTCTCCATGGCATAGAAGCTGGTCAGCCCCCGGCAGGGGAAGATCTCCACGCTCTTCACCGGCAGGTCCTTCAGGATCTGCTCCTTGAGCTTCAGCGCCCCGGGCAGGTTCTCGCAGTGGCAGAGGATGACCTCCGCCCCGGTGCAGTCTTTGCTGTCCTTCATCAGGGCCGTGATGGTCTGATAGGTCTTGGACTCGCCCCGGGCCTTGCCCGCCACGTGGATGGTCCCCTGGGGCGTGGCGTCCGCGATGACGTGGATCCCCAGGGAGTGGAGCAGGGTCCCCACCAGGGGGCGCATCCGCCCGTTCTTGATCAGGTTGTCGAAATTCTCCAGCGTGAAGCAGGTCCGCAGGGCCGCCTGATACAGCCGCAGCTGGGCGCAGATCCCCTCGAAATCGCCGCCGGCCTCCAGCAGCTCCCTGGCCCGGCGGATCAGCAGGATCATGGCCCCCGCCGTGGCCTTGGAGTCGATGACGCAGATCTCCTTCTCCGGGTGATCCTCCAGGACCAGGTCCCGGCCCATCACCGCCGCGTTATAGGTCCCGGAGAGGTTGGCGGAGATGGTGAAGCAGACGGTCCGGTCGCCCTTCTCGAACGCCTTGGCGAAGGCCGCCGGGGAGGGGCAGGCGGTGGAGGCCGCGGCCTTCTCCTGGGCCATGGCCCCCAGGAGCTGAGGGACCTCCAGCTCGTCGTTGTCGATGAACTCCCGTTCGCCCACCTGGAGCCGCAGGGGCACCGTCTCGAACAGGACGCTCCCGCCTTGGGACTCACTCATGCGCAGGTCACAGCTGCTGTCGCTCACGATGCTGCAGATCATACGATACACCCCACAATATGGTTTTTGATATCACGTCTTCTGTTATCATACAGCATCCGCCCGCGTTTGTCAACCCGGGACAGGGGGATCCGCCGGGAAATTTCCCCGCCGGAGGGGCGCCTGGAGGCGGCGGGGGAGGCCCGGGATCTTTTCGGGCGGTTCACAGTTGACATAACGATGTTGAAAACTCTGTGGATAATGTGAAAAACTCTGGCCCCGGAAGGGGTCCGGGGGGCGGGGCGCGGCCGTGAGAAAAGTAACAAAAGTAACATTTTTCATAAAAACGGCAGAGCGGGCCGGGAAAAGGCGGGAAAGGTCCCTTCCGGGCCGCCCCGCGGCGGGAAGGGGTTGAACCTTGGGGATCCTTATGATACAATAGCCCGCAGGAAGATCGGCTGTCCCCGGCGGACGCCGGCGGGCTTGGAGGTAGTATGGCAAAGAAACAGGATTACGGCAACGAGAGCATCTCCGCCTTGAAGGGCGCGGACCGGGTGCGGAAACGGCCCGGCGTCATCTTCGGCTCCGACGGCCTGGACGGCTGCGAGCACGCGGTGTTCGAGATCTTATCCAACTCCATCGACGAGGCCCGGGAGGGCCACGGCACGTCCATCACCGTCACCC
>NZ_CAJUBK010000039.1 GCF_910584465.1 uncultured Oscillibacter sp.
GGCCGCCGGAGCCGCCGGGGCCACCGGTCCCACAGGGCCGGACGGCGCGGCGGGACCGGCGGGGATCGTGGGCGCGGCCGGCGCGGCCGGCGCCACCGGGGCCACCGGCCCCACCGGCCCGACAGGGGCCCCCGGTCCGAACCCCACCGCCGCTTCCGCCTTCGCCGCCAACACCCAGGGGAGCAGCATCTTAGTGGCGCTGGGCGGGACCCCCATCGCCCTGCCCAACGCCCAGGTCCTGTCCCCCGGCATCACGGTCAACGCCGGGAACACGGTGTTCACCGTGGCTGAGGCGGGCACCTATCAGATCTCTTACCACGTGAATACCACCCTGGCCCTGCTGATGGGGACCCGGTTGGTGATCAACGGGGTGAACAGCGTCCCCTCGACCATCGCTCCGGCGGTGTCCACCTCCAGTTTTGAAAATCAGATCAAAGTCGACCTGCCTGCGAACTCCACCGTCACGCTCCAGCTCTTCACCTCGCTCGCCGGGACCGCTGTCCTTGTGGGCGGCGGCGCAGGGGCTTCCCTGACCATCATCCGGCTGGATGGGGCCGGTGCGCTGAGCGGATCACAGGGTAGAGGCAGTGAACACGACACAGATATAGAGGTGGACGACGCGTGAGCGGACCACCGCTGAGACCATGCTCCCGCCGGCTTTTGCCGGCGGGAGCATGGGATGACGGATGGAAGGAGGCCCCTTTATGGTGAGCGTCAGCCTGTGTATGATCGTGAAAAATGAGGAGGACGTGCTGGAGCGCTGCCTGGAAAGCGCAGCGGATCTGGTGGACGAGATCGTCATCGTGGACACCGGGTCCACCGATCGCACCAAGGAGATCGCCGCCCGCTTCACCGGCCAGATCTTCGACCTGCCCTGGCAGGATGATTTTTCCGCCGCCCGGAACGAGTCCTTTTCCCATGCCTCCATGGATCTTTGCATGTGGCTGGACGCGGACGACGTGCTGCTGGAAGAGGACCGAAAGGCGTTCCTTGCCCTGAAGGAGACGCTGGACCCCGCTGTTTCGGTGGTCAT
Source organism: uncultured Oscillibacter sp. (assembly GCF_910584465.1). Lineage (GTDB taxonomy): Bacteria > Bacillota > Clostridia > Oscillospirales > Oscillospiraceae > Oscillibacter. The sequence goes on from NZ_CAJUBK010000039.1 coordinate 1,034, forward strand.
GGCGCCTTACCACGCCGGATCCGATGAGGACGGCCGCGTAACGTTCTCCTACTATCGGGAGCGCCTGATCAAAAACCACGCCGGGATGCGCTGGGAGGGGGCCGTCCATGAGGCGGTCGCACCGGTCGGGAAGATCGTGTATGCGGACTTCGCCGTCACCCACCGCAAGGCCCGCCCCTCCGACCCGGACCGGAACCTGCGGATCTATGAGGCGCAGCTGGCGGCAGGGCAGGAGCTGGATCCCCGGCAGCAGTTCTATTACGGCCGGGAGCTCTACTACCACCGCCGCTGGACAGAGGCGCTGGCCGTCTTCGAGCGGTTCCTGGCGGAAGGCCGGGGATGGGTGGAGAACGAGATCGACGCCTGCTGCCACTGCGCCTATTGTCATGAGGCGCTGGGCGACGGCCGGGCGGCGCTGGCGGCCCTGTTCCGCACGTTCGGATATGACCGCCCCCGGGCCGAGACCTGCTGCGAGATCGGATCGTGGTTCTTCCGGCGGGAGCAGTACCGCCAGGCCGCCTACTGGTATGCCCTGGCCCTGACCTGCGCCAGGGACGACCGCCGGGGCGCGTTCGTTTCCCCGGACTGCTATGGCTACCTCCCCTGCATCCAGCTGTGCGTGTGTTACGACCGTCTGGGAGATCCGGGACGGGCGGAAGTCTTCAACGAACTGGCCGCGTCCTACAGGCCGGATTCACCGGCAGTCCGCCACAACCGGGCGGTCTTCCGGGGCCTGCTGGAGCAGACGGGGTGACAGCACCTCCGCTTCCCGGCGCTGCGGATGCGCCTGGGGATCCTGGGACCGGGCGTCCTTTTTGCCGGGCGGCTTCGAGATCCGGCGCTTTTGCGCCGGCGGCCTTGGGCCCGAGGATGGGACGCCTTAGGAGCGTCCGGCCTGGCCCAAGGGTCGAAGCATATCGTGAGGCCCCGGCGGAACGGTCTGCCCTATATGGCCCGTGGCTGGGGATCCGGGCCGCATGGAAAAGGACGGGCGAACATACAGGTCCCGGTCCCTCTCGGGGCAGGCGTCAGAGCGCCTGCCCTGTTTTTTGCGTTCCCGGCGCTTTCAAGAACGTCTCGTACCGGCATCCGCCATGTGGTAAACTCGGGTATGGCCCAGAAGAGGTCATATACGAAGAGGAGGCGGCACGATGGAGGACTATCGGATCAGGGAAGAGGACGTCCTGCGGTTCGCGCAGGATCTGAAGGAGTCGGAATACGCCAGGGGGAGCATCGAGAAATACGTCCGGGACATCCGGGCGCTGAAAAGATGGCTCGGGGACGGATCGGTCGGGAAAGAAGCCCTCATCCAATGGAAAGAGCACCTGCTGTCAAAAAACTGTCAGTCGAGGACCGTCAACGGGATGTTGTCCTCTTTGAACCGCTTTTTCAGATCCATGGGATGGGAGGACCTTCAGATCAAGCATTTGAAGGTCCAGCGGACGCTGTTCCGGAGTACGAGACGGGAGCTCACCAAAAGCGAGTATCTGCATTTGATCGAGACGGCGGCGGGACAGGGGAAGCATCGGCTGGCCCTGCTGATGGAGACCATCTGCGCCACCGGGATCCGGGTCAGCGAGGTGAAGTACATCACCGCTGAGGCCGTGCGGGAGGGGCGGACGGATATCCACATGAAGGGTAAGATCCGGACGATCCTGATCCCCGGCAGGCTGTGCAGGAAGCTGCAAAGGTACGCGAAGGAGCAGCGGATCTTTTCGGGGGAGCTCTTCCGCACCAGGACCGGGAAGGGGGTGACCCGCCGCCAGATCTGGGCGGAGATGAAGGGCCTGTGCGCTGAGGCAGGCGTCGCGCCGTCGAAAGTCTTCCCCCACAATCTGCGGCACCTGTTCGCCCGGACCTTCTACCGGGTGCATAAGGATGTGGCGCAGCTGGCGGACGTGCTGGGCCATTCCAGCATCGAGACCACCCGCATCTACCTGATCTCCACCGGGGCGGAACACGCCCGGAAGCTGGAGCGGCTGCGGCTGATCTCCTGAAACGATCGGAGGATGCCCGGGGAAAGGACTTCCCGGACACCCTCGTACAAAAAGCAGCCGCGAAAGCGGCTGCTCATCACAAAATCGATAGTTTGTCAAAAGGCGGCGCGCACGACGAGGGCAGTAAAGCGTTCCCCCGACGGCACGACAGCATGTTATCACAAAAAACGCTGTTTGACAACCCCCATCCACAGATTTTTTGTATGGGAAAAGGAGCCGGACAAGGGATTCTTTGTTCGGCTCTTCCCGTATTCCCCTTTTCCTGCTCCCCTGACCTTGAGGGGCTCCTTTCATACCGGTCCCGCCGCAGGAGGGCATCCGGATCCGGGGACAGGCGGGGACAAACTATCGATTTTGTGACAGACCGGGGAAGGGGGGGACGGCCGATATGGGGATCGAGCTTTTCCCGCATAACGAAGCGGCGTATCGTTCCGCTGCGGCCATGCTGGAAGAGACCGGCAAGGCCGCCGTCATCCACCCCACGGGGACGGGGAAGTCCTTTATCGCCTTCCGGCTTTGCGGGGACCATCCGGACAAGACCGTCTGCTGGCTCTCGCCCTCGGAGCATATCTTCAGGACCCAAAAGGAGAACCTGATCGCCGCAGGCGGCGAGATCCCTGGGAACATCCAGTTTTTCACCTATGCCAAGCTGATGCTGATGAGCGGGGAAGAGATTGCGGGGATCCATCCGGATTATGTCATCCTGGACGAGTTCCACCGCTGCGGGGCGGAGATGTGGAGCAAAGGCGTGCAGGACCTCTTAGCCGCATACCCTGGCGCTCCCGTTTTGGGCCTGTCCGCCACCAGCGTCCGGTATCTAGACGACCAGCGGGACATGGCGGATGAGCTCTTCGGGGGCGATATCGCCTCGGAGATGACCCTGGGGGAGGCGATCGCCCGGGGGATCTTGGCGGCCCCGAAGTATGTGATCTCGGTCTACGCCTACCAGAAAGAGCTGAAACGATACGGGGACCGGGTGGACCGCCTGAAGAACCCCGCCGCCAGGAGCCAGGCGGAGCGATACCTGGAGGCCCTCCGCCGTGCGCTGGACAAAGCGGACGGCCTGGATGAGGTCTTCGCCCGGAACATGACGGATAAAGCCGGGAAATACCTGGTCTTCTGTGCCAATGTGCGTCATATGGAGGAGCTCTTGTCCTGCTGCGATGTCTGGTTCCGCAAGGTGGATCCGGCCCCTCACATCTACCGGGCCTATTCGGAGGACCCGCAGACCTCCAAAGCTTTCGCGGACTTCAAGGCAGACGGCAGCCGCCATCTGCGGCTGCTGTTCTGCATCGATATGCTGAACGAGGGCATCCACGTGGAGGGCCTGTCCGGCGTGATCTTGTTCCGCCCTACGGTCTCGCCCATCATCTATAAACAGCAGATCGGCCGCGCTCTGACGGCCTCCGGCAGCAAGGAGCCCATCATTTTTGATGTGGTCAACAACTTCGAGAACCTGTGCAGCATCGGGACCATCCAGGCGGAGCTGGCGCAGGCGGCGGGACATGTTCAGATGATGGACGAAGGACGGCGGCTGATCCGGGACAGGTTCCAGATCATCGACGAAGTGCGGGAGAGCCGCCGGCTGTTCGACGCCCTGAACGAGATCCTCTCCGCCCCCTGGGACGCCATGTTCGCCAAGGCGAAGGAGTATTTCGAAGGACACGGCGATCTGAACGTGCCCAACCGGTATAAGACGGAAGAAGGCTATTCCCTGGGGGCCTGGATCTCCACACAGCGCCGGGTCCGGGCGGGACGGCAGTACGGGGACCTGACCCCGGAGCGGATCGCCAGGCTGGACAGTATCGGCATGGTTTGGGAGGACCGTCTGGGATCGGCCTGGGAACGGGGATACCGGGCGGCGAGGGCCTACCGCGAAGAGCACGGGGACCTTCTGGCGGATATCGAATATGTAGGCCCGGACGGCTATCCCTTGGGCGCATGGCTGGCGAACCAGAGGAGCCTGAGGGTGCGCGGCCTCCTCCTATCCTGCCGCGAAGAGCGGCTGGAGCGCATCGGCATGGTCTGGAGCAAGATCGACTACTTCTGGGAGCAGAACTACCAGGCCGCTGAGGCGTATTTTAGGGGATCTGGGGACTTGGACGTCCCGGTCGGATACAAGACGCCGGAGGGCGTCTCGCTAGGGAGATGGATCGCCGTACAGAGGCAGTACAAGCGGCAGGGCCGCTTGTCTCCGGAGAAGATCCGCTGTCTGGATGCCTTGGGCATCGTCTGGGAGCCTTACCGGAAACAGTGGGAGACCATGTTTGCCGCCGCAGAGGCGTATCACCAAAGGAACGGGGATCTGGATGTCCCCGTGGCTTACCGGACGGAGGATGGCCTGAACCTCGGGAAGTGGATCCGCCGCCAGCGGGACGCCTATCTGAAAAGCAGGCAGGGCGGGAAGCCGTATCCGGGAGAGCAGGCCCGGCGGCTGGAGCGCATCGGCATGATATGGGATCTGGGCGACCCCTGGGAAGTCCGTTACCGGCTGGCGAGGGCCTATTTCGAGGCGCACGGGGATCTGGACATGCCCGGGGACCATGTGGCGGACGGCGTATGGCTCGGCAAATGGCTGAACGAGCAGAAGCAGATCTATCTGGGCCGCCGTCCGGGCAAACATCTGACAAAGGAGCAGATCTCTAGATTAGAGGCGATCTCCATCTCCTGGGCAGACCATAGCGAGCGGGCCTGGAACGAGCAATACAAAGAAGCCAAGCGCTATTTTAAGGAACATGGGGACCTGTCTGTCCCGGAGGGATATGTGGGCCAGAACGGGAAACGCCTGGATCTTTGGGTGAAAAAGCAGCGGTCCAAGAGCCGCAAAAATGAGCTCCCGCAGCACAAGCGGGAAAAAATGTCGGCCATCGGGCTCCTGTGAGCACCGGTGCCTGGAAGGAGGATGAAGATGGGGGACCGGATCTTTTTGTCCTCTCCGACCATGCATGGGGAGGAAGAGGAGTATATACGGGAGGCCTTCGAGACGAACTGGGTGGCCCCCCTGGGGGAAAATGTAGATAGGTTCGAGAGGGAGATGGCCTCGTATATCGGCGTGAAGTACGCCGCGGCCCTGAACGCCGGGACGGCTGCCCTGCATCTGGCGGTGAAGCTGGCGGGGGTGAGGCCCGGGGACAAGGTCTTCTGCTCCGACCTGACCTTCTCCGCCACGGTGAACCCGGTCAGCTACGAGGGCGGGGAACAGGTGTTCATCGAGAGCGAGCGGGAGACCTGGAACATGGATCCCCGGGCGCTGGAGCGGGCCTTCGCACGATATCCCGGCTGCAGATGCGTGCTGGCAGCGGACCTGTATGGGACCCCGGCGAAGCTGGACGAGATCCGGGCCATCTGCGACGCACACGGCGCGGCGTTGATCGAGGACGCCGCGGAGAGCCTGGGGGCCTCCTACAAGGGCCGCATGACGGGGACGTTCGGGCAGTACAACGCCGTTTCTTTCAACGGGAACAAGATCATCACCTCCTCCGGCGGCGGGATGCTCCTCAGTGATGACGGTGAGGCCATCGCCAAGGCCCGCTTCTGGGCGACCCAGGCCCGGGAGCCCTTCCCGTGGTACGAGCACAAGGAGATCGGCTATAACTACCGGATGAGCAACATCGTGGCGGGCATCGGAAGGGGCCAGCTGATCCACCTGGAGGAACACCGGCGGCAAAAGGAAGCCATCTACCGGACCTACGAAAAAGAGCTGGCCGGCCTCCCGGTGAGGATGAACCCGTATTCGAACGAGAGCCGCCCCAATTTCTGGCTTTCCTGCATGACGATAGACCCGGGCTGCAGGACGACACCGGAGCAGATCCGGCTCGCCCTGGAGGCGGAGGACATCGAGTCCCGCCCGATCTGGAAGCCCATGCACCTCCAGCCGGTCTTCGCCGGACGGGACTTCGTCACGGCCGGCGAAAGGGTGGGGGAGGACATCTTCGCCCGGGGCCTGTGCCTGCCCAGCGACATCAAGATGACGCCGGAGGAGCAGGGACGGGTGATCTCCATCATCAAAGGACAGTTTACATAATGTATCGTCACTTTTTCAAACGATTTTTTGACATCCTTTTTTCCGCCTGCGCGCTGATCGTCCTGTCGCCGGTGCTGCTGGCTGTGGCCGTCCTGGTGCGGATCGAGCTGGGGGCCCCCATCGTTTTCTGCCAGGAGCGTCCCGGAAAAAACGGGCGGATCTTTAAAATGTACAAGTTCCGGACGATGACGGATGAGCGTGACGGGGAAGGCGAACTCCTGCCGGACGAGGTGCGCCTCACGAAGTTCGGAAGGGCCCTGCGTTCTTCAAGCTTGGATGAGCTTTTGGAATTGTGGAACATCCTGAAAGGCGATATGTCCATCGTAGGCCCCCGACCCCTGTTGGTGAAGTACCTGCCCCTGTACGACGAGGAACAGCGCCGCCGCCACGATGTGCGGCCCGGTCTGACGGGGCTGGCCCAGGTGAAAGGGCGGAACAACGTTTCCTGGGAAGAGCGCTTTGCCTATGACATCGAATACGTAGACCACGTTTCTGTCCTTTTGGACGTGCGGATACTTTTTTTGACGGTGGCCGTCGTACTGCGCCGGGAAGGCATACACGCGGAGGGCTGTGCAACACAGCCGGACTTTATGGGGACGGAGGCACACCCTCATGCAAAATAAAGTCATCATCATTGGCGCAGGAGGACATGGCAAAGTCATCGCTGACATCGTCCTGGCTTCGGGTGACGATGTGGTCGGCTTTTTAGACGATCGTGTGGGAGCTTCTGTAAAAAACTTCCCGTGGCTGGGCCGGATAGAGGAGTTCCGCCGCTTTCCCGATGCGGATTTTTTTGCTGCGGTCGGGAGTGTCCGGATCCGTGAAGGGATCGTGAAAAAATTGCAAGGCGTCCGCTGGTACACCGCGGTCCACCCCCATGCCACGATCTCTCCCCTGGATGTGGAGATCGGAGAAGGTACAGCGGTCATGGCTGGAGCTGTGGTGAACCCCGGGAGCCGGATCGGCCGACACTGCATCATCAACACCTGTTCCGTTATCGAACACGACGATCGACTGAGCGACTTCGTCCATGTTTCCGTGGGTGCGCGGCTCGCAGGGACCGTGACGGTGGCTGAGCGGACCTGGATCGGCGTCGGCGCGTCGGTCCGGAACGATCTGACGATATGTGAGGATGTCATGATCGGGATGGGGAGCGTGGTCATAAAAGATATCGTACGTCCGGGGGTCTATGCAGGCGTCCCGGCAGACCTCCTTAGATCCCCGGCGTGAAAGGCGCCGCTTGGATCGGCCCCCTCTGGCCCGCCCTCGATCCCGCCCGATCGAGAAAACATCAGATATGGAAAGAGGATGACCAGATGGATATCGTGATACTGGCGAACTTTTGCGGGGACTTTACCGCAAAGGACAACGGGCGGTTTTCCTATCTCGCAAGATCGCTGTCGGACCGGCATGATGTCGAATTGATCACCAGCGACTTTTATCATACGCGGAAGACGCGCCGTGACGGCCCTGTGCCAGACCATCCGTTCAAGATCACGTTCATCCACGAGGCGGGCTACTCCAAAAATGTGAGCCTGCGGCGGTTCATCAGCCATCATGGCTTTGGGAAGCGCGTCGCGGGTCATTTGAGATCGCGCGGACGGCCGGATGTCATCTATTGCGCAGTGCCTTCCCTGACTGCCTCGCTGGAAGCGGCGAAGTACTGCCGGAAGAACGGTGTCCGGTTCGTTGTCGATGTGCAGGACCTTTGGCCCGAGGCTTTCAGTATGGTCTTTCGCGTGCCGGTGGTCAGCTCCCTGGTCTTCGCCCCCTTCCGCCGCATGGCCGATCGGATCTACCGTTCGGCGGACGCGGTGTGCGCAGTGTCGAAGACCTACATAGACCGGGCGCTCTCTGTGAACGAAACGTGCAAAAAAGGGACCTGTGTCTATCTTGGGACACAGTTGGACGATTTTGATTCCAATGTCCGGGCGAACCCGGTTTTGGACAAGCCGGAAGGGGAACTTTGGCTTGGCTATTGCGGCACCCTCGGCAGCAGCTACGACCTCACCTGCGTGTTCGACGCGCTGTGCCTGCTTCGGGAGAAGGGGGCCGTGCCGCCCAGATTCATCATCATGGGCGATGGCCCGCGCAGGGAGGAGCTTGAAGACTATGCCAAAAAAAGGGGCGTAAACGCCCGGTTTTATGGCCTGCTCCCTTATGACGAGATGTGCGGCCTGCTGGCAGCCTGCGACATCGTGGTCAATCCCATCCTTGCCCGTTCTGCCGCCAGTATCATCAATAAGCACGCCGATTATGCCGCATCCGGACGGCCTGTCATCAATACGCAAGAGTCCGCGGAATATCAGGACTTGGTGGACGCGTACCATATGGGCTTCAACTGTGCCAATGGGAGCCCTGAGGATATGGCCGAGAAACTGAGGCGCCTCCTTGACGATGCCTCCCTGCGGGAGGAGATGGGCAGAGGCGCCCGCCGCTGCGCGGAGGAACGCTTCGACCGGAAAAGCAGTTATCGAGCATTGGAAGATGCCATTGTTTCAAAAAACGAAGAGGAGTGATGGCCGGCCATGCGTCTGCGCTTCATCAATTTCCTGAAGACCCATCCTTTTTTTGTGAACCTTGCTTGGGATGCCGCCTGTTTGGTCCTGCGCTGCTGGGGCCTGTTCGTCCCGATACGCCCCAAGGTCATGCTGTTCGCCTCCTTCGGGGGGCGCAGCTTCGGCGACAGTCCAAAGGCCATCTATGATGAGGTCTGCAAGCGGCCGGAGTTTGACGGCTGGACGCTGATATGGGCCTTCGTGGACCCGGACCGGTTCGAGCTGCCCCGGGGAGAGAAGATCAGGATCGACACCCCGGCCTTTTTCCACGCCCTCCTGTACAGCCGGGTCTGGGTCAGCAACTCCGGCATGGACCGGGGGATCGGGCTCAGGCGGGAGGGGACGCTTTACGTCGAGACCTGGCATGGCTCATCGCTGAAAAAGGCCGGCGGTGAGGAGAACCAGACCGCCATAGGCGGCAAGCGGGCCGCCCGGCACAAAGGCCCCCTGGACGATAGAACGATCCGCTGCGCCCAAAGCGAACTGGATGCGGCCAATTATCAGCGGGTCTTCCACGCCGCCAAGGAGTCCATCCTCCTCTGCGGCGCGCCCCGGAACGACGCGCTGTTCCGCTATACGGACAGCGACATCCGGGCCATCCGGCAAAAGCTCCAGATCCCCGGCGGCAAACAGGTCATCCTCTACGCCCCTACTTACCGGGAGTACCTGCTGGATGAGCACAGGGAGATGTACCTGGCGCCGCCGATGGACCTCGCCAAATGGGAGCGGCTGCTGGGGGATCGATATGTCCTGCTGATGCGGATGCATTACGCGGTGTCCGCGGCACTGAAGCTGCGGGAGGACGGGTTCGTCCGGGACGTTTCCAAATATCCGGATCTGAACGATCTTTATATGATCGCCGACGTCCTGATCTCGGACTATTCCAGCACGTTCATAGATTATTCCATTTTGGACAGGCCGATGTTCTGCTTCGCCTATGATCTCGAGGAGTTTTCGGAAAAGCGCGGGTTCTATTGGGATCTGGAAGAAAAGCTCCCGTGTCCGCTGGACCGGGAGGAAGACGACCTGCTGGAGCACATCCGGACCATGGACCGCGAAAGATGCATCCAGGCGGTCAAGGTCTTCCACCAGGAGTTCGCACCCTATGCCGGGCACGCCAGTGAGGCCGTGGTAGACAAGATGCTGGAGAGGCTGGGAGGATGAACGCCCGCTCAGGAGCGCCTCTCCGTCCCAAGGGCTTTAAGAGGAGACGATATGGAAGGGAACGATAAAAACATCATCATGATCACCTGCGGGGGCACAGGCCAGCGCTTTGGGGCCGATCTTCCGAAACAATACCAGATCCTGAATGGCAAACCGGTGGTCGCTTATGTCATCGAGGCGTGCAAGCGCTCCCGCAGGGCCGATGCGGTCCTGGCGGTGGCCGCCCCCGAGTACCATGATTTGCTCCGCCGGTACGGTGTGGACGTAACGGCGGGCGGCGAGGTCCTCAACCAGTCGAAGCGGAACGGGTTCGATCATATACGGGAGCATTCCTCCTGTGAAAAGCTGGTCGTCGTAGAGGCGGTGCGCCCGTTCCTGATGGAGAGCGTCGTGGACGATATCTTCGATCTGCTGGATGAATATGAAGCGGTCAGCTGTGCGAAAAAAATGATCGACACCATCGCAAAGCACGGCACCTGGGTGCTGGACCGGGAGCAGTATTACACGATGAATCCGCCCCAGGGCTTCCGCTTCCCCCTGATCGACCGGTACTTCAGGAGCGATTCCGTGTTCACCGAGTCCATCCAGCAGCTCCCGGAAACGACCAAAGTCTTCCTAAAGTTCGACGTCCCCTATTTTGAAAAGATCACGTACCCTGAAGATCTTGAAAAAGCGCAGGCACTGCTGGAATACCGGGGGAAGCATGTCCCCGATTAGATATGTTCGCCGCGTTTGGACAGCGGCTGGATGGAGGGATCCGAGCATGGACCTTTGGAACCGATTCTCAAAACGGCTGGATGATATCTGGGAAGATCCGCGAAAGGATCTTTTGTTGCCGATCGGCCTGCAGTTTGGCGCGCTCCTGATCTTCGGGTGCTTTTACATCGGCTGCGCCTATCAAGAGAACGTTGTCCGCACCTATGGTTATATCCTGGGACAATCCGTCTTCCTGGTCCTTTGCGGCCTGGCGTTCCTCTCCGCGGTAAAGCATGTCAGGCTGTCCAGACTGTCCTGGATCTGCCTTGGCGTCATGCTGCTGTTTTACGGGTGCTATTTTGCCGCCGGCGTTGCCAGATTTGGACCGGACGATATCCTGAAGGACAACTTCATCCATTTTGCCTGCGCCATGGGGCCTTTTTGTGCGGGAGTATACGGGGCCGCTTCCCGGTCGGAGCAGGCATTTTTCCCCCTGATGGAGAAGATCGGCTTTTTCGTCCTCCCTGCCGGGACGATCTATTTCAATGGCCTCATCTTCAACTGCAACCCGTTCCGGGATCCCAACGCCACCGCGCCTTATCTGGGCATCATCGGTTATCTGCCGGTGGCCTATACGCTGATGCCCTTCCTTTTGGCGCATATCGTACAGTTTTCCGACAAGAAGGACCTGGAGCTCCCGTTCGTCCGGAGGAACGCCCGGCATCCTCAGCTGCTCCGGGCGGTCTTCATGACCATATACTGGGTCTCGATCATCGGTTCCGGCACCCGGGGGGCGTATGCCTGTGTCGCCGGCTTCTGCGTGCTGTTCGTGACATCACGGCTGATCCACCGGGAGCCTGCGGGCCGCGCGTTCCTCCTCTCTTCCGTCCTGGCGGCGGTGCTGCTGTTCAATATTTTCGTCTACGTACCTCCGGCCATGCGCGCCGTGCACCGGATGAACATGATCTTTGAGGGACTGAAGCAGGGACAGCTGGTCACCGCGCGGGGCGAAACGGAGGGGATCCAGGATAGACTGGATGAACTGGTCGACGCCGGGATAGACCGGCAGGTCGCCAGCCAGCACCCAACGCAGGACCCAGCGCAGCAGCCGCCCGTAAGTCAGGACGAGCCGGGACCCGGGGGCTCGTCCGAAGAGCCTCCACAGGAGGTGCTGAAGATCGGCGACCGCGGGACCCTGTTTAAGTTGGCGGGGAAGGAGTTCCTCAATTCCCCCCTGACGGGTATGGGGCCCGGACGGTTCAAATTCAAATACGGGATCTACCCCCATAACCTCCTGTTGGAACTGATCGCCGAGACCGGGCTTGCCGGTACCGTCCCGATGCTGCTGCTGGTCTTCGTTTCCTTCTTCAAATTGATGAGGGCGGGGTGGGAGGACCAGCCGGTCCGGTACTATTTCCTATTTTTGATGGCGTTTGCCATAAAAGCGATGTTCAGCGGCGGGATATGCGATTCGGTCGTGTTCCTCGGCGGCCTGGGTTATGGCATCGCCTTCCAGGGCCCTCCGGGCCCCTTGAAAAAAGCAGAGGGACCGGCGGCAGCGCCGCAGGGGAACGGAACGGATGAAAAAAAGTGACTCCCTCTTGGGCGCGACCCTCAGCGTGTCCCTGCTGGCGATCCTTGTGAAGTCCCTGGGCTTTTTCCGGGAGGCGCTGATCGCCGCGTACTACGGCGCCACGGCGGAGACCGACGCGTTTTTCTTTGCCGAGGGGATGCCGACCACGTTCTTCCCTGCCGTCAGCAGCGGCCTCGCCCTGGCCTTCGCCTCTTTGTACGTCCAGAAGGCGGCGGAGGAGGGGGAGGAGGAGAGCGACCGCTACGCCTCCCGGATGCTCCTTGCGTCCACCCTGCTGGGCGTTTTTTTGGGCATACTGGGCGCGGCGCTTGCTCCGGTCCTGGTCCCGTTGTTCGCACCGGGCTTTTCCGGCGGGCAGCGGGCCCTTGCGGTCCGCCTGACCCGTTTGATCATGGGCGCGTTCGTCCTGACCATGCTGCAGTATATGCAAAGCGCCATCCTGAATTCCAAAAAGCGGTTCCTGCCCCCGCAGGCCGCGGCCCTGGCCCATAACGCGGTGATCGTGGGGATCGTCGTCCTGCTGGGCCGGGGGCGCGGCATGACCTTCCTGATGATGGCCGTGATCGCGGGGATGCTGGCGCAGGTGCTGGTCCTGCTGTCCTGCTGCCGTGGACAGATCGCCTATACCCGCGGACTGGGCCCCTTCCACCCGGATACCTGGCGGCTTTTCCGTCTGGCGCTCCCGATCCTGCTGGGGAACAGCATCGTGCAGCTGAACAGCATTGTGGATAAAGCCCTCGGCTCCACTCTGCCGGAGGGCTCCCTGTCCGCCCTGAACTATGCCAACGACCTGACCGCGTTCGTGATCAGCGTTTTCATCACGTCGCTTGCCACGACGATCTACCCAACGCTTGCGGCGGAGGCTGCGGAGGGATCGGAGAGGTTCGGGGAGACGCTCCTGCAGGGCATGGGCGGGCTCACCCTTGTGCTGATCCCCATCTCCTGCATCACATCCTTGGATGCGGGCGATATCGTGAGCGTGGTCTATGCCCGGGGCAGCTTCGACCAGGCGGCGGTCTCCTCTACCGCCCTGGCCCTGGCCTGGTACGCGCCGATGTTCGCCTTCTCGGGGCTCCGAGACATTTTGACCAGGGCCTTTTATGCCGTCCAGGACACGAAGACGCCCATGCGGAACGGCGCGATCGGCGTGGGGTGCAACATCATATCCAGCCTGCTCTTCGTCCGCTGGCTGGGCCTGAAGGGGATCGCCTTGGGGACCACGGTCTCCGCCGCAGTGACTGCGGCGCTGCTGCTGTCGGCGGCACACCGGCGTCTGCCCGGGCTTGACCTGCGGCCGTTCTTCCTGGAGGCCGGGAGAGGATCGCTGGCCGGAGCGGCCCTGAGCGCCGTGCTGCGGCTGTTCCGCCGGGCCGTGCCGGTCCCGTGGCCGATGGCCCGGTTCGCGATGGATACCATACTGGGGCTTGCCTGCTATTCGGCGATCCTTGCCGCGCTTGGCAGCACGGGGATCGGGACCGCCGCGAAGCGGATCGGCGCTAAGATCCGGGGAAGCGGGCATCACGGACCGTGAAGGCCCCGGAGGACTGTTTTTGCCGGAGGAGGTATCTGCATGAAGTATGTTGTTTTGTCCTTCGATGACGGGAGGAAGGACTTTTATACGGATGTCCTCCCGATCTTGAAAAAATACCGGCTCCCCGCAACGCTGAACGTGATCACGGATACGCTGGATGGACCGTCCCCCTGTGGACGCGCCGCCTTCCCGGCATATATCACGAAAGAGGAACTGATGGGATGCGCGGCCAGCGGCGTGGAGATCGCCTGCCACTCCGCCGATCACACGAATGACCTTGAGCAGATACGCAAAGGGATGGGGGCCCTGGCGGCCGCCTTGAAGATGCCCGGCGGGAGACCGGCCGGCTTCGCCTCACCGCATTCCGATATCTGCGAGAAAAATTTCGACCGGTACAGCGGGCTGCTCAAGGACGGGACGGTCCTGTATATCCGAAGCGGGCGCCAGGTCAAAAGGGATGGGTATCTGTATGCCGCGCTTTACGTGCTCTGCCGGGTGACAAGATCGAAGAGGCTGTTCTGCTGGTACAATCGAAGGGACCTGATCTGTATGGACGGGGGGACGCGGACGGCCAAAGGGAAAGGAGCGCCGGAGCGTAGCTTCTATCCCAGCGTCAGCTGCAATGCGGATAACAGCATCGGACAGATCCTCGCCCTGCTCCGGTCCATGCCCGACGATCACGCGGTCATCCTCCTGTTCCACAGCATCCTCTCTCCAGGCGGACCGGGCTGGGGCACCGACAAATGGCAGAACAGTGTGGGACAGTTTGATGAGCTTTGCCGGTATTTGTCACGATGCACGGACTGCAAGGTGGTGACCAACGCTCAGCTGCATGAGCTGGCGTCCCGTACAGGGGCCCTGGCGGACACCGCGGAAAGGACGAAGGAGCAGGATACATAATGTTTGGTTTTGAGTTTTCCGAAAAAAAGAACCGCCTCGAGTTCCCGGGATATCCGGTGACGGATGCCGTCTCTCCAGACAGCATCGAGACCATCGTCCCCCTGATCTGGCAGGAGCACTGTGTCGAATGCGCTATGCCGGCCTGTTATGCCACCTGTACGCATTATAAAAAGCGGGCCGACGGCCGCTGCAGGCGGTTCAAATACGGGATCGAGAGGGCCGGCAATGAAGCGGCGATCTTTGGGCAGAACGCGATGATCGACATGGATGAGTGGGCGAAACTGGAGACGTGCTTCTTTACCAAAAAAATGACCTACTCCACCGCCAGCCGGTACAACCGGCTCTATGGCTTCCTGGCATGGATAGCGAAGACCTTCCGGATCGGCCTGGTACGACGTCTGTGCTACTGCGTGAAAGAGTGGATAGCGAGGAGGACCGGCTATGAGGAGAGGGAAGGCCGTCCTTCCGCGGATCTGCCCCGCTATCTGCTGTGCGAGATCGTGGATCCCGGCGAAGCCTATGGGCTGATCCTTGAGAACAAGGCGGACGACCGGATCGTCGCCAGGAAGAAGCTCTCCATAAACAGGGGGTTCAACCGGTTTTGGATACGGACGTCTGAATTGTCTTATCAGGAAGGGCAGAGCAACTACCTCAGCATCTATACCGAGGAGGACCGGCCCCAACAGGTATATTTCGTCAGCCTGGCGATGGTGGACATCCGGCCGGAGCATCTCGAGAGATACTTCCCGGAGCCGGCCAAAAAGGTGAAGCTGGTCATCTGGGATCTTGACCATACCCTGTGGGACGGGACGCTGGCCGAGGACGGGAAAGAAGGCGTCAAAATAAGACCAGATGTCTTGGACATCATCAAGGACCTGGACGCCAAGGGCATCGTCAACAGCATCGCGAGCAAGAACGATGAGGACCGTGGGATGGAGGCGCTGCGGTATTTTGGGATCGATGGATATTTTGTCGCACCCATGATCAACTGGGGCCCCAAAAGCAAGAATATCCGGGCCATCGAGCGGGCGCTGGATATCTCTATGGACACCTTCGTGTTCGTAGACGATGCGGAGAACGAGCTGCAGGAGGTATATGCGAACTGTCCTGGGATCCGGGTGTGCGATGCGGCGGACATCGGCCGATACGTCGGCAGAGATTTTTTCGATGTCCCTGTGACGGAAGAGAGCAGGCACCGGAGGCAGTCCTATCAAGAGATCGCCCTCCGGAACGCTGACGCGCTCCGCTATCAGGACGATATCACGCAGTTCCTCCTGGACTGCCGGATGAAGATGCATGTATCGCCGCCGTCCGACGACGAACATGAGCGGTGCTGGGAGCTCCTCCAGAGGACGAACCAGCTCAATATCTCCGCGCAGAGGCTGTCGAAAGGAGAGCTGGAGGATATCCTGTCGTCCGAGGGACACGAGTGTTTCCGCATCAAGGTGGACGACAAGTACGGGGATTATGGGCTGGTAGGCTTCGCGGTGTTCGAAGTCGCCGGCGCGGAGGACGCCGTGCTGCGGCACTTCGTGTTTTCCTGCCGGGCGGCAAGGAAACGGCTGGAGCAGACGTTCTTCGAACACATGCTGGTCTATTTCAGATCCCGTGGGTTCAGGACCATGCGGCTGGACTGCAGGAAAACGGAGAAGAACGCTTTGATGCAGTCTGTGCTGATGGAGAGCGGGCTCTTCGAGCTTGTCCGCAGCACGGATCGTGCCTTCGAGCTGGTGGCCGATCTGGACCAAAGCTTCGTCCCGGCCGGCATAGCGGAAGTGACGGACGATTGAGCGCCCTATGGGAAAAGCGGTGCCCCTTTGTGGGAACGCCCAAAAGGATCGAAAGGAAAGGGTCATGCACATGAGAAGCGAAGGATCCCGTCCGCATATATCGCAGGGCATCACAAGGCAGTTCGAGCGGTTCAGAGCGATGGATCCGGCCGGGGCGGAGGCCTGGTATAGGTCGCTCGACGAGGACCTGCGCGCCTTGGGGTCCCTTTGGTCCATCCGCCGGTCTTCCGTCGATCCGGACGCTTATATGGGACTGGTGCTGGAGAGCGATTCGGAAAAGTATGGCAGCGTCGTCATAAAGATGTACCCTCCCTTTTTGCGGGAACGCTACGATAAGGAAGCCTGGATCCTCCAGGCCCTGGAGCATTACCGCCAGTGTACGCTGCTGGACACCTGCCCGGACCGGTGCGCCATGCTGCTGGAGAGGGTGACGCCCGGCAGCTATATCTCCTATCCCCGGGATGCCGCCGCGATCGAAGACCTCTTCCGGCAGATGGATGAGCATAAAGCGCCCGCCTCCGGCCGGGGAGACCTTATGTCCTCCATCCGGGGGGTGCTGGAGCAGGCGGAATGGGAATACCCGCTTTCTGAGAAATACGGCTATCATCCCCAAACGATCTCTTATCTGCTGCAAAAAGCAAAAGAGGTCTATAAAGTGTTTTTTTCAACAGAAGAAAAATATCTGCTCCATGGCGACGTCTATTTCAAAAACGCGCTTTGGGGCGCCGACGGTATCCGGATCATCGATCCCTTCGGGTATCGCGACGCCTATATCTTTGAATACATGCCCTTTTTTACGTATGAGCTGTCCCTCCATTCCCGGCCCGGCGCGTATCGGGAGGACTTCCGGGCACTGGAAGCGTTTTTCAGCCGGTTCACGGACACGTCCAAGTTCACCGCGGCGGCGTTCGTGTTCCTCGTCAGGCAGCTGATCCCGTCCATCCATGAAGGGAACGACTGCTTCCGGCGTGCGGACGGCTACCTCCGGCTCATCGAGAGCCTGTACCTGGACGAGGGCGGCGCGCTGGACTTGGGAAGGCCGCTCCTGTAGCGGGGGAGGCGCGGTCCTCCCTGCAGATGGAGGCCCGGGCCGGCCGTTCGCGGCCCGCCGGCCCCGCGCGCTGCCTGAGACGATGCCGAAGAGAGGGGACGGATACGATATGCTGTTCACCAGTCTTGAATTTTTGCTGTTCTTTTTCCCGGTCACCCTTGGGACATACTTTTTCCTGCCCCACCGGGCGCGCAACTATTGGCTGCTGCTGGCCAGTCTTTTCTTCTACGCCTGGGGGGAGCCCAGCTTCGTGCTGGTGATGATCGGCTCCATCCTGTTCAATCATCTCGCGGCCCTCCGGATCGAGGAGCTGGAGGCCGGGAGCGCCCTCCGGAAGGTCTTCCTGGCGCTGGTCGTGGCGTTCGATCTGGGCATCCTGTTCGTCTTCAAATATATGAACTTCGTAACGGAGACCCTTCGTTCCTGGTCCCCGGTCTGCGGACGCGTGATCCCCCAGACCAGCTTCGTGCTGCCCATCGGCATCTCCTTCTTCACGTTCCAGGCCCTGAGCTATGTGATCGATGTGTACCGGGGGCTGCCTGCCCAAAAAGATCCGGGGTATCTCGGCCTGTATATCTCCCTGTTCCCGCAGCTGATCGCCGGCCCGATCGTGCGCTACACGACCATCATGGACCAGATGGAGCAGCGGACGATCACCTGGGGGTCCTTTTCGGAGGGGATGCGCCGGTTCCTGTATGGCTTCAACAAGAAGATGCTCCTGTCCAACCTGCTGGCCGAGGCGGCGGACGCCGCCTTTGGGGCCGGAGAGCTGAGCACCGCCATGGCGTGGCTGGGGGCGGTCTGCTACACCTTGCAGATATATTTCGATTTCAGCGGCTATTCGGAGATGGCCATCGGCCTGGGCCGCATGTTTGGTTTTTCTTTCCTGGAGAACTTCGATCATCCGTACATCTCCAAGACCGTCACGGAATTCTGGCGGCGGTGGCATATCTCCCTGGGGAGCTGGTTCCGGGACTATGTCTATTTCCCCCTTGGCGGTTCCCGGGTGGAGTCGAAGCTGCGGCTGGTCTTCAACCTGGCGGTGGTCTGGCTGGCCACGGGCGCCTGGCATGGGGCCAGCTGGAACTTCCTTTTCTGGGGCATCCTCCACGGGGCGGCAGTCACCATAGAGAAGCTGCTCGATCTGCCCCAACGGGTCTCCACCCGAAAGGGCTGGGGCGCGGTCTATCGGATCGTCACGCTGTCGGTCGTGGTCCTGGGCTGGGTCTTTTTCCGGGCGGAGGACTTCCCCGCCGGCCTGCGGTACATAAAAGCGATGTTCGGGATGGACGGGGCCCCGGGGACAGACAGCGCGTTCCGCTTCTATCTCCGGGAATATGGCGTGATCCTGGCGGCGGGGCTCATCGGGTCGACACCGGCGCCGCACAGCTTCGTTACGAAGCTGCGCTCCGCTGGCGGAGCGCAAGGGAGGCTGTGGGACCTGGGCGCGGATCTGGTGCAATTCGTCCTGTTTTTAGTCGGGATCTCCGCGCTGGTCATGGATTCGCACAATCCGTTCATCTATTTCAATTTCTGAGGAGGGGTGGCAGGGATGATGCATGATGGAAAGCGCCCCAAGGATGCTCTGGCCGCCATGGTGCTGGCGCTGCTCTTGTCCCTCTCCGCCGTGAACGGCAAGGCCCTGGCAAAGCCGCTGTACCGGATGTCCCAGGGGGAGATCGGATTTGAGGGATTCGTGGATGAGGTGCGAAGCGGCTATACCGCCAATAGATCCCTATCAAAAAATTGTTTTATAGACCTCAACGGCCTCTTTGCCAGGCTGACGGGCCGCCGGGTCCTCAATGACGTGGTGAGATGTGATGATGGGATGCTGACGCAGGCCGTAGAGGAGGAGGACATCTCAGATCTGGCGCAAAATATCGTCGAGCTCGCCTCATATTTGGATGGATGTGAGGATATCCCGTTCATTTACGTACAGATGCCCTACAAGGAGGATCTGGAGGGAGAACTGCTCCCTGAGGGGATAGAGAGCTTTGCGAACCAGAACGCGGATCGGCTCCTCAGCATTTTGAGGGACCATGGGATCTGCTGTCTCGATACACGCCCCTGGGTGTGCCGGACGACCGAGATGATAGAGCGGTATTTCTATTCGACGGACCATCACTGGACGGCTGAGGGGGCCTTTGTTGCGTTCCGGGAGATCACAGCTGAGCTCCAAAAGATGTTCCCAGGAGCCAACATCGAGCTGGACCATACCCGGGAAGAGCTGTGGGAGCGGCATGAGAAAGAGGACTGGATGTTAGGGAGCCGCGGGAAACGGGTGGGGCGATTCTTTGCCGGGACAGACCCGCTGATCTGGCTCACTCCGCGGTTCGAGACGGAGATGTCCTGTAGTGTCCCTAGTCTTGGAGATTTGCGTAAAGGCGATTTTAACGCGGCGAATATAAGCAGCCGACATATCGATAACGGTAACTTTTGGAGTTTGAATTCGTATTGCGTATATATCGGAAGCGATCATCCCCTGGTACAGCATCGAAATTTGGACGCGTGCTCAAACATGAAAGTATTGATCATCAAGGACTCATTCTCCCTGCCGTTACAGACGTATCTTTCCACGGTTTTTCAGGAGGTAGATGCGTTGGATCCCCGATATTTCAGAGAATGCTCTATCGCCGAATATATAGATTGGACACAGCCGGATGTGGTGATCTACGCGATCAACCCCGATCAGTTTCCCGACAGATCGTTCCGGCGGTTCGGCGTGGCTGGGATGCGTCAGGCCCTCGAACAAAAAGGGGACTATCAGGTAGTCGAACAAGGGGACATCGGATTGGAGGCAAGAGATGTTCGATACAATTACACGGGCATCCCATTGGAGCAGGGCTCCGTATACAAAGTAACGTTCGATGATGTCGAGATCTTGGCCGGAGACACGCAAGGCGTAGGTTTAAGGCTCTGCAACACGACTACAGAAAAAGATATTGGGAACATCATCTTTGACATCTCCTACTGCAGGGACAAGGAGGGGTTCACCTGGACCTTCCGCACACCGGAGACCGACGATGAACTGCGTTTGTTGTTTTATGCCGGGATCTACGGCCATACCGCCGGGAACCGTGTGGTCTATCGAAACGTACGGCTTGAAAAATGGGCGGCAGCATAGTATGCGCCCGTTTGGACGGTCTCTCCGGCCTTTGATCAGGGGCAAGGGCATCGTAACCGCGGAAGTGCCGCAGGGATGCTCCGGCTCCCGCGGTATCGGTGTCTCTCGTATCCCTCTCTGGTGCAAACGGCAAAGCTCCGGCAAGACCGCTGTGCCAAACATCGCAGGGGGATCACAACGGTCCTGCGCCGTGCGTGGTCTACTCAGCGAACAATATCTCCCTGAAGGAGCGATATCCCAACGTCCGATATGAGGAGCCGGAAACGGGCAGGTATCCCGCCGCCGCTTTCATGGGGCGTACGAGATGGGCCTTGCCGATGGCTCGGATATGCCCTTTTGAGTGGAGGCGCTGAGATGCTGAACGACTTCCCGACGTGCTCACAGTGGGACCGCTTGCGCATATCTTCGGCATTGGGCAGAACGCCGCCTATCAATTGATAAAAAGCGGTACGATCGGCCACGACCGGATCGGAAGGGATATCCGCATCCCAAAATTGTGCGTGGTGGATCATCTGACATCCGCCCGCTGCACCGTCACGAAGCAATAACAGCAGACCCACTGTCTGAAAGGAGGACCGACCATGACAGGAGATCTGCAGATCAAAAACGGAAAATTTTACATGGTGCTGAACAGCACCGAAAACGGCAAACGGAAACAGCGCTGGATATCCACGGGCTTGCCCGTAAAAGGAAACAAGCGCAAGGCGGAGCAGATGCTCCGGGAACGGCTGGCAAAGGAAGGATGGAACGCCCCCAGCGGTGAAGCAGCGGACATCAAGCTGGCGGACTACATACGCCGCTGGCTGGCGCTGTCCGAGCAGCGTGTGGATGAAGTGACGATGCAGGGCTACCGTGCCCTAGCGGAACGCCACGTGCTGCCCTGGGCAGAGCAGACGGGCCTGACCCTGGCCAAGACCGACCGCCGGACCTTGCAAGCCTTCCTTGACGAAAAAGGTCGTAGCGGACGGCTGGACGGAAAAGGAGGGTTTTCCCCTGCTGTCGGAAATGCGGGCGTTGTGTCTGGAGCGGCAAGCGGAACAGAGAGGAAACGCGCGGCTTTTCGGGAAAGCCTACGCGAAAACGGGATATGTTTTCTGCTGGCCGGAGGGCCGATTACTTCCGACTATGTCAGCCACCGTTTCGAGAAACTGCTCAAGAAAATACGGCTTGCCGCATGTCCGCTTCTACGATGGGAGTGTTAAAATAGGACTAAATCAGAAACACCCCACAGCAAGGGGCGTACTGGGTTAGTCCTGCTTTTATCCTATGAACATAAAAAGAGACCAAAGTGAGCAAAATAGCCAAAATCACGGCGATCTGTAACCAGAGAGGTGGAGTTGGCGAGATTGTAATGGCAGCCGATCTAGGGGTCGGGCTGGCACGGGAAGGCAAGAGAGTTCTCCTGGTGGACGTAGATGCTCAGGGTTCGCTTACCGCCAGCCTGGGCTATCAGCACCCGGACCAGCTTGAAGGGACCCT
>NZ_CAJUBK010000040.1 GCF_910584465.1 uncultured Oscillibacter sp.
CTGTAAAAACTAAACGGGGACCTCTTATTTTTATTATACTATATGTCGATAAAAAAACATAGAGGAATATCAAAAAAATTCTAAAATCGATGGCCCCGGACCGGCAGGCCCGAGGGGCCGGGTTTCAATTTCAGAAAGGAGTGGAGCGATATGGCTTCTATCAGCGGCATCAGCAGTTCCAGCAGTCTTTACGGGAATCGAAACGTGATCTCCGGCCTTGCCAGCGGCATGGATACGGAGAGCATGATCGAAAACGCAGTATCCGGATACAAGGCTAAGATCGCGGCGCTGCAGCAAAAGCGCACCAAGACGGAGTGGAAGCAAGACGCGTACCGGAGCATCGTCAATAAGATGTCCGTGTTCGCCGAGAAGTACACCTCTTATATGTCCGGCAACAACTTGATGTCCGCCAGCTTCTTCAACAACGCGGTGAAGACCGTGGCCAAGGGGAAATACGCGGACAAGGTCACGGCGGTCGGCCGGGCCAGCAGCAGCATCCAGATCGACCGCGTCCTCCAGATGGCCACCGCCGCCAGCTATAAGCTCAAGGGCTCGGCGCTGGATCCCCAGACCTCCTCCTTCGGAGAGGACATCTCCTCCGTCACCGCCTCCGCCAGCGGCACGATGGACCTGGACGGCACCACCACCATCAGCAAGCTGAATGGATCGATGACCCTGGCTTACGGCGGCGCGGACTCCAGGAGCTACCTGACGATCAATTTCGACGAGACCAAGACCTATGACGGCGACCCCCAGAAGCTGGCCGATGAGATCAACCGCCAGCTCTCGGAGCAGAGCGTCACCATCGGCAGCAACACCTACACCGGGAAAGAGCTGCTGAACAAGGTGGTCAAGGCCGAGGTGGGCGAGGACGGCAACATCACCTTCGCCGACCCCAAGGGCAACAACGTCTTCGTCTCCCGTGCCACCGGCAGCGTGCAGGAGCTCCTCCTGCGGGGCGAGGAGGCCAGCAGCCAGGCGGGCTCTCAGCTCAAGAAGCTGTGGCTGGGCAAGGACGCCCTCGCCACGGAGGACAAGAGCAACCTCTCCTACCTCAGCGGCTCCAGCGTGGAGATCACCGTGGACGGCAAGACCAAGACCATCAAGATGCCCACCCTGGACGAGATCGCCGCCAAGGTGGACTCCTCCTATCAATACGCCGACGCCCTGAAAACGAAGATCCAGAACGGCAGCGCCCTCACCAACGACGCCAGCCGGCAGGAGCGGGACAAAGCCTTCATGGCCGCGTTCCAGGAGAAGATCGACGAGGCGTTCGGCAAGGGGAAGCTGACGGTCAGCGACAAGAACGGGACCGACGCGGGCATCCAGCTCCAGTTCACCGCCGCCAAGGGCTCCACCTTCTCCGTGAACGCCACGAAGGGCAATGTCATGGGCATGGGCGAGAGCAAGTCCGTCACCAGCTACCTCAACACCGGCAAGACCCTGGGCGATCTGCTGGGCAAGGACATGGACTGGAGCAAGTTCGACATCGCCTATGAGAAGGACGCCAACGGCAACCCGACCTCCACCCCCGCCAAGGACTCGGAGGGGAACCAGCTCTACTCCTTCAAGGTCAACGGCAAAGAGGTCGGCCAGTTCAACGCCAACAGCAAGCTCAGCGACGTCTTCAACGCGATGAACAATAACGAGGATTCTACGGTCAAGGTGAGCTATTCCAAGCTGACCAACGAGATCTCCTTCACCGCCAAGGACACCGGCTCGAACGGCGCGATCAAGTTCGACGGCCTGGCCGCCGAGCTGTTCGGCGTCTCGGACGCCTCTGCGGAGGCGGGCTTCTCCAAGGGGCAGGACGCCATCTTCGAAGCCTCGGTCAACGGCACCTCCCTGGGCACGCTGACCCGGAGCTCCAACGACATCGATCTGGACGGCATGACCGTGACGCTCAAGGGCACCTTCGGCTATGAGGAGGCCCAGGGAGCGAACGAGGGCGACCAGGGCGTCGTGAAGGGCGCGGACGGCAAGCTCTATAAGGCGGACGGCTCCAGCGAGTCCGTCACCTTCGAGACCAGCGCCGACTCCGACAAGATCGTGGACGTGATCAAGAAGATGGTGGAAGACTACAACGCCATGGTCACCGAGATCAAGAACGCCTACTCCGTCCTCCCCGCCCAGCAGTCCAACGGCAAGTACTACGAGCCCATGACCGCCGAGGAGGAGGAGAAGTACAGCGAGAGCTTCGTCAAGAACTGGAACGAGAAGGCGAAGCAGGGCCTGCTCTTCGGAGACCGGGACCTGGCGAACCTGTACAGCAGCCTGACCTCCGCCATCTCCATGACCGGCGAGAGCGGCGCCGTCCTCCGGGCCGCGGGCATCACCGTCAACTACGCCAACGGCCTGAGCACGCTGGACTTCGACGAGGATAAGTTCCGGGCCGCCATGGACAAAGACCCCGATAAGATCCGGGACGCCTTCACCGCCAGCACGGACGCCGGCGCGGCCAGCAGCGGCCTGATGGAGTCGCTGAAGCAGCCCCTGGACATGTATGGCAAGACCAGCGGCGGCAAGGGCATCCTGGTGGAGAAGGCCGGCTCCCCCCTGGCGGCCAGCAGCATGTACAGCAACCTCATCCAGCAGGAGCTCGACGACATCGACAGCCAGATCACGAAGTGGCAGGATAAGCTGAGCGACAAGGTCGACTACTACACCAACCAATTCTCCAGACTGGAGCAGCTCATCCAGCAGATGAACTCTCAGAGCTCTTACTTCTCCCAGCTCTCGGGCGGCTGATATTGAAAGGATGATCCACAGACGATGGACATGAAAGGCTTCCAGCACTACAAAGAGCAGAGCGTCAATACCATGACCCAGGGCGAGCTGCTGCTGCTGTTGTACGATGAGCTCTACAAGCGCCTGTCTCAGGCGGAGCTCATGCTGGACCAGCAGGATTACCCCGTGTACGAGGCCTCCATCGAGCGGGCGGTGGCCATTATCGACTATCTGGACTCCACATTGGACCGGCAGTACGAGATCAGCGGGAACTTGACCCAGCTCTATGAGTACTTCACCTATGAACTGGGCCGGGCGAAGATCGGCCGCCGCAAGGAAGTGCTGACCCACGTGAAGAGCATGGTGGGTGAACTGCGGGACGCCTTCCGCCAGGCGCAAAAAAGCGGAGACTCAGGAAAGTAGGGATCCAAGATGGAAACACCGGCGCTTTTAGACGCCCATGTACAGCTGAAGCGGATCTACACCGCGCTGAACGAGGCCCTGGATGTGACCCGCCAGCTGGCGGAGGCCGCGGACCGGGACGATGAGGTCGCGGCGCGGATGCTGGTCTCCATGCGGCAGGAACCCACCGACAGGCTGGCCGCGGCCCATCAGGCCCTGGACCAGCAGCAGCAGGCCCTGCCCGGCGCCGACGCCGCCCGCCTCGCCGCCCTGCTGAAGGGCGCGGAGGCGGAGACGGAGGCGGAGGCCCCCCTGGTGAACCAGGTCAGTGCGAACAAGCGGGTCTTGAAGCAGCTGGTGGATCTGGATCGGATCGTCAACCGCAAGTTGGCGAGAGGAGCGTCCATTTACAAGTGAGGAGATATGCGAGAGCCGGAGCCCCGGCTGGCAGGACCGGCCGGGCTCCCGCCTTCGCGTGCGTATGGACGGATACCGGGGAGGGCCCCTCCCCGGCGGAGGATCTGAAACTTACGGGAGCGTACCTATGCCCACGATCACGTTGGAAAACGTAACAAAGAACTATAAGCTGGACCGGCGGCAGCAGAAGGAGCACAAGGGCAAGCGGTTCGAGGTCGGCGTACAGGACATCGACCTGACCATCAAACAGGGCGAGTTCGTGTTCCTCATCGGCAGCAGCGGCGCGGGGAAGAGCACGCTGCTGGACCTGATCTCCGGGAGGCTGAAGCCGGACAAGGGGACCGTGTGCCTGGACAAGAAGGACCTTTCGAAGCTGATCCCCTGGAGCCAAAACCGCGCGGCCATCCTCTTCGGCCGGGTACAGCAGGAGCACAGCCTCATCCGCAAGATGACCGTGGAGGAGAACCTTTGGGTCGCCGCCCAGGTGGGGCGGCGGCGTTTCGAGAGCGCCAAGCATGTGGATCTGCGGGTGAAGAAGGTGCTGGGCCTGGTGGGCATGCGGGGCGTGGAAGCCCGGTATCCCGTGGAGATGTCCATCGGGGAGTGCCGCCGGGTGGAACTGGCCCGGGCGCTGATCAACAGCCCGCCCATCCTGGTGCTGGACGAGATCACCGCCAACCTGGACGACGACAACATCTGGGACATGTTCCAGCTGCTCCAGGAGGTCAACCGCAAGGGCACGACGGTCATCATGGCGACGCATGCCAGCCGTTATGTCAACATCATGCGCCGCCGGGTGGTGACGCTGGTGGACGGGAGGATCTTCGGCGACGTTGAGAAAGGAAGATACGGCGACGTGGTGTGACCGCGGAGCCGATGATCATAGATAAAGAAACCTTCAACGTGTATGAATTTGAGGAGGAAACAGGCAATGCTGAAAAACATGAAGATCAAAAAGAGCCTGATCTTGGGCTACGGAGTCTGCATCGTCATCTCGGTCATCATGATCGTGATCTCGCTGTTCATGATGAACAGCCTGAGGAACGGGTATCAGGAGGTCATCGACACGGATATCCAGTCCAAGCAGCTGATCACGGAGATCCGCCTGAACGCGAACATCGCGGCCCGCAACGTCCGTGACATGGCCCTGATCCCCGACGATCCCGCCAACCCCGAGCTGGAAGCCCGGGCCAAAGAGGTCCTGGGCGATCTGGATGGCCTCATCCAGCAGATCCGGGACATCTGGCCCCTGGACAGCGTCAGCCTGGAGAACTATATCACGTCCATCAACGAGTGGGGCAATGAGATCCCCGACATCCTGGAGGCCATCAACAGCGGCAACAACGACCGCGCCGTCTCCCTGATCTACAACGACTGCACGCCCAAGCTGAACGCCATGACCAGCCGCGCCCAGGAGCTGGACGCCTCCCTGACTGTCGTGCAGAACGCGGCCGTCGAGGAGCAGCAGCGCAGCGTGACGATCACCATCATCATGCTGGTGGTGGCCATGGCCGTGTCGAGCGTGATCGTCATGATCCTCGCCATGAAGCTGATCAAGAGCATCGTGGAGCCCACCGAGCAGGTCCGTAAGGCCCTCGTCGGCTTCAGCCAGGGCGACCTGGACATCCCCGTGGAATTCGAGAGCAAGAACGAGCTGGGCGAGATGTGCGACGCCCTGCGGACCAGCCAGCAGGTCTTGGGCGAGGTCATCAAGGACGCCTGCCGCCTCCTGGAGGAGATGGGCGCCGGGAACTTCAACTGCCGGACCCAGGCCGAGAAGTATTACGTCGGTGCCCTGAGCAGCATGCTCAAGTCCATCCGCGTCATCAACTCCAGCCTCAGCGACACCCTGGCTCAGATCAGCCTCAGCGGCGAGCAGGTCTCCTCCGGTTCCGACCAGGTGTCCACCGGCGCCCAGGCCCTGGCGCAGGGCGCTACCGAGCAGGCCAGTGCCGTCCAGGAGCTCTCCGCCACCATCGCCGAGATCTCCAGCCGCTCCCAGGGCAACGCCCAGAGCAGCGAGATGGCGATGGACCACTCCAAGAACGCCGACCTGCGGGTCCGCGAGAGCGCCGCTTACATGGAAGAGATGGTCAAGGCCATGGATAAGATCTCCAGCTCTTCCGAGGAGATCGGCAAGATCATCGCCACCATCGAGAACATCGCCTTCCAGACCAACATCCTGGCCCTGAACGCCGCCGTGGAGGCCGCCCGCGCGGGCAGCGCCGGCAAGGGCTTCGCCGTGGTCGCCGACGAGGTCCGGAACCTGGCCACCAAGTCCGACCAGGCCGCCAAGGCCACTAAGGAGCTGATCGACAACTCCATCACCTCCGTCCAGGACGGCAGTGAGATCGTGAAGCGGGTCTCCGACTCCCTGAACAAGACCGTGGAGGCCACCAACGAGACCATGTCCGCCCTCCAGGAGATCACCAAGGCCGTCGAGGAAGAGGCCCAGGCCATCGCCCAGGTGACCGAGGGCATCGACCAGATCTCCTCCGTGGTCCAGACGAACTCCGCCACTTCCGAGCAGTCCGCCGCCGCCAGCGAGGAGCTGAGCAGCCAGGCCAGCCTGATGAAGGACCTGCTGAGCAAGTTCCGCCTGCGCAGCGAGGGCTCCGGCTACAGCTCCGCGCCCAGCTATACGGAAGACAGCAGCACCGCCGCGGATACTTCCTACGACAGCGGCCGCAGCAGCGGCGGCTCGTTCAGCAAGTATTGATCGCTGGACCGACAGCCCCGCACTGGCCGGACCGTCCGTTCCCTAAGACGCGAGCTGCCATGGGATGACCCTTGTCCTCACTTGCGCCATTCCGCGCTGGCAGCAGAGTCCCCTGTCATGATGCCAGAAGGCGGTCCGGTGCCGCCTTCTGGCATCATTGCGCCGCCTCCCGAATTCAGGAGATCGAAAAAGGAGCGCCTTTATGAAAGATTTGAGAGCCCAGGAGCAGGACCTGATCTTCGCCCTGGATATCGGCACCCGCAGCGTCGTGGGCGTCGTGGGCCGGCCCACCGGGGGACGGTTCAAGGCGCTGGATATCGAGGTGGCGGAGCACAGCAGCCGCGCCATGCTGGACGGTCAGATCGACAACATCCGTCAGGTGGGCGCGCTGGCCCGGACCGTCACCGAACGTCTGGAGGAACGCCTGGGCGTCCATCTGGAGCGGGTCTGCGTGGCCGCCGCCGGGCGGGCCCTGCGGACCCAGAGCGGCAGCTTCGCCATGGACATCAGCGAGGAGAAGATCATCAGCGCCGAGACGATCAGCCGCCTGGAGGCGGGGGCCCTCTCCGCCGCGGAGGAGGCCCTCCAGATGGAGGACGAGGCCCGGCGGCAGTTCTTCATGGTGGGCTATACCGTGGCCCAGTACCGGCTGGACAATTATCCCCTGGCGTCTTTGATGGACCACAACGGCCAGAAGGCGGAGGCGGACGTGGTCGCGACCTTCCTCCCCGGGGAGGTGGTGGAGAGCCTCTATGCCGCCATGCGGGCGGCGGGCCTCCAGGTCTCCAGCTTGACCCTGGAGCCCATCGCCGCCATGAACGCCGCCATCCCGTCGGAGCTGCGGCTGCTGAACCTGGCCCTGGTGGACATCGGCGCGGGGACCACGGATATCGCCGTCTGCCGGGACGGTAGCGTCACCGGTTATACCATGGCCACCATCGCCGGGGACGAGATCACGGAGGCGATCATGCGGACCTTCCTGGTGGATTTCCAGACGGCCGAGAGGATGAAGCGGGAGCTCCGCCCCGGGGAGGACGCCCATTACACGGATATCCTGGGCCTGGAGAACACCGCCACCTTCGAGGAGATCCACACCGCCATC
This sequence comes from uncultured Oscillibacter sp., assembly GCF_910584465.1. GTDB lineage: Bacteria > Bacillota > Clostridia > Oscillospirales > Oscillospiraceae > Oscillibacter. The sequence continues at coordinate 7,368 of NZ_CAJUBK010000040.1, forward strand.
CAGGAGCCCATGGGCCGCTTGGCGGAGGCCATCGCCGCCCAGGTGGCGGAGCTGAACGGCGGGACGCCCTCGGCGGTGTTCCTGGCGGGAGGCGGCAGCAAGCTGGACGGCCTCCGGGAGAGGACGGCGGCCAGCCTGGGCATGGATGAGCGCCGGGTGGCCATCGCCGGGAACAATTTCGCCAAGAGCGCCTTCGCCGACGAGATCGACCTGAACAACCCGGAGTACGCCACGCCCCTGGGCATCGCGGTCTCCGCCGCCCTGGGGCTGCTGAACGACAGCTACGTCATCACCCTTAACGGCGAGACCGCCAAGCTCTTCCGAAGCGGGAGCCTGACGGTCCGGGACATCCTGCTGATGAACGGGTATACCTATGCCGACATGCTGGGCCGCTCGGGGCGGAACCTGGGCGTGACCCTGAACGGCAGGCACATGATCTTCCGGGGGGAGCCCGCTGTGCCCGCCATCCTGCGGGTGAACGGCGAGGAGGCGGCGATCAATTCGCTGGTCCACGCGGGGGACAACATCCGCTTCAGGCCCGCCCGGAGCGGCAAAGACGCCGCCAAGACCCTGGGCGAGCTGCTGGGGGTGGATCACACCGGGCGGGTGCTCCTGAACAACCAGGAGGCGAGCCTGAAGACCCCGCTGCACCAGGGGGACGTGATCTTGACCCTGGAGGGCCCCGCGGGCATCGTCCCGCCGCTGGCGGCGGAGCCGCCGGAGGCGGAGAGACCGGCCCCGCAGGCGGGCGCTCCCGCGGCCCCGGCCCGGGGGAAAGCTCCGTCCGCTCCGGCGGAGCCGCAGCCCGCTCCGCCGGCCCCGGAGGAGCCCCAGGCGCCGCCGCCGAAAGCGGAGCCGGTGAAGCCGCTGATCCGCAAGCGGGAGGTGGAGATCCTCCTGAACGGGAAGCCCATGGTCCTGCCGCCCAAGGAGAACGGCCAGCCCTACTACGTCATGGACCTTTTGGAGCGCTCCGGCGTGGATTTCGAGAAGCTGGAGGGACCCGTCCATCTGGCGGTGAACGGCAAGGAATGCGGCTTCAGCCAGATGGTGAAGGACCGGGATTCCATCACCGTCTGCTGAGGGCGGGCCGCTTGAGTATAGGAGAGTGAAGCGTTGAAACAGGATAAGGCTGATAAGATCATCAAGAAAGCCGAACTCAAGGCGAAGAAAGCCGCCCAGCAGGTGCAGGTCGCCAGCAAGAAGGCCGAGGCGGCGAAGCAGAAGCAGGCGGCGCAGGCCCAGAAAAAGGCCGCGAAAGCCGCCGACGCCGCCACGAAAAAAGCGGCCTCCAAGACCAAGAAGGCCGAGGCCGCCGCGAAGAAGGCGCAGCTTGCCGCCAAGAAAGCCGAGGAGAAGAAGGCCAAGGCCCTGGCGAAGGTCGCCGCGAAAGCGGCCGCCTCCGATCCCTCCGGCGAAGGAGGCGAAGGCGGGGGCGCCGCAGGCAAGAAGAAGGGCAAGAAGAAGCTGCTGCTGATCGCGGTCCCGGTCCTTGCCGCGGCGGTGGGCGTGGGAGCGTTCTTCTTCCTGCGGGGCGGCGGCGAGGAGGAGGAAGAAGGCCCGCCGGAGCCCATCGCCGCTCCCGCGGCTTACGTGCTGAACGAGCAGCAGATCCCCGCCCTGCCGGTGTGGGGCGAGGGAGTGCTGGTCTATCAGGAGGAAGTGGAGCCGGAGCCGGCGGCAGGGCCGGGAGACGGCGAAGGCGGCGAGGGCAGCGAGGGCAGCGACGCCTCTCCCCTCGGCGACAAGGCTGAGGCAGGGGGAGAAGGCGGCGACGCCGGCGATACCGGAGAAAGCGGAGACGCCAGCGGCGCCGGAGATGCGGAGCCTGCCGAGACCGAGCCGGAGGAGGCCGCGGACGCCTTCAAAAAGATCCTCTACCGTTACGAGGGGCTGCAGGCCCCGGCGGATCTGATCTCGGCCTATATCACTCTGATGACCATGGAGGACGCCGGTTTCTCCACCGTGGATGAGACGCTGCTGCGGATCGACCCGCCGGAGGCGTTTGGCACGCACGGCACGGTCCAGCTGGCCCGGAACGTGCCGGAAACGGAGGAAGGCACCGGCGGCGGGGTCCAGTCCCTGCTGCTGAGCTGGGAGGGCAGCGACTGCTCCGTGCTCCTGGATATGCCGGAGGGGCTCGTCCACGACCCCGCCCCGGAACGGGAGATGCCCGTCGCCCGGAAGGGGATCTCGGATATCGAGGCCCTGCATCCGTCCGTGCTGGGCCTGCCGGGAGAGTCCATGGAGGCATACGAGCTCATGCCCAAGGAGGGGTCTGTCCGCATCGCCGACAGCGTCGCTGTGCGGGTGGACATTTATGACGAGGACAGCCAGATCGTCGGGAGCTATTTCCTCTCCCAGAACGGCAAGCTCTACAAGCTGGACGAGAGCCTCAACGCGGTGGTAGAGCTGGAGTGGGAGTGATCCGGCAGCAGCCGGAGACTGCCGGGGAGCCCCGTCAGGCGATAGCCCGTCTGCCCGGAAGCCGCCGTGAGCAGGGGGGTCAGCAGCCCCTCCAGCACGCAGACGGAGGAACGGATGGAGAGGGAGCCGTCCCGCTCCGGCGTCAGTGCCTGGGCGGTGTCCGGGTCCACCTGGACGATGTCCAGACCGTACTCCCGGCCCAGGGCCGAGATCTGCTTGACCGTGACGGCCCGCCGGGCCTCATCGTCCAAACGGCCAAAACCGATGATGCCGCTGAAGCGGCCCGCGATCTCCTGAAGCACGCCGAGGCGCACCATGGCCCGGCGTGCTTCTTCGTTTTCTCGGAAGAGCCGTTCCGCCAGCTCCGCCGGAGAAGCGGCCCTCCCCGGCACCTCCCGAACCCGGCTGGGGGCGGGCCGGTCGCCGGAAAAGCCCAGGGGACGGCCTCCCGCCGCCGTCAGATCCGCGTTGGTGGTGAAGACGAAGACGCACCGGCGGAAATCCAGTTCCCGTCCGCCCTTCTCATCGGCCCTGTGGGCCGTGCAGCGGCCCTCGTCCAGGATGGACATGAAGACCTTGAGCACCTCCGGGTGGGCCTTCTCCAGCTCGTCGAACATGAAGACGGTACAGGGGTTGCTGCGCACGGCCTCGAAGATGGGCTGGTCCTCATAGCCCACGTAGCCCGGCGGCGCGCCGGTGAGGCGGTGGACCGAGTGGGGCTGGGTGAAGGTGTTCAGTTCCGTCCAGACGAACTGCCAGCGCCTGGCGCAGCAGCGCTCCAGCGCCGGGGCCAGCGCTTTGCCCAGCTCCGACTTCCCCACGCCGGTGGGGCCGTGGAAGATCAGGGACAGGGGACGGGCCGGGGCCCGCTTCCCCGCGTGGCTGTAAAGCCGGAAGGCGGCGGCTTCCACGGCCCGGTCCTGCCCCAGGACCTGTTTGCCGAGCTCTTCCCGGAGACGCTGGTAGAGCGGGGGCCAGGGGGACGCGGCGGGCTTGGAGGAGGGAGCGGGAAGGGGAGCAGAGACAGGAGCAGAGACAGGGGCGGGCCCCTGCGACAGCACAGGGGGGCGGAAGGTGCGGAGGACGGGCTCCTCCGCCTCCCGCCGGAGGGAGGCGAGGCGGGCGGTCATGGCCTCGTAGCTGTCGAAGCGCCAGACGCTCCGGGCGAACAGGGCGGACAGGACCGGGCTCCTGCCCTGATAGGCCACTGCCGGACGCCAGTAGAGGAGATATCCCCGGTCCCGCTTCAGGAAGCCCAGGGCGACCTGCCGGGGGACGCAGCCCTCCGGCATCCGGCAGTCCGGGAACTCATAGCCCTGGCCCTGCCGTCCCAGGTCGTCGATGCAGCGGCGCAGGGTCTCCAGGACCTCCGGCCCGCCGGTGCAGAACTGTGAAAATGTGACACTCATAGGGAGAGCCTCCTTTTATAGTCAGCACAGCTGAAAAGGATCCAAAGGATCCTTTTCAGCGAGGCGCTGTAGAACAGCGCCTCAAGCCGCACAAGCGGCTTGCTGTGCATGACTTCATAGGAAACACATGGGCGCTTTGCGCCCCGGCAAACCAAAGGTTTGCCGGTCGAAAAGAAGTTTTACTTCTTTTCAACTGTGTTGACTATACTGGTCCTAGTATTTCCAAATTTGGCCGGATCTAAAAGGGGGCGCCTGGTATCAGAGTGCCGAAAAGGCAGGGGGGATCCCCTCAGCGGGAGGGGGGAGCATCACGAAAGGGACCCGGGAGGGTCCCTTTCGCTTTTCATGGATAAGGCTTCAAGACGCTCAAAAAAGTCCGGGGGATCTGCTCAGCCGGTCGAAAAGGATGCTCCGATAAGCTGATGCCGGGCTCCGCACGTCATCGTGCGGAGCCCGGCATCGTTCATACGGGGGCCTACCGGCTCCGGCGGGCCTGGAGGGCCTGGCGCTGGAGGGTGAAGATGGCTTGGACGAGGCGCTCCTGCTCCCGGACAGGCACGCCGGTGAACCGGCAGCCGTACTCGAAGTTCCGGACGGAGCTGCCCGGCTTGGAATGGGTATGGACACGCTTGACAAGACAGGGGATGGAGAAGGGGCGCTCCCCCGGGAGGAGGGCGACGGACAGGTAGAAGATGCTCTCCGGCTTGAAGAGGGCCTTCGTGATCACCCGCGCGCCGCTGGCGCTGATGTCCAGGACCTTGCAGGGGTGCTTCTGTCCCTTGAAGGTCTCCGTGAGGGAGACATAGCCCTCCGTGCCGGCGTGCTGGCGGTAAGAGTCCCGGTGCTGGCTGGCCTGCGGGACCCTCAGCCGCTCGATCCGCCAGAGTTCCGGGGTGTTGGGCCCTATGGAGCCGTCGAGGGCGAAGCCCTCTCCGTCCTCCTGGAAGCCCTGGAGCCGCACCGGCTGGCCGTAGATCGCGCGGGGGAGGAAGCCCCCGTCCTCCGCCCGGACCTCCAGGCCCTGGGAGCCCAGGAGGCGGATCCTGCCGGTGAAGAGGGGGACGCCGGTAGGCGTCAGGACCTCCACCCGCATCCCGGTGCGCAGGTCCGGGAGGCCGTCCTTTGGGGGAGCGGCCTGAGGCTTTTTCCGAAAGACTGAGAACAGGCCCATCGCGACCCCTCCTTGCTCAGCGGGCCAGCACGCGGTGGAGGATCACCGCCATCTCGGCCCGGCTGATGGCGGCGGTGGGGTTGAGGCGCATGGAGCTGTTCCCCCGGACCGCGCCCATCTGGATCAGGGAGGCCACGGCGGGACGGGCGAAAGCGGAGACCTGGCCCCCGTCGGCATAGGAGGAGAGCAGAGAGACGTCGGCGGCGGGGACGGACTGCCCGGCGGCCTCCAGGGCCCGGCAGATCATGGTCATGGCGCTCTGGCGGGTGATGGGCTGGTCCGGATGGAAGCGGCCGTTGTTCCCCTGCACGATGCCCAGCTCCCGGGCGGCGGCCACGGCCCCGGCATAGGCGCTGCCGGCGGGCACGTCGGGGAAGCCGGAGCTGTTGGAGGAGGAGAACTGGAAGGCCCGGCAGACCATCAGCGTGAACTCGCCCCGGCTGATGGACCGCCCGGGACGGAAGGTGTTGTCCCGATAGCCGCCGCTGATGCCGCCCTGGCGCAGGTACTCGATGGAGGGCTTCGCCCAGTCCCAGCCGGAGGCCACGTCCGTGAAGGGGGTGGTGCAATAGCCGTTGGAGAGCAGGATCTCCACCGTGCCGGAGCAGGCGGCGCCCTGGGTATCATAGGCGGTGTAGGGGATGGTCACGGTCCCCTGGTACTCGGCGCGGGGCACATAGCTGATCTGGTCCAGGGCCTGGACGTTATAGCGGGTGACGCCGGTGACGCCGGTGCCGGTCCGGGCGGGGCTGGCGTAGTTTTGGTACAGCCGTCCTGCGCCGGGCAGGGTGCTGAACTGAACGGAGGCCAGCGTGGTCCCCAGGGCCGCCTGGCAGGCGGTCTGGAAATCGGAGGCCCGGAACCGGATGGGAGCGGAGCAGCCGGTATAGCGGACCGCCGTGCCCGCCGTGCCGGAGGGCGTGCCGGAGCCACCGGAGATCTGGATCTCCACCGTGCCGGAGAAGGAGTCCCCCCGGGTGCTGTAGCCGGTGTAGTCGAAGGCCGCGGTGCCGGAGGCGGAGTTGGCGGCGAAGGTCAGATCGTCGATCAGGCGGCTGCCGCCGGAGCGGTAGTAGTTCGTCCCGGTGGAGGCGGAGGAGCCGGTCCGGCCGGCGGCGTCGTACTGCTGGTAGAGCGTGCCGCGGCTGTTGGAGACGGAGCGGAAGCGGATGTAGTCCAGCGTGTCCCCGGTGGCGCTCCGGCAGGCGCTGTTGAAGTCGGAGGCGTTGAAGCGGACGGAGCTGTTGGCGGCGGTCCGGTAGGAGATGACCCGGTCGCCGCCGCCCACGGTGATGGTGACGTCGCCTTCGAAGCGGTCGCCGCTGTCGTCATAGGCGGTGAAGGGGATGGAGACGGTGCCCTCATAGCCGTCGGCGGGGACGAAGGTGATATCCGAGAGGGCGGGGGAGCCGCTGCGCCGGTAGTCCGTGCCGGTGGAGACCCGGGATCTGCTGTCGTCGGAGCCTCCGCGGTCGTAGTAGAGGGTCCCGGCGCTGGAGCGGGGGAGGTCGGTGAAGCGGAGGTAGTCCAGCGTCTCGCCGTTGATGCGGCGGCAGGCGTCGTTGAAGTCCCCCGCTTCGAAAGTGACGGAGCGGTCCCGGGGAGTGTCATAGTGCACCGTGCCCGTGCCGTCGGCCACGTGGATGACCAGCTCGCCGGAGAAGGTGCGGCCGTTGGTGTTGGTCCCGGTGAAGGGGATGGAGACGGTGCCTTTGTAGTCCCGGTCGGGGACGAAGCTGATGCTGGAGATCCGGGGCGTGGAGGTCCGGTAGTAGTTCCGGTCCGTGGTGACGCGGGTGCTGGAGCTGCTGGTATAGTTCAGGTACAGGGTGCCCTTGCCGGAAGAGGGCAGGCTGTCGAAGCGGATGTAGTCCAGGCCGTAGCCGGTGGAGCGCTGGCAGGCGTCGTCGAAGTCGCTGCCGTCCAGGACCAGCCGCTGGTCCTGCCCGGTGGAGTACTCCACGTCCCGGCTCCCGCCGGAGCCGTTCGAGCCGTAGACCGTGACGGTGATGGTGCCGCTGTAGGCCGCGCCCGAGCTGTCGATGCAGCGGTAGGGGATGCTCACGTCCCCCGTATAGCCCTCTGCGGGGACGAAGGTGATGTCGTCCACCGAGGGCCTGCTGGAGGCGTAGTACCGGGTAGAGCTGTCCACCTTGGGAGCGAACTGGCCGCCGGGGCTGTAATTGTAATACAGGGTCCCCCGGCTGGCGGAGGGCTGGCTGAAGGTGACGAAGCCGAGGGGCCGGCCGCTGCGGCCCATGCAGATGGCGGAGAAGTGCTCCGCCGCGAGGGCGACGGGCCGGTCCATCTCCGTGGAATAGGTGATGTCGCCGGAGGAGGCGGGGATCTCGATGCGGATGGTGCCGGAGAAGACCGCGCCGCTGGTGGCTTCGGCGCTGTAGTCCACGATGGCGGTGCCGCTGATGCCGGGCAGGGGGACGAAGGACACGTCCTTCAGGGCCATCTGGCCCTGGCCGCTGGCCTGGTAGTAATAGCGCTCCGTGCCGCCCACGCCGTGGCCGGGACTGGAGGGGGAGGTGTACTTGTAGTAGAGGACGCCGTCCTCGGTGGAGACCTTCAGGTTGTAGACGCAGTCCAGGGGGGCCCCGGCCTTGCTCTGGGAGCGCTTGTTCAGCTCGCTCAGGAGGCCGGAGAAGGAGTAGACGGCCCGGGATCCCATGTCCACGTTGATGGCGTCGGCCACATCTTCGGAGACCCGGACGCTGAATTTAGCGGTGTAGGGCTCGTTGGACACACCAGCGGTGATGATGGCCTCTCCGGGGTAGTTGGCGGTGACCCGGCCATTGGCCACGGAGGCTACGGTGGTGTTGCTGCTCTCCCAGTGGACGACCTTGTCCCGGGCCAGGCCGAAGGGCCGGACGGCGACGCTGATGTCCCGGTATTGGTAGATGGGTTCGATGCTCTTCTCGGTGAGCTGGATCGTCTGGCCCTTCCCGCCGGAGGAGGAGCGTTTGAGATAGCTCAGCAGGATGCCGGAGACCTCGATGTCCCGGGAGGCGGAAAGGGGATCGGCCCCGCCGGTCCGGGCGGTGATGGTGGCTTCACCGGGGGCGACGCCCCGGACGACGCCGGTATCGGGATCCACGGTGGCCACGGAGGTGTCGCTGGAGGACCAGGTGATCGTCCGGTCCGCCGCGGGCGCTTCGATGGGGGAGGCGACGGCGGTGAGGGTCATGGTCTCGCCGGGGTCCACGTAGCGGAAGCGGTCGTCGGTGGCGGGGCTGGTGATCGTCAGGTCGGTGACCTTGGGAGCGCGGGGCTCGATGACCGTGACGGCGCAGATGGCGTACTTGCTGACGTCCGCGACGGCCTGGGCGTAGATGGAGACCTGCCTGCCGGTCTCGGCCCGGGCACTGACGGTGACCCGTCCGCCGGAGACGGAGACGGTGCCGGGATCGCTGGAGGTCCACCGGACGCCCTGAGCGGCGGCGGCGCCCTCCAGGGTGGCCGTGAGGCTGAAGCTCTCGCCCCGGGAGAGGTTGAGGCTGGTCTCGTTCAGGGTCACGCTGGTGACGGCGGGGGCGGCGGCCACGCGCACGAGGCAATAGGCTTCCAGGCCCGTCCCGTCATTGGTCCTGGCCGTGATCTGGGCGCGGCCCTCCTTCAAAAAGGTCAGGTTGCCGAAGCTGTCCACCCGGACGATGGAAGCATCCTCGCTGGAGAAGACGACGCTTTTATCCGTGGCGTTTTCCGGCAGGACGGTCGCCCGGAGCCGCACGGAAGGATCCCCCGCCGTCACATCGAGGGAATCCTGGTCCAGCGTGATGCTGGTGACGGGGATCTTGGGCTCGGTCACCGTGACCCGGCACTCTTTGTATGCGCCGCCCACTCGGGCCGAGATATAGGCGGTGCCCGGGGCGACGGGCCTGACCAGGCCGTCGGCGGATACGGTGGCGACGGCTTCCGAACTGCTCTTCCAGGTCACGGCGGCGCCGGGAGGATCCACCGTCGCGGTGAGCTGTACGCCGTCGGTCTGGGTCGTTTGCAGGGTGAGCTCGGAGCGGTCCAGCGTGATGGTGACGTCATCCGCCGCCGCGGGCAGGACCAGCAGGGAGCATGTCAGTACCAAGGCCAGCAGCCGTGCGGCGGCCCGGCGGAGGGAAGTGGATTTCATAAAGCATACACTCCTTTTTGAGAAAAACGAAGGGAGGGCGGGCGGTATCGCCCGCCCTCTCACAGTGTCGAAGAAGCAATGAAAACTTCATCGACGGGAAGGAAGAGAGTTACGAGAGGAACCCAGGAGGGGTTCCTTTCGTTTTTTGATCGTAAGTTTTCAAAACTTCTTAAAAGTTTTGAAAACTTGCCCGACCCTTCGAAAAGCCTTTTCGAAGGGTCGGGAGGGCGGGCGGTATCGCCCGCCCTCTTAGGGGGTCTTATCGGTCGCTGTAGAGGTAGGCATCGTCGGCCAGCTTCCAGTTCCACTGTCCGGTCTCGCTGTTTCGCTCGATGTCTACAGCCAGACGGTGGGTGCCAAGACGCGTCGTGGTGTCGCTGCCGGTCAATCGTGTGCCGAAATCGATGACCCGGCCCTGTGCGACATCCGTCAGTCTGAAGATCAAACGGTCGCCGATCGTCGCACCGTGACTGCCGCTGTTGGATATGGCGGGGTCGATGAGCTGGACACCGTCAGCAAGATATAGGATCTGCGTGGAAATGTCCCGCTGCCCATTGTCGCCGACGTGGTCATCCACATCGAGTGCGTGGCTCGAGTTGCCCGGCCGGCAGGTATCCAGCGGGACTTTCGTCTCCTCATCCGTGGACGCCAGGATATAGCGCAGGTCGGAGTTGAAGGAGAGGATCAGCTGACCGGAGTATGTGTTCGGACGAGAACCGTCCGTCCCAGGCAGGGAGGGCGAGACCGACAGGTACTTGACCTGGGTCCTCCGATAGGTCCAGGAAGCCCGGAAGCCGGGGATATCGGAGTTGGTGCCCCGGGCCGTGACGAGGAGCACATAGTCGTTGCTGTCCGTCAGAGTGAAGGACAGGGTCCGCTCGGTGTAAGCCCGGCCGGAATCGAAGTCGTTCCCGGTGCCGGTGGCGTTTTCGAGATAGTAGGGCTGCGTGTTGATACGGAACACCCGGTTATACTCCGAACGGATGATATTGCCGAAAGCCGTCTTGGCGCTGTCAGAGGCGCAGATATCGAAGACGCTGAGCCCCTGTGCGTTGCCCTCCTGCTGCATGGCGTCCAGGACGGTACCGTCAAAATCGATCGCCTTGTCCGGGTCCATGTAGTTCCGCATCGGGCGGCTGAACTCGTTGCTGGGCAGGGTGGTGAAGAAGTCGCTGCGGACCAGGACATAGGCCATGACGGATTCCATCGGGCGGCCGGTCTCCACATCCTTGAACAGGATATCGGCGGTGGTGCCGCCGGGGGTGATGTTGATGGCCGGGGCCCGCGCGGGGGTAGTGGTGAACTGATAGCAAACGGCGCTGCTGGGAGGCGTGCCTTCCACGCTCGTGGGGACCAGATACAAAAGATAGGTCGATTCCGGTGCGAGCCCCGTGATGGACAAGGTGTCTCCACGGGAAGTGCCCCACATGTTTTGCCCGGTATTGCCGGTCTTCGTAGTGGTGGGGGCCCGGACGACGGGGGAGTCCGTGGCGATCTCGAAGACGTCGGGATAATAGGGATCCAACGTCATGGGCTCCCGTGTGGCTCCGGCGATGGGGACATCCGCCAAGTTCGGCTTCGCTCCGTTGTAGGCGGGGTCCAGCTCATCCATAGACCAGGTAGCGCCGGTGGGGAGGCCATCGGCCCCCAGGGTCACATTGTTCAGCTTGACCGCGAAGTAATACACCGTTCCGGGGGATTCCAGGTTCACATCGATGTTGGCCCTGGAGGAACCGACGGTGGCGCCGTCCACGGGGATCCACACGCCCGGCACCCGGTCCGGCGCCTGGAAGGTGAGCGTGAAGGGTTCGATGTCGTTGATGGCAGTCACGTTCTGTCCGGTCAGCGTGTTCTGGGTGCCCTGCGACCGGGCGATGGCCTGGATGTCCGCGTTGGCGCCCGCATAGACCTGGATGTCCATGGTGACGGTGGTGTTATAGGAGGTGTCCTCCGGGACGATGGCGAATTCCAGCGTCCTTGTGAAATCGTTCAGCAGGGGATAGCTGTTCCCGCCCGGATCGCCGACCAGGCCGGTGGCAGTCAGCTGGGAGAGGAAGTTGCCGTCCAGACTGTTGAAGACCCTGGGATTGAGGTTGTTGGGATTGGGATTGACCCTGCCCAGCAAGGTCCATGTGAGAGAACCGCTCTCCCGGATGAGGAGGTCGTATCGCATGTTGAAGCGGGTCCAGATGAGCATATCCCACCGGGTCCCGGCAGGCACGGCCTCGGTGCCCTCCGGCCTCATGGAGAAGATGCGGGCGTTCTTCGTGGTGCCGTCCGGCATCGTGACGGTGAGCTCATCCTTGAGCTCTTTCATATGGATGATAGCGTAGGCGGTGGTGAACTTGGGGGTATAGGCGACGTTCGGCGGCGGGGCCTTCATGGGATTGAAGGAGGTGTCCTCGATCCCCTCCAGCCGGAAGTAGTAGGATTCACCGCTTTGCAGCTTGACGGCGGGGGTGACGTTGTTCGCCTGGTTTTTGCTGTTGTCGCCGGGGAAGGTGATGAGGGTCTTCGCCCCCGTCTGCGTGACCTGGGCCTCCCGGTAGTCGATCCAGGAGGGCAGGGCGTCCAGTTCGCCCGCCGACAAGTTGCCGCGCGTGTCCGTCACGGGATCCGTCGTGGGGTCGCCGCGGGTGGGCGGCGTGCCGGGGTAGAGGGTGATGTAGCGCCGCAGGGCCTGAGCCAGGTTGTTTTTGGCCTGTTCCCTGGCCTCACCGGTGCTGCTTTGGACCTTGGTATAGAGTTCGTAGAACTCATCGTATACGTCGACGTTCCCCTCTTTATAGGTGCCCCGCACCACCTCGCTGAAGTCCAGGGTCAGGTCGGTGTTCGCCCGGGGGGTCCGGGCGCCGGTAGTCGGGTCCTCATCGGCGTGGCTGAAGGTCACCTCCACCTCGGGGCCCTGGTTGTCACGGGTCTTGATGGGGAGGGGGAACTCGATGGACTTCGTATAGATGCCGTAATTCCCGGCGATGTCCTTGATCATGTAATAAAGATCGTAGGACGTCTGCCCCTCCAAACCGGTGACGGTGAAGGTGGCCGTAGTAGAGGCGCTGGCCGCCCGGACCGGGCCGCCTCTGCGGAGGATCCGGGTACCGTCCGCCATGGCGTTTTCGATCATGATCTGATCTTGCCGGGTGGGGGATTCCTTGTTGATGCCGACGCTCTGGTCCCGCTTGGTCACGAACCAGCTCAGCGTGCCCGGCTCATCCATCTCGAAGGCCAGCGTCACGGTCCGCTCCTCGCTCCGCGTGGCTTCCAGGCGCAGGAGGGTCGGCGGCGTGATGTCCTTGGTGGTCACGGTGACCTTCCGGACGGCGGAGCTCTTGCCGTTGTCCGCGTCGTTCAGCCAGAGGTAGAGGTCGTAGTCCGTCTTCTCCTGGAGATAGGACGTGTTGATCCGGGAGATCAGGAACGGGGTGTTCTTCCGCACGGTCACCACGCCGAAGCCCAGGTTCCCGGGCAGGGCCGCCGCCCGGAAGTCCGCCGGCGTGGGGGCCGTGGAGCCCTTGGGCAGGAGGACGTAGTACAGCTGGCAGTCCTTGGTGGGCATGACCATGATCTGCGCCACCTGTTCGCCGTCGGCGTCGGTGGTGAGGATGGGATCCTGGGGATAACCGGCGGCGAAGTTGGGCGCGGTGTCGTCCGGCGTGGTGAAGGCCGCGACCTTCACGGGGCTCCTCCGGCCGCGGGCGTCCACCAGCAGGGCGGAGATGTAGTAAGAGCCCTCCTTGGTCAGCCCGGTGAGCCGGGCGGTGAAGTCCGTGTTGGCGGCGGTGGCGTTCAGGGTGCCGCTGCGGACGATCCTGGGGTAAGAACCGGGATCCATCAGCTCCTCCTCGCCCAGGGAGCCGTCCATCAGGGCGGTGACGGCCCAGTGGATGGTGCCGGCCTTGTTCGTGCGGAACACGGCGTCGGCGGAGGTGGGGGCGATGTTCCGGGCGACGGGATAGCCCGCCAGCAGCCGGGGATCCGCCGAGGACTCGTTGGCGACCTTGTTGTCCATGTCCACCTTGTCGACCTTGCCGGTGATGCCGGGCCGGACGTAGATGGTGTCGGGGAGCATGGAGACGTCGGAGCCGGGGGCGTTGATGTTCAGGTGGCCGATGCTGCCGTCTCCGGTGACCTTGGCGGCGGTGTCGAGGTTCAGCTCCCGGATGTTGGCGATGTTGTCGATGATCAAGGAGACGTCGAGGGCCTTCTCGTCGATCGTGACGGTATCCGCCACGCCCTGGGCGACCTGGAGCGTGGACTTGGGGGTCAGGTCCACGACCCGCTTGATGTTGCCCGCCAGCTGGAACTGGGAGCCCTCCACGCCGTCCAGCCGGAGGGTCTGGAAGCCCAGGCCGTCGTCGGTCCGGTCCTCCACATAGGCGGAGGTGCGGACGGTGGTGGTGCCGATGCTGGTGAGGCCCTCGGCCATGATGGAGAGGAACTGTTCGGTGAGGCTGTCCACCTCCAAGGAACCGGCGGTGACGTTGCGCAGGATCACGCTGTGCTGGCCGCCCTCGGCCTCGCCGCCGCCGGTGATGACGATCTTGCCCAGGACGTTGACGTTCTCCAGTTCCACGTCGCCCAGGCCCACGCCGCCGGTGAGGTAGAGGTTGCCGGTGATGGTGGTGTCTTTCAGCTTCACGCCGGGAGTGGTGATGGTCAGGTTGCCGTACACGCCGCCGGAGGTCTGCTCGCCCGGCTCATGGACCAGGGTGCCCAGGGCGCGGACCAGGAAGCAGGCCATCTGGCCCCGGGTGATGGGGAGCTTGGGCTTGAAGGAGCCGTCGCCATAGCCCTGGATGATGCCCAGCTCCGCGGCCTCCTGCACATAGGGGCGGCTCCAGCCGCCGATCTGCTGCATGTCGGTGAAGGTGGAGCTGGCGGCGCCGGTGACGCCCTGGAACCGCAGGCAGCGCCCCAGCAGGACCGCGGCCTGTTCCCGCGTCACCAGGTTCATCGGGAGGGCGGCGCCGTCGGCGCCCTGGAAATAGCCCGCCTGGTGGGCGATGCGGATGTCCTCGGCGTACCAGGCGTTGTCGTCCACGTCGCTGAACGGGTTGGGGCCCACGTCGGTATAGCCGAAGGCCCGGTTCATCATGACGACGAACTCCGCGCGGGTGATGGCCCGGTCCTCGTGGAGGTCCCCGTTGGCGTCGCCCCGCAGGACGCCCCAGGCCTGGACCTGCTCCAGGTAGGGCTGCATCCACTCCGCCGCCCGGACCGGGCGGGCGAGCAGGGCGGTGAAAAGGGTCAGGGCAGTGAGGACCAGGGCCGCCAGCCGGACGGACCCTGGTCTGAGGACGCTGCGCATGTGGCTCTTATGGATCATTTTCGAAGTACCTCCTCGTTCCGTCAGTCCTGGGTGTCACGGGCCTGCAGCTGGAGGCTGAACACGGCCTCCCGCACGGCGACCTCTTCGTCCTCGCACAGATCCACGAACTTGGTGGCGTACATGAAGCGGTTTTGCAGTTCCTGCCGTTTGAGGACCTCGCAGTGCAGGATCACCGGCTCCTCCGTGGGCGTCACGACGATCTCCACCTCATCGTGGACCTCCAGATAGAAGTCCGAGTAGAAGGCGATGCCGCCGCAGCTGAGGTCGATGGACTGCACCGGCTGGCGCCCCTTCCAGTAAGAGCTGGCGACGGGGTAGATGAAGGTGTCGAACTTCACCGGCACCCGCAGGTTCCTCCGGACCTCCGGGTCCAGGGTGGCGATCTTCTCCGCCATGACCATGTCCCCCCGGGAGCGCAGGATGCGGCACTGGACGGGCAGCTCCTCGCTGCTGGAGCTGAGGAGGATGATGACCTCGTGGGCCGTCACGTCGTCCACCTTGTTGTCCAGGATGTTCAGCCGGATGGGCGTCTCGCCCGGGGGGCTGACCACCTCGCCGTTGGCCAGGGCGTGGTTCTGGGTGTCCATGATCAGGTAGTTGTGGTTGAGTGTCATGTGGTTCCTCCCTCTCCTTGTGCTGTTCGCGTCTCATCCGGCGGCGCTTGGCCGCCGGACGCCTGTTTTTGCGGGCCGCCGGTGGGATCGAAGTGGAGGAAATACACATAGATCTCCACGATGGCCTGATAGAGGCTCTCCGGGATCTCCTGGCCCAGCTGGAGCTGGGTCAGGATGGTCGACAGGGAGTTGTCCTCATAGATGGGCACGCCGCAGTCGGCGGCGGTCTCCACGATCTTCTCCGCCATATATCCCATGCCGGAGGCCACGATCACCGGCGCGGCGTCACCGGGGCCGTATTGCAGGGCCACGGCCTTCTTGGCGCGGGTCGTCCCTTCAGATCTTGACATTGACACTGTTCATCCCTTCAAAGATTTTGGGGAACACCTCGGTCAGCGTGACCGGGCGGTCCATCCG
>NZ_CAJUBK010000041.1 GCF_910584465.1 uncultured Oscillibacter sp.
CCACGGGCTCAGGGTCCACAGGCTCGGGGTCTACGGGCTCAGGGTCTACGGGCTCAGGGTCTACGGGCTCGGGGTCCACAGGCTCAGGGTCCACAGGCTCGGGGTCTACAGGCTCGGGGTCCACGGGCTCAGGGTCCACAGGCTCGGGGTCTACGGGCTCAGGGTCTACGGGCTCAGGGTCTACGGGCTCGGGGTCCACAGGCTCAGGGTCCACAGGCTCGGGGTCTACAGGCTCGGGGTCCACGGGCTCAGGGTCCACAGGCTCGGGGTCTACGGGCTCAGGGTCTACGGGCTCGGGGTCCACGGGCTCGGGGTCCGAAGTATCCGGCGTATCGTCCGGGCCAGGGCCCGAAGGGTCCTCCTCCGCCGGGCCGGGACCCTCGGGAGCGGGAGGGTCTTCGGACGGGGCTTCCTCCGAAGAGGACGGGCCGCGATCTCCAGCATCGTCAGAAACGGACGGGGACTCGCCTGTATCTCCACCAACTTCGCCGTCAGCCAGAGCGGGGAGGACCAGGAGCCAGCACGCCAGGAGCAAGGCCAGAAAGGGACGGAGTTTTTTCATATCGCATCACCTACCAATCGAATTTAGAGGGCTTACCGTCCAGAGCCTTTTGTCGGTCGTTTTTGTACTTCTCCGCCGTGGTGGCCGCTCTGCCGTAGTCTCCGCCGCCCATGCGGGAGCCTGTGAGGTAGCCCAGGAGGCCCAGGGAGAAGCGGATGAGGAACAGGGCGATGGCGAAGGCGGCGAAGGACACGCCCAGGCCGGGGACCTCCACGGAAAGGAACATATCCCAAACGTTATGGAAGAACTCCTTTGCGACCAGGGCAACGGGACTCTTGAACATGGCTTGTCCCTCCTTTTTTGAACGTGCACCTTCAAATGAAGATGTCGATGAATTTGAAGAGGAAGTCGAAGATGATGGTCAGGATCTTGACCGCGATGATGAGGAACGCCACGCCGATGACGGCGGCGATGGGGAGGAACAGGCCGGAGGGGAGCCAGCTGTACAGCAGGGAGACCAAGCCTTGGAGCATGGGGCGGGACCTCCTTTCAGGTGAGCATACGGAGGATCGCGAAGAGGCACGCCAGGGAGAAGCAGCCGATGAGGGTGAATTTGAGGGCCAGGGGGAAAGCGTCGAAGATATCACGCATGGCCTCGAAGACCTTGGCGACCTCCCAGGGGATGGTCACGGTGGACCAGAGATGTTCGAAAAAGCCCATATCATGCACTCCAATCGAAGGGATTCAAGAGGCCGAAGATATCGCTCGTCCCGTCCTTCAATGCGTCCAGGAACGCCTTCACGCCGGAGCTCGTGAAATCCTTGAACGTCTTCCAGAAGAAGGACAGGAAGTCTAGGAGGAGGCCGAAGATACCGGAGAACACGCCCTCACCGGATGCGTCCGGGTCCGAGGGGCCTGCGGGAGGGCTCGTCCCGGAGACGGCTTTATACTGCTCCTGACAGCGGGAACACTCATAGATGGTATAGCCTTCCTGGATGAGCTGGCCCGTATCGTCGTACTCGGTCGTCACGGTCTGTTTGACCTGCCAGTCATGGCCCAGGGCGGGGAGGGAGGTCTTTTGGGTCTGCTGACACTTGGAACAGGTCAGGACCTTGGAGCCGGGGAGGGTGCAGGTGGCGGGGGTGGTGCTGGTCTCGGCCCAGGCGTGCTCACAGGCGGAGGGAGGGAGCTCGGAGCCGGAGCCGTCGATGAGGTAGTAGATGGTGTAATTGTTGGTGATGGTGTCCCCGGACTCGTTGATGGTGGTCTCCGTGATGGTGATGTTTTCGTCGCCGTAGGTGACGGTGGAGGTCTTGCCTCCGTCCAGCTCCAGCTTATAGGAGCGGTCTGAGTAGTCGTAGGACCAGTTCGTGATGGGGGCGGTCGTGCCGGTCGCGGGGTTGTAGTATGTATTGTTCGTCTCGTTGACGATGGTCGAGTTATCTTCCACCTTCACTATCTGGCCGTTGTCCCCTACGATGCCGTAGTTGCCGCCGCTGATGCTAGTCGGACGGGTGGTCGTGTTGTAGGTAATATCTTTGTCTATGACGGTATCAGGGATAACCTCAAAGATAGGAAGGACGAAGTTAAAAGACGTATATGTTTCAGATGCCCAATCTTGGTACTGGTTTGTTGTAGATATAGAAATCTGATAAGTGCTACTAGGCGTTAAACGCTTTGTATCAGAAGAAACGGGTGAAAGAAGTTGCTTTGATGTGATCGTGCCTCTATTTCCCTGGTATCGATAGTTAACCTGAAACGGTACATAAACACGATACGCACCATAATAAGGGAACGGATTTATATAAACTGAAAAAGAACCAGGGAAAAAACAGGACGATAAGCAAACGAAAGAGTAGTGCCAGAAGGGTCGAACGTATACGATTCAAGATAGTTAGGGGCCTTTAAATTACCAGGAAAAAGTCCAAGAACATCCGCCCAGGTCGGTTGCCAGAGGAAGCCGCCAGTGGATGTATAGCCTTGTGCCGGGAGGGTCTCCACGTAGTCGTCGTAGGCGGGCTCTAGGACTTCTCCGGCGGATTTTTGGCAATTTTTACAAACGTAAAACATGCCAGTTTTGCCATTGACTGATGTATGCTGAGGGACGAAATCATGACGAGCGTTAAATCCCGGATTCTCAGCACCACCGGGACAAATATCATCCGAAAGGAAAGAACCAAGAAAATACGCTCCACTTTTTATTCCAGACGCAAGCCAAGAACCAAAATCGGGAGCTACTGCCATACCTTCAACAACTACGCTTGGGTCAATAGCAGAAGCTGGCACACATAAAGAAATAATAATTGCAATTGCCATAAATCCTGATATAATATTTTTACAGGTCTTCAAAAAATCACCACCTGGAGGAATACAATATGGATAATAGCGAACTTATCATGAAAATACTTATGCTAATAATGGCAATAGTCTGGCTACTTATCATAATCGGAATTCCGATTGCAATCTTCTTTGCCATCAAGCATCTGATAAAGTTCACGACCAGAACGATTTACGAGGAGAAGGCCAGGGCGGAGGAGAGACACCGCAAGAGCTATGACCCGGAGGAGGACCGCTAGGGGCGGTTATCTAAAATTTTTGCGATGACAAAAAGGGCAGTATTTATCCTCCGGAACCACTAAAACCAAATGACCGCAGAGACGACAGCAAATCTTCCGATACCTCCAGAAAATACGACGCTCAAAGTAATACATAGGGAACTTCCTTTCAAGGGCCGCTTAGCGGTCCTTTTTCTTTTGAAAGTGCATTTTCAAGGAGCAGAAGAGCCAATCCTGGAACAGACACAGGGCAAAGGCGAGGCCCAGGATGAGGTTGCCGAAAAGAATGGATTTCAGGAGCCAGGGCATGGGGACCTCCTTCCTTTTTTCCGTGGGAAAAAACAGGCATGTCCAGCGGGAAGGGAGTATACCGGGATAGGCCGAAGCTGATACGGCTCAGCGGGGCTTTATGGGGGTTTAGGCGGGGGCCTTATTTGCAGGGCTTCGTATCATACATGCCAGCATACATGGCGACGATTGTACGGAGCTCCATGGCCTCCAGACGGGTGACACGGCCCAGGGCGGCGGCGATGTCGATGTAGGCGGCGGCTCTGCCCAGGAAGAACAAGGGAGCACCTTCCGACGCCTCGACGGCGCTGGTGATGAAATCGCCGATGCCGTCATAGGTCAGGCTTTCGATATGTAACCAAGGCACCATGTCGGCCTCCTTTGTATGTACGGGTCTTGAGGGGATACCCTCCTTTTGAAAGTGCACTTACTGGCGCTGGCGGGTTTACGATTTGTTCATTTGACGAAAAAGCCTGATTTTGGTATTGTGTAAGTAGTCCAATCCCACACACAGCCAATTTGCCGATTGACTGATTACCAAAGAAAGGAGGCTTCTCCATGCTTGAAAACATCCAGGCTTTAGCATCCAATCCCGTCGGGATGATGCTATTGCTTATCGTCGGCGGACACATCGCCGTTTTCGTCATGCGGTTAGTACGGAGATAAAATTCCCAAAAACCTACCGGAGAGTTTGCGCTTTGTAAGTACACTTTCAAAAAGAGGGGTCTTGCGGGACCTCCGCCCGCTCCTGGATGTCGGGGCGGAGGTCATAGGGTCAATTGGTCCATTTCTTTGATGCTGGTATCATCGAGATCATCCGCCCATTTGTGGCGGTCTATGTAGGCTTGTACACTGACATACTCTATGAACTTGCCGTTATCCTGGAACTCTATGACCTTGTGGATGCGGCGGTAGAACGCCTCACGGCTGGCAAGGTCCACGTTCATGTATTGAGCGTCCGGAGAGATGTTGGTGATGATGAAGACCTTGGTATAGCACGCCTGACGGTTGAAGTAGCGGCAGGGGAGCAGGAGCGGATAGCCGTCCAGGTAGTTCAGCATGTCGCCGTGCTTTAGACCGCCCCGAAACTCCTCGAAGATGAGCACGTCCTGGCCGTCATAGGTGTCGAAGGGGTGCCGGTAGTCCGTGACACGGTAGCAGTTGGCGTAACCGTAGCGGTCCATGACGGAGCGGGTCTTGCCGGAGCCCGTCTTGCCGAAGATGTAAGTCACGGTGAGGTCCCGCCAGGAGTTGGCGAACTGAGCGTCCCGGAGGGTGGAGCGGGTCCGTTCCACCTTGTCGATGAACTTCATCGCTCCGGGGACCTCCTCGATGACCTCCAGGTTGTTCGCTCCGTCTTTCAGGAGCTCCAGGATACGGTCCGTGTCTTTGCTTTTGCCCTGGCGCTCTATGGGGCACTCGCCGAACTCTTCGAAGGTGCCTTCCACGGAGGTGGTGCCTTTTTCCGTATCCTTCCATTTGCCGTCCTTGCGGATGTAGTCCCGGTTGTCCTGGCTGGTGCCCAGGACTTTTTCGATGTGAGCGCCGGGGAACTTGTTCTTGAGGGTGGAGAAGCGGCAGTTGGAGGGAGCGAGGTTGATGAAGAGATGCGTATGCGGGGTCTTCTCCTCGACCCCTATCTCGTCGGCCATGCACCAGTAGGCCATGGTCTTGAAGGTACGGAGGACTTCACGGATCTTGTCGTGGGTCCAGCCATGTTCGGCGGGGTTGTTGAAGGTCAACTGCCATTTGCGTGAGGCTGTATCTTTTTCGTCCATGAGGATACCGCCTTGTTACAAAAATTTCGGGGGTGTTACAGGCCGTGAGAGGAGTGGAGACCTTGCGGCGCAGGGGATTTGAGAAAATGTTACATGTTACAGAAGTTGCAGGGGGGTAATACTAGCCCCCTGCGCCCCGCCGGGCTTGCGCCCGGCGGGGCCTCCGCTTATCAGGGAGGACAGGCGGAGGGTCTGTGCGGTAGAGCATACACCAGTGACGGGTCCGGCAGGTGTGGCACGTGCCGGGCCCGTAGGCAGAACAAGGGTAGTCGGTCTCCAGGTGGGAACGGCCTCCCTTCATGAGGTCTCACCATCCGGGATGAGCGCCAAAGGCTCCAGTTCGAGGCTTCGGGCGGTGATATAGCCCTCCCAATATTTGAGAGTCAGCGGCGAGACCAGATACAGGCTGGAGGCGAAGGCCAGACCGCCAGCCAGCTGGGCGCAGGCTACGTATGCTTTGCGCATATCTCCGGAGCTCCTCGCGTCCTCCAGATAGGTGCTCATCTGGTCGAGCCAGCGGCAAGCATGATCCCGGACGGGCTTGAAACGTTCGAACCCCATGGCCTTACTTACCGGGGGCCGGGGCGGGGGCCTGGTAGAAGTCCACGATGAAGCCCTTGCCGTCGAAGTCGGCGATGTAATCGCCGGGGATCTTGATGTCCTCGAAGGGATGATCCTTCGGGTCGAGGTTGAGCGTCAGGGCGGCCTGGCCCTCCACGCCGGGGGCTTTGCCGAGGTAGTGGACCTGGATGAAGTCATAGGGGTTCCCGGTCTTCTTGCTGGTGCCCTGGAGGTGGAGCTTGCCGATGACATGGATCTTCATAGTTTTTTCTCCTTTTGCCCTTTTGGGTCTTGTATTTCACCCGGGACCAGCCGAAAAACCTCCAACTAAGATGCCGACGGATATTCCTGCAAGGTCCAGGTTGCCGAATACTCTCTTTTGGTATTTTATGGAAATCCTGCGGCTGGCCGGGTGTTCACTTGCAAGTATAAACTCGCACCCTGTTGCATTGTCCAAGGGTTTGGTTTATAATGGGGGCTGGATCGAGGACTCTGGAATACAGCAAGGAGGAAAATGATATGAGACTGGTAACGCGTTCCGATTTCGACGGCCTGGTGTGCGGAGCCCTTTTGTTGGAGGCGGGCGTCATCGACCATTGGAAGTTCGCCCACCCCAAGGACCTGCAGGACGGCCTGGTGGAGATCGACGGGGACGACTGCCTGGCCAACGTCCCCTATGTGGAGGGCTGCGGCCTCTGGTTCGACCACCACTCCAGCGAGCATGAGCGCCTGGAGCTGGCGGGCAAGTACAAGGGCGAGAGCCGCATGGCGCCCTCCTGCGCCCGGATCGTCTACGACTATTACGGCGGCGCGGAGCGTTTCCCCCAGTTCGGCGAGATCATGGAAGCGGTGGACAAGGTGGATTCCGGCGATCTGACCATCGAAGAGGTGCTGGCCCCCACCGGCTGGATCCTGATCGGCTTTTTGATGGACCCCCGGACCGGCCTGGGCCGCTGGCGCCAGTTCTCCATCTCCAACTACCAGCTGATGGAGAAGCTGCTGGAGGCGTGCCGGGTGATGAGCACCCAGGAGATCTTGGACCTGCCCGACATGAAGGAGCGGATCGAGGTCTACTGGGAGCAGACCGAGAAGTTCAAGGAGATGGTCAAGGCCCATACCCGTCTGGAGGGCAACGTCATCATCACGGACCTGCGGGGCGTGAGCCCGATCTACACCGGAAACCGCTTCATGATCTACAGCCTGTACCCGGAGCAGAACATCTCCGCCTGGGTCGTCAGCGGCCGGGAGGGCCAGGGCTGCTCGGCGGCGGTGGGCTACAGCATCCTGAACCGCACCGCCACGCTGGACGTGGGCAGCCTGATGCTCAAGTACAACGGCGGAGGCCACAAGCAGGTGGGCACCTGCCAATTCAGCAGCGAGGATATGGAGCGGGAGCTGCCCAAGATGCTGGCGGAGCTGTGCGCCCTGTCCAACGGCTGAGCCTGCCGCGCCGGACATACGATGGGAAGATCCCGGAGAGCCTGCGGCCTCCGGGATCTTCCTCCTTATCCGGCTACAGCTCCACCACCGTCGCCTCATGCCCCGTATAGGGCAGGAGCCTTTGCAGCACGTCCGCCGTCTTCAGCTTCAGGGTGCTGGTGCAGATGCAGGGGTGGCAGCTCAGGTGCTCCGCCTCGAAGACCTCCCGCTCCATCAGCAGGCGGACCCGGTGCTCCCGGTCGTTCATCAGCCCCAGGATCGTGGCGGAGCCGGGGGTGCAGCGGAGCAGCTCCCACAAGGACTCCTCCGGCGCGAAGGACAGCCGGGCGGAACCGATCTGGTGGGAGAGGTCCTTGGTGTGGAAGGGCTTGTCCGGCCCCATGCAGAGCAGGTAGAACTGGCTCTTCTGCCGGTTGCAGAGGAAGAGGTTCTTGCAGATGGGCACGCCCAGGACCTCGCTGACAGCGGCGCATTTCTCCATGGTGTCGGCGGGCTCGCTGGATACCCGGTCGTAGTCCATGCCCAGCTCCTCCAGCAGGGCGAACGCGGCCTCCTCCTGGGGGAGGAGCTCCCCCGCGGGCCGGGTGCCGTGATACAAAGGTGAGATCTCCATAGGCCATAGCTCCTTCGATGCCGCCATTTCGGCGTGATGGGGCCCGGGCCCTGGGGGCGGGCCCCTTCGCTCACTCCCCCTTCGTGGAGAGCAGCTTCTCGCCGGCCCGGTAGATGTCCCCCGCGCCGACGGTCAAGATCAGATCCCCCGGCAGGGCCAGCCGCCGGATGGCCTCCGCCGTCTTGTCCAGGGTGGAGCAGTAGACGGAGCCGGGCACCTCTTTGCAAAGGTCCGCCGAGGAGATGCCCAAGGTGTTCTGTTCCCGGGCGGCGTAGATCTCCGCCAGGACCACCACGTCCGCCAGCCTCAGCTCCTCCGCGAAGCGGTCGAAGAGCTTGGCGGTGCGGGAGTAGGTGTGGGGCTGGAAGGCGACGATCAGGCGCC
This sequence comes from uncultured Oscillibacter sp., assembly GCF_910584465.1. Lineage (GTDB taxonomy): Bacteria > Bacillota > Clostridia > Oscillospirales > Oscillospiraceae > Oscillibacter. The sequence goes on from NZ_CAJUBK010000041.1 coordinate 8,122, forward strand.
GGAAGCCCAGCCCCCTGGCGGTGGTGAGCAGGGCGTGGAGCTCGTCGGGATGGTGGGCGTAGTCGTCGTAGATCTCCGCCCCGTGGAAGGTCCCCTTGTGCTCGAACCGCCGCCCCGCGCCGGTGAAGCCCGCCAGGCCCTCTGCCACCGCCTCGCCGGGGATGCCCAGCACATAGGCCGCGGAAGCCGCCGCCAGGGCGTTGAGGACGTTGTGCCGCCCGTAGACCTGGAGGGCCGCATGGGCGTAAGCCTCGCCCCTGACGAGGATGTCGAACACGGGCCGCCCCTCCTCCTCGCGCAGGTCTGCGGCGGTGACGTCGGCGGGGCGGTCCAGGCCGAAGGTCAGCACCGGGCGCTCCAGGCCCGCCATGGCCTCCATGGCGCCGTCGTTGTCGGCGTTGACGATGACGTGCCCCGCGGGGGGGACCAGCTCGGCGAAGCTGCGGAAGGAATGCTGGATGTCCCGGAGGTCCTTGAAGAAGTCCAGGTGATCCGCCTCCACGTTCAGCACCACCGCCACGGTGGGGAAGAAGCTGAGGAAGCTGTTGCAGTATTCGCAGGACTCCAGGATGATGGTGTCCCCCTGGCCCACGCGGTAGCCGGAACCGAGCAGGGGCAGTTTCCCGCCGATCATGACGGTGGGATCGGCCTGCGCCGCCATGAAGATGTGGGTGCACATGGAGGTCGTGGTCGTCTTCCCGTGGGTCCCGGAGATGCAGAGCGCGTTGGGGTAGTGCCGCATGATGGCCCCCCATGCCTGGGCCCGCTCGTAGACGGGGATGCCCCGGGCGATGGCCCCGGCGATCTCCGGGTTGCCGTCGTGGACGGCGGCGGTGCGGATGACCAGGTCGCAGTCCCCCAGGTTGTCGGCGTTGTGGCCGATGGCCACGGGGATCTTCAGGGAACGGAGGTGCGCCACCGCGGCGCTCTCGGACACGTCGGAGCCTTGGATGACCAGGCCCTTGTCCCGGAGGACCTCCGCCAGGGGGCACATGGAGACGCCCCCGATGCCCACGAGGTGGGCCCGTGTACCGGGGACGAAGAAGTCGCTGATGGGCTTTTTAGGATGCATCATGGAGATCGGCTTCCTTTCCATAAAACGTCAGTGCAAAAGGATCGTATCCTTTATGGGCATCCTATTATAATATAAAAGCCGGAGGAATGCAACGGCGAAAGGGGGCAGATCCATGGAGATCCCGGGGAATGTGCAGGCGGTCCTGCGGGCCCTGGAGGCGGCGGGCCACGAGGCGTGGTGCGTGGGCGGGTGCGTCCGGGACAGCCTTTGGGCCGGGGGCCGCCTGCCGGGACGGGGCCCGGAGGACTGGGACGTGACCACCAGCGCCCTGCCGGAGGAGACGGCGGCGGTCTTCGCCTCCCGCGCCGAGCCCACGGGCCTGAAGCACGGCACGCTCACGGTCCGGACGCCGGGCGGCCCGGTGGAGGTGACGACCTACCGCATCGACGGGGAGTACCGCGACCACCGCCGTCCGGACACGGTGACCTTCACCCGCTCCCTGGAGGAGGACCTGGCCCGCCGGGACTTCACCGTCAACGCCATGGCCATGGACCTCCGGGGAGAGCTCCGGGACCCCTTCGGGGGCCGGGCGGACCTGGAGCGGCGGAGGCTCCGCTGCGTGGGGGAGCCGGGCCGGCGCTTCCGGGAGGACGCCCTGCGCATCCTCCGGGGGCTCCGATTCGCGGCGGCGCTGGAGCTGGAGATCGAGCCCGCGACGGCGGAGGCCATCCACCAGGAGCGGGAGCTTCTGCGGGACATCGCCGCGGAGCGGATCCGGGCGGAGCTTTTCAAGCTGCTGCCGGGCCCCCGGGCGGCGGCGGTCCTGCGGGCGTTCCCGGACGTTTTCGGCGTCTTCTGGCCGGAGCTGCTGGCCATGGTGGGCTTCGACCAGCGGAACCGGCACCACTGCTACGACGTCTGGGAGCACACCCTCCACGCCCTGGACGCGGCGCCGGGAGAGCCGGTGCTGCGCTGTACGATGCTGCTCCACGACGTGGGGAAGCCCGCCTGCTTCACCGTGGACGGCGCGGGCGTGGGCCACTTCTACGGGCACCCCGCCGTCAGTCGAGAGCTGGCGGACCGGATGCTCCGGCGGCTGCGGTGCGGGACGGACCTGCGGGAGACCATCGTGCGGCTGGTGGAATGGCACGACAGGGACATCCCCCGGACGGAGAAGGCCATCCGCCGGGCCCTCCGCATCCTGGGGGAGGAGGATCTGCGCCGGCTGATCTTGGTGAAGCGGGCGGACAACCTTGGACAGGCCGCGGCGTACCGGGGCCGGCAGGAGGAGCTGGACAAGGCGGAGGCGATCTTGGACGCCCTGCTGGCGGAGGACGCCTGTTTCTCCCTGAAGCAGCTGGCGGTCCGGGGCGGGGACCTGCTGGCCCTGGGCCTCTCCGGTCCGGCGGTGGGGAGAGCGCTGGAGTCGCTTTTGAGCCGCGTGGTGGACGGCGAGCTGCCCAACGAGCGGGAGGCCCTGCTGGAGGCCGTCCGGGGAGGGCGGCGCCCCGGCCGGGACCGGCAGGGGACAGGCTGAGGGAGCCGGGGACGACCCCGGCTCCCTCAGCCTGTAAAAATACGGCGGACCGGGAGGACCGCCTGCGCGGCCTCCGTGGCGCTCATACGATCTCCAGCAGCTGCCGCAGGTCGCGGATCTCGTAGTCGATCCGCAGGCCCTCCCGCCGGGGCTTCCCCGCCGGGTTGACCCAGCAGCAGGGGAGCCCCGCGTGATTGGCCCCCTGGATGTCCGTGGCCAGGGAGTCCCCGATCACCAGGGCGTCCTCATCCCTCATCCCCGGGAGCCGGCGGCGCACGTAGTCGAAGTAGGCTTTGCTGGGCTTGGCGGCCCCGGCCTCCTCGGAGATGAAGGCGGCCTCGAACAGCTCCGCGAACGCGCTGCCCCGGAGGCGGCTGCGCTGGACGGAGGCCACGGCGTTGGTGATGATGTACATCCGATGCCCCCGGGCCTTCAGCTCCCGGCAGACCTCCTCGGCATAGGGCAGGGGGTAGACCCCCTCCCCCAGGGCGGCCAGATAATCCCGATCGCATGCCTCCGGGTCCCGTTCCAGGCCCAGGGCCTTCAAAAAGCGGACGTAGCGCTCCAGGGTGACGAACTCCTTGGTCACCTCCCCCCGGTCGAAGGCGGCCCAGAGCTCCAGGTTGATCTCGTGGTACAGCTGGTACCGTTCCGGCGTGTAGGGGATCTCGTGGAGCCGGCACATCCGGCGGAAGGCTTGGCCGGAGGCTTTGGGGAAATCGAACAGCGTATCGTCGGCGTCGAAGAGCAGGTATTCGTATCGCATGGTCTGCAGCATCCTTTCGGAGATCGTGATCGCCTCTATCATACCACGCCCGCCCGGAAAAGACAATCACCCATCCCCGCCTCCGGCCATACCATGGAGCGAGGGGGAGTGTTGCGATGGATAAGACGTTTGGTGTCATCGGCGGGGACCGCCGTCAGGCGGAGCTCAGCCGGTATTTGGCCTCGGACGGCCATAGCGTGCGTACTTACGGCCTGGACCGCTGGAAGCCCGCAGGGGCGGACACGCTGGACCGTGCCGCCTCCGCCGACGTGGTGATCCTGCCCCTGCCGCTTTGCAGGGGCGACGGCGTCCTGAACTGTGAGGAGGGCGCGGTGCCCACGGCGGACCTCTTCCGCCGCCTCCGGCCGGGACAGCGCATCCTGGCGGGCCAGGTGCGGCCCCAGCAGCGGGAGGAGGCGGAGGCCCTGGGCCTGACGGTGGAGGATTATTTCCTCCGGGAAGAGCTGGCGGTCGCCAACGCCGCCGCCACAGCGGAGGGCGCGGTCCAGACGGCCATGGAGCATCTGGACCGGACGCTGCTCGGCATGGAGTGCCTGGTGATCGGCTTCGGCCGCATCGGGAAGCTGCTGAGCTGCCGCCTGCACGGCCTGGGGGCCAGGGTGACGGCCACCGCCCGGAAGCCGGGGGACCTGGCCTGGATCCGGGCTTACGGCTACCGGGCCTTGGAGACCGGGGCGCTGGATGGGGAGCTGGATGCTTTTGGCGCGGTATTCAACACGGTCCCCTCTCCCGTCCTGGACGGGCCGCTTTTGGCCCAGCTGCCGGAGGACTGCCTTTTGATGGACCTGGCTTCCGTCCGGGGAATCGAGGCGGGGCCGGAGGGCCGGCCGGTGCTTTGGGCCCGGTCCCTGCCGGGGCGGCTGACGCCCCGCTCTGCGGCGGCGGCGATCCGGGACGCGGTCTATTACATCTTATTGGAAGGATGAGGTGACCTGTATGCGAAAGGAACGGGTCGGCTTCGCGGTCTGCGGCTCCTTCTGCACCCATGAGAAGGTGCTCAAGGCGCTGGAGGCGCTGACGGAGATCTACGAGACGGTGATCCCCATCGTCTCGGAGATCTCCGCCTTCACGGATACCCGCTTCGGCACGTCGGAGGACTTGCTGGAGCGGCTGGAGGACCTGACGGGGAACGATGTCCGTCTGGACATCCCGTCGGTGGAGCCCATCGGGCCGAAGGGGCTGCTGGATGTGCTGGTGATCGCGCCGGCCACGGGCAACACCATCGCCAAGCTGGCCGCCGGCATCGCCGATACGTCGGTGACGATGGCGGCCAAATCCCATCTGCGCAACGGCCGTCCGGTGGTGCTGGCGGTGTCCAGCAACGACGGCCTGGCGGCGGGCGCGAAGAACATCGGCGAGCTGCTGGTCCGGCGGAACTACTATTTCGTGCCCTTCGGGCAGGACAACGCGGTCCAAAAGCCCAGTTCGCTGGTGGCGGATTTCAGCAGGCTGCCGGAGACGGTGGACGCCGCCCTCCGGGGCGAGCAGCTGCAGCCGATCTTGCTGCGGTGAGGGACCGGGGGACGAGACACAGGAGGAGAGAGGCGGCCGCAGGCCGCCTCTCTCCTTGCCGTCCCGACGGGGAGTTACAGGGACTTCTCGTAGGACTCGATCATCTTCTTGACCATCTGGCCGCCGACGGAACCGGCCTCGCGGCTGGTCAGGTCGCCGTTGTAGCCTTCCTTCAGGTTGACGCCGACCTCGGAAGCGGCCTCCATCTTGAACTTATCCATGGCGCTGCGGGCCTCGGGGACGTTGAGCTTGTTGGTGTTCTTGCTAGACATAATGAATCTCTCCTTTTCATCAAATCATGCGTTTTTGGGTCCACTGGGTATCGCGAGCATAGTTTGACTCGAAAAGGGGGGAATATGCCGCTTTTTTGGCGGTAATTTTTTCTTGAAGGATCGGCGCCCGCTCCAAAAAGGGATCCGCGCCGCTCATGCGCCGCGGCGCAGGTCCGCTCTCCCGCTCATCCCCGTCCCAGTTCCCGGCGGATGGCCTTCGCCAGGATCTCCCGGCCCTCGGGAGAGCGGAGGGCCTCCAGCGCGGCGGAGCGGACCAGCGCCTGGAAGGAGGGGCTTTTCAGCAGCGCGCCGAAGACGGCGCCGTCCTCCTGCACCGCCGCCGGGCGGGGCTTTGGCTGGGCCGGACGGGACGGCGGGGCCTGGACAGGGCCGTCCTCCGGCACGGCGCCGCCGTTCAGCCAGCTGTCCGCGTCGGCGGGGTCGTCGCTCTCGCCCCGGAGATAGGGCAGGGAGACCCCGAAGTGCTCCGCCAGCTTCCGCTGCTGGTCCTGCGTGGGCGTCTGCCGCCCGGTCTCGAATTTCTCCATCGCCGTCTTGGGGAAGCCCAAAGCGGCGGACAGGGCGGGGCGGCTGAGGCCCCGCTCCACACGCAGCGCCTCCAGGCGCTGTGCCATCGTTACCATCTTGAAAGACCTCCTTGCGCCTGGGGCGCTGAGATGACCGCCCGTCCCGGGCGGTCTCATGGCCGTCCCGCCTGAGGGCGCGTCCCGTCAGCGCCGGTCCGGCAGGAGCGTGAGCGTGCCGGTCCTCCGGGTGGCGGCCAGGTCCAGCAGACGCTGGTTGGAGCTGCCCCGGAACCGGAGGGAGATGTCCTTCAGCGCCTCCACGAAGCGCCCGTCCACCAGCACGTCCAGCAGGGACAGCAGCTCCTCCGTGACCTCGCAGTGGGCGTAGCCCCCCGGCTGCAGCAATTCCTCATAGGTGAAGCCGCTGAACGCCCAGATGGTCTTGTCCGGATAAGCCGCCTTCACCTGCCGGACGAAGGGGAGCAGCGCCCGCTGGTTCTCCGGTTCGAAGGGCTCGCCGCCCAGCAGCGTCAGCCCGTTGATATAGCTGGGGGCCAGGAGGGCGAGGATATGCGCCTGCGTCTCCTGGGTGAAGGGCCGGCCGTATCCGAAATCCCAGGTCTGGGGCTGGAAGCAGTGCTCGCAGTGGTTCGTGCAGCCGGAGACGAACAGGCTGACCCGCACGCCCTCGCCGTTGGCGATGTCGCAGTCCTTGATCTCGCCGTAGTTCATACGCCTTACAGATGGAGCACCCGGTCCCGGATCTCCTGGGTCCGGCCCTGGTTCCAAAACTGGGTCCCGATGTACCCGCAGGTCCGGCGGGCCACGTTCATCTTATCCTGGTCCGTGTTGCCGCACTTGGGGCACTTCCAGACCAGCTTGCCGTTCTCCTCCACGATCTGGATCTCGCCGTCCCAGCCGCACACCTGGCAGTAATCGCTCTTGGTGTTCAGCTCGGCGTAGATGATGTTGTCGTAGATGAACCGCATCACCTGGAGCACCGCCTCCAGGTTGTCCTGCATGTCCGGCACCTCCACATAGCTGATGGCGCCGCCGGGGGAGAGGTGCTGGAACTGGGCCTCGAACTTCAGCTTGTCGAAGGCGTTGATCTCCTCCGTCACGTGGACATGGTAGCTGTTGGTGATATAGCCCTTGTCGTTGATGCCCTCGATGATGCCGAAGCGGCGCTGGAGGCACTTGGCGAACTTATAGGTGGTGGACTCCAGGGGGGTGCCGTAAAGGCTGAAATCGATGTCATGCTCCGCCTTCCACTTCCGGCAGGCGGCGTTCATGGTCTCCATGATCTCCAGGGCGAAGGGCGTGGCGGAGGGGTCCGTGTGGCTCTTGCCGGTCATGTACTTCACGCATTCGTAAAGCCCGGCGTAGCCCAGGGAGATGGTGGAATAGCCGCCGTAGAGCAGCTTGTCGATGGGCTCGCCCTTCTTCAGGCGGGCGCAGGCGCCGTACTGCCACAGGATGGGGGCCACGTCAGAGGGGGTGCCCAGCAGCCGCTCGTGGCGGCACATCAGCGCCCGGTGGCACAGCTCCAGCCGCTCGTCGAAGATCTGCCAGAACTTCTCGATGTTCCCGCCGGAGCTCAGGGCCACGTCGGGGAGGTTGATCGTCACCACGCCCTGGTTGAACCGGCCGTAGTACTTGGGCTTGCCGGTCTCCGGGTCCACGTAGGGCGTCAGGAAGCTGCGGCAGCCCATGCAGGTGTAGCAGTGGCCCTCGCCGTTCTTGTCGACCTTCAGCTCCAGCATCTTCTTCTCGGAGATGTAGTCGGGGACCATCCGCTTGGCGGTGCACTTGGCCGCCAGCTTCGTCAGGTACCAGTAGGGGGCGTCCTCGTGGATGTTGTCCTCCTCCAGCACGTAGATCAGCTTGGGGAAGGCGGGGGTGATCCACACGCCGTCCTCGTTCTTCACGCCCTCGCACCGCTGTTCCAGGGTCTCCTCGATGATCAGGGCCAGGTCCCTGCGCTCCTGCTCGTCCTTGGCCTCCCCCAGGTACATGAAGACCGTCACGAAGGGGGCCTGCCCGTTGGTGGTCAGCAGGGTCAGCACCTGGTACTGGATGGTCTGCACGCCGCCGCGGACCTCCTCCCGCAGGCGGGCCTCCACCAGCTTGGACAGGCTCTCCTCGTCCAGAGCCAGGCCGATGTCCCGCATCTCCTTCTCCACGACGGAGCGCAGCTTCTTCCGGCTCACGTCCACGAAGGGGGCCAGGTGGGCCAGGGAGATGGACTGGCCGCCGTACTGGTTGGAGGCCACCTGGGCCACGATCTGCGTGGCGATGTTGCAGGCGGTGGCGAAGCTGTGGGGCCGCTCGATGAGGGTCCCGGTGATGACGGTGCCGTTTTGGAGCATGTCCTCCAGGTTCACCAGGTCGCAGTTGTGCATGTGCTGGGCGAAGTAGTCGGAGTCGTGGAAATGGATGATGCCCTCCTGGTGGGCCTCCACGATCTCCTTGGGCAGCAGCAGCCGCTCGCTGAGGTCCCGGGAGACCTCGCCGGCCATATAGTCCCGCTGGGTGGAGTTCACCACGGGGTTCTTGTTGGAGTTCTCCTGCTTGGCCTCCTCGTTGCAGCACTCGATGAGGCTGAGGATGCGCTCGTCGGTGGTGTTGCTCCGGCGGACCAGGGAGCGGGTATAGCGGTAGGTGACGTAGTTCTTCGCCACCTCGAAGGCGCCGTGGGCCATGATCTGGTATTCCACCAGGTCCTGGATCTCTTCCACGGAGGGGGAACGGCCCAGCTCCTGACACGCCAGCTCCACGGACTCGGCGATCCGGCGGACCTGGGTGGAGGTCATGCGTTTTTCCTCGTCGATGCTCTCGTTGGCACGGGTGATGGCCGATAAGATCTTCGTGATGTCGAACGAGACCTCGGTGCCGTTCCTTTTGATGACTTTCATTCGTATCCCCCTAACAGTGATCGTACCCGCAGCAGCGGCCGCGCCCGCAGCCGCCACAATACTTTGGCAGTAGGCCAAGCATAACACACAAGATATGGGGGATGCAAGTGTTTTTTGCGACATCCCTGGAAAATTTTTGGGAAGCGGGGAGATAGGGAAACGCCAATGCCGCGGGCGGCAAGGGGTTGGCGGCTTTTGGAAGGATCTGTAAATTTTGGGATCTGGGGGAGGTTCACTCCCCCTCCGCCAGCCGGTAGCCCACGCCGACCTCGGTGAAGAGGTATTCCGGCTCGGCAGGGTTGCGCTCGATCTTGCGGCGGATGTTGGCCATGTTCACCCGGAGGATCTGGTTCCCTCCCCCGGCCCGGGGGCCCCAGAGCTCCCGGATGATGGCGTCGTAGGTCAGCACCTTCCCGGCGTGCTTGCCCAGCAGGGCCACGATGCGGAACTCGCTGAGGGTCAGCTTCACGTTCTCCCCCCGGACCCGCACCTGATGCTTGTCGTAGTCGATGACCAGCTCCCCCACGGAGTAGGTGCCCTCCCGGGCGATCTCCTCGCTGCCGCTGGCGGTGCGGGTGTGGCGGATGGCCGTGCGGACCCGGGCCAGCAGCTCCCCGGTGCCGAAGGGCTTGGTGAGGTAGTCGTCGGCCCCCTGGTCCAGGGCCGACACCTTGTCCCGTTCGTGGGAGCGGGCGGAGACCACCACCACCGGCAGGCTGGACCAGCTCCGCAGCTGGCGGAGGATGTCCAGCCCGTCCATGTCGGGCAGGCCCAGGTCCAAGATCACCAGGTCGGGGCAGTGGGAGGAGATCATGGACAGGCCCTCCGTCCCGGTGCGGGCCTGGATGGTCTCATAGCCCTGACCGGCCAGCACGGCGGCGATGAACTGGGCGATGCTCTTCTCATCCTCCACGATCAAGATCTTTTCCCGGATGTTCATGTCGATACCTCCATAGCCAGATCGGCGGTGGGGAGGCGGAAGGAGAGCTCCGCCCCCTGTGGAAGGTCCCGGGCCTCGATGGTCCCGCCGTGGGCCAGGACGATGGCCCGGCAGACGGACAGGCCCAGGCCCATGTTCCGCTTCCCGTCCCCGTCCGGGGGACGGCTGGAGCGGAGGCGGCCGTCGAAGAGGCCGTCCAGCTCGTCCTTGGGGATGCCCCGGCCGTCGTCCCGGACGGTGAAGCGGGCCCAGCCCTCCTCCGCCTCCAGGACCAGGGCGACACTGCCGGCGCCGCCGTGGATGGCGGCGTTCTCCAAAAGGTTGGCCAGCACCTGCCCGATGAGGATGGGGTCCATGGGGACCATCACCAGCTCGTCGGGCACGGAGACGGCGACGCTCACCTGGGGGAAGCGGCGGCGGAACTTCTGGGCCGCGGCGCCCAGGATCTCCTCGGCGGGCTCCGGCTCCTTGGCGATGGAGACCTGGCTGCCGCCCATGCGGGTGATGGAGAGGAGGTTCTCCACCACCCGGATCAGCCACTGGGCCTCCTCCCGGGCGTTCTCCAGCAGCTCCCGCTGCTCCCGGGGCGAGAGGCCGGGGTTCTCCAGCACGGCGGAGGTGGAGCCCACGATGGAGGTCAGGGGGGTCCGGATGTCGTGGGAGACGGAGCGGAGGAGGTCGGCCCGCATCTTCTCCCGCTCGCTCTCCGCCAGGAGCTGCGCCTGGCGCTTGGCCTGGGCGGTGAGGGTGCAGGTGATGAGGGAGATCATCAGCAGGGTGAAGAAGGTGACGGGATAGCCGGGATTGTCCAGGTTGAAGGCCCAGTAGGGGTACGTGAAGATGAAGTTGACGCAGACCACGCCCAGCACCACGGCCGCCAGGCCGTAGAGGTAGCCGCTGGTGAGCCGGGAGATCAGCAGCACCGCCAGGACGAAGACCGGGGAGGCGAAGCCGCCGATGCTCCCCGCCTGGCGGAGGATGAAGCAGAGGATCAGCGCGCAGAGGAGGATGGCGGCGGTGACCAGGAAGTCCCGCCGGGAGACGGGGAAGAGGGGGGAGGCCCAGGGTTTGCGGAAGGTCATGGCGGGAGCTCCTTTCTGAAAACGGGGGTCCTATCCCCGCCATTATACCAGGGATCCCGGCAAAATTCAATCGTCAGGCGGACGCCGGCCCCCGAAAAGGCCCCGGAGCCATCGCACGTCCTCCCGGCCCACCACCCGGGCCGCCAGCCACAGCGCCCCCAGGGCCGGCAGGTAGCATCCCGCCGGGACCAGCGCCCCGGCCAGCCCCCCCTGGGGCCGGAGGGCCATGACCGGCAGGACCGCCAGGGCGCCGCAGAGGAGGGCCTTCGCCGCCGGGACGGGGGAGAGGCGGAGCCCCGCGGACCGCTCCAGGCGGCGCAGGCTCAGGGCGAAGTTCAAAAGGTGCGTGGCGGTGAAGCTGAGGTAATAGCCCCCCATGCCCCACCTGGGCAGCAGCGCCCAGAGCAGCGCCACGTCCAGCAGGTTCGTGATCAGGTTGTACCGGGCGTTGGCGCTCTGCTGGCCCAGGCCCTTGCACATGGCGTCCACCACGCCGTCCAGATAGAGGATGGGGACCAGGGGGGCGTAGAGCCGGAGGCAGGCCCCGGCGGCCTCGTTCCGGTAGAGCAGGTCCGCCAGGGGCCGGGCGGAGACGAAGAGCGCCCCTCCGGCGCAGATGCCGAACAGCAGGGAGACCCGGAGCCCCTGCCGGGCCAGGTAGCGGATGCGGACCCGCCCCGGGGCGTGGGCCCGGCGGGAGAACTCCGCCACCAGCAGGTCCGCCAGGGAGGCCAGGATGGCGGCGGGGAACATCAGCACGGGGAAGACCATGCCGTGGAGGACGCCGTAGTCCGCCATGGCGTCGGCGGTCCCGGCGAAGAGGGCCAGGCGGCGGGGGATGATGAGGTTCTCCACCGTGTTCAGCCCCGCCCGGAGGTCGTCCGCCAGCCCTACCGGCAGGGCCATGGCGGCCACCCGCCGCCAGGGCGGGCGGTCCCCGCGGCCCGGGGCCGGGCCCTCCCGCCGGAGGGCCCACAGCACCGAGAGGGACAGCGCCGAGGCGGCGGAAGCCCCCAGGGCCACGGACAAACAGGCCCGCCCCGCGTCCGCCCCCGCCCAGCGGGAGAGGAGGGAGAAGGTGACGGCCATGGCGGCCCCCTGCTCCAGGAACTCCACCGCCACCAGGCACCGCAGCCGCCCGGCGGCGGTGAACAGGCCGGTCATGATCCCGTTGAGGCACCCGACGGGCAGGGAGAGGGCGAAGGCCCGGAGGGCCGCCTCCCCGGCGGCGTCGCCGATCCAGCCCGACGCGATCCGGGGCGTGAGGATCCACAGCCCCGCCGCCGCCGGGAGGGAGAAGAGGAGGCCGTACCGGATGCACCCGGTCAGGGCGGGGCGGACGCTCCGCCGCCGCCCCAGGGCCTCGGCCGAGAGGTAGAGGGCGCAGGTCCGCACCCCGGCGGAGCCCAGGGTGGAGGCCAGCAGCTTGACGGACAAGATCAGCTGCAAAAGGCCCACCCCGGCGGCCCCGATCCGGGCGGAGAGGTAGACCTGGAAGCTCATGGCCGCCAGGCGCAGGGCCAGGTTGGCCCCGGTGAGCAGCAGAGCGCCGTAAAACATAGGACTGCCTTTTTTCATCAGATGAACAACACCCCCTGTCCTAACACTATATGGACGAGGCGGGGCGGGTAGGACAAAAAGGTCCGGGCCGCTTGCACTGCGGGCGTGGCTGTGGTAGGATGTGCGGGGAAGGAGGGAGCGCGCATGGAGATCGCCGTCATCGCCGGGACGCCGGTGGACACCCGGATGGGCGTGGAGCTGCTGCTGGAGCGGGGCGCGGGAGCGATCGGCTTCCCCATCTCCCGGACGCCGGAGGAGCAGACCGTCTTCCAGGTGAGCCCCCGGCGGGAGAAGGAGGAGGCCGTCGGGGCCGTCCTGGACGCCGTCGGGGCCCGGGGCCTGGAGCGGGTGCTGCTGTACTGCAATTCCCTCAGCGCCAGCGTGGACGCCCATGCCCTGGCGGATGCCAGGGGCCTGCGGATCTGGACGCCCATGGACGTTTACGGCGAGGTGGCCCGGCGGCACCGCTGCCTGGGGGTCCTGGCCGCCAACTGCCAGGGGGCCGCCGGAGTGGAGCGGGCCATGGTGAACGCCTCCCCGGACACCGTGGTCATCGGCGCGGGGGACCTGCGGCTGGTGCTGGGCATCGAGGCGGGCCGGGAGCCGGAGGAGCTGCTGGCGGACTGCGGCGCGGGGGAGCTGCTCCGCTTCTTCGAGGAGAACGGCGCGGAGGCGGTGGTCCTGGGCTGCACCCATTTCCCCTATCTCCTCGGGGCCCTGCGAAAAAAGACGGCCCTCCCCGTCATAGACCCGGCCCGGCGGCTGCTGGAGCTGGTCCTGGCCCCCTGAGGGGCCGGAGGGGGAGGACGGGGCGGTCCGCCGCCTCCCGGAGGGGGGATCCCCTCCGCGCGGGGAGGGCGAAAGCAGGGGGCCTCCGTAAAAAAGGGGAGGTTTCCAGAAAAATCGGCGTTCATAGACTGGACATTTTTCGAAGAAGGGTGTACAATGTCAAGCAGTATGTGATAGTCTGGCCAGGCACGCCTGCCCGCCGTTCGGCGGGCGGTCTGACCTCCGCGTCCAGGCCGCTGTCAAGAGTAAAAATGAGGTGAAAAAATGGCACAAGCGTTCTTTGGCGGCGTTCATCCCCACGATATGAAAGCCGCGACCAATGAAAAGGCCATCGAGCAGTTGCCTGCCCCAGCTCAGGTGGTCATCCCCATGTCCCAGCACTTCGGCGCGCCATGCACCCCCCTTGTCAAGGCCGGCGACCATGTGAAGGTGGGCCAGAAGATCGGCGAGTTCCGCGGTCTCGGCGCCCCCATCCACGCCAGCGTCTCCGGCACCGTCAAGGCGGTGGAGCCCCGGCCCTATTCCATGGGCGGGAACATCCTGTCCGTCATCATCGACAATGACATGCAGGACGAGGTCAGCGAGGAAGTGAAGGCCCCCGCGGACCCGGACGCCCTCAGCGTCGACGAGATGGTGGAGATCGTGAAAAACGCCGGCATCGTCGGCATGGGCGGCGCGACCTTCCCCACCCACGTGAAGATCTCCGGCGGCATCGGCAAGGTCGACACCGTGATCATCAACGGCGCCGAGTGCGAGCCGTACATCACCGGCGACCACCGGGCCATGCTGGAGCGGTCCGAGGAGATCGTCGGCGGCGCCACCTACCTCGCCAAGATGTTCGGCGTGGAGAAGGTCGTCATCGGCGTGGAGGTCAACAAGCAGAACGGCATCGACCAGCTGAACAAGACCATCGCCGAGAAGCACGCCCCCGTGGTGGTGGAGGGCCTGCGCTGCCGCTACCCCCAGGGCGGTGAGAAACAGCTCTGCCAGGCCATCACCGGCAAGCAGGTGCCTCCCGGCGGCCTGCCCAGCAACATCGGCTGCGCCGTGTTCAACATCAACACCACCTGCGCCATCTACCGGGCCATCACCACGGGGATGCCCGTGGTGAAGAAGGTGGTCACCGTCTCCGGCTCCGGTGTGGTGGAGCCCAAGAACGTCGAGTGCCCCATCGGCACCCCCGTGTCCCTGCTGTTCGACTTCTGCGGCGGGCTGAAGGACGGTACATACAAGCTCATCGCCGGCGGCCCCATGATGGGCATGGCCCAGTACACCGCCGACATCCCCGTGGCCAAGGGCACCGGCTGCATGCTGGCCTTCTGCGAGAAGGAGGAGCAGACCGTCGAGCATCCCCAGTGCATCCGCTGCGGCAAGTGCGTCGCCGCCTGCCCCATGCACCTGGAGCCGCTGTTCCTGTATCAGTACGCCTCCAAGGGCCTGGTGGCCGAGCTGGAGGAGGCCCACATCATGGACTGCATGGAGTGCGGCGCCTGCGCCTATGGCTGCCCGGCCCGGCTGCACCTGACCCACATGTTCAAGACCGGCAAGCAGCTGGTCAAGGACGCCCAGGCCAGGGCCAAGGCCGCCGCTGAGGCCAAGAAAGCCGCCGCCGAGGCGAAGAAGGAGGTCGTGAACAAATGACGAACTATAAGGATCTGAAGCTGATCGCGACTTCCTCGCCCCACATCCGCGGCAGCGAGACCACCCAGGGCATCATGAAGGACGTCATCATCGCCATGC
>NZ_CAJUBK010000042.1 GCF_910584465.1 uncultured Oscillibacter sp.
CGTCCACCTCCCGGTCCAGGTAGTCGTTGGCGCACAGGCCCACCCGGGTGAGGTACTGGCAGCAGCGGTCCTTGCTCAGCCGCTGGTCGCCGCTGGCCAGGGTCAGCAGGTCCCGGACCGTCAGGCCCTTGAACCGGGGGGGCTGCTGGAAGCCGTAGCTGATGCCCAGCCGGGCCCGCTCGGTGATGCCCAGGTCCGTGATGTCCCGGCCGTCCCAGAAGATCTTCCCGGCCGTGGGCCGGACCAGGCCCATGATGCTCTTGGCCAGGGTGGTCTTGCCCCCGCCGTTGGGGCCGGTGAAGACCACCAGCTTCCCGTCCTCCACCGTGAGGGAGATATCATTCAATATGCCCAGCTCCCCGCCGTCCTCTTGGACGGCGTAGCTGAGCCCTTTCAGTTCCAGCATGGATCGGGATCCTCCTTTGCTCGGTAACGCTTTATCGGACAACATTCTACCAGATGCCGCAAAAGAATGCAATGTACGATCTGGGATCTTCTCCACTATTTTACCCAAAAACGCCCCCTTTATCTGTTGCAAGAGCAACAGTAACAGAGCTTTCCACTGCCGCATAGACTGTGGAGAAAAGGAGGGACCCCTCATGGAACAAATCTTGCATGGACCGGAAGTGTACGATTTCCGCCAATACGACCGCATCTGGCAGCGGGTAGCCCCGAACCTGGAGCCCTACCCCGGCATGGGTACGGCTCCCGCCCAGCCCACGGCCCCCGTCCGGCACACGGCTTCCGCTCAGCCCACGGCCCCCGTCCAGCCGGCGGCCCCCGCCCGGCAGACGATCTCCGCCCGGTCGGAAGCCGCCGCCGGCCCCGCAGCGTCCGCTCCGGCGCCGGCCTTCCCCGCCCAGCAGACGGTCACCGTCCAGACCGCCGTCCCGGAGCCCCCCGCCGTCCCCGTCCCGGCGGGGCCCGGTCCCGCTCTGGGCCCGATGGGCCAGCTCCCCGGCGCGTCGATGGATCCGTGCTGCATGGGCAGCGCCGCTTCCGAGATGCTGGACGTCATCACCGGCTACATCGAGGAGGCGCTGTCCGACCGGCGGTATCTCCTGGCCCTGGTCCGGCAGGCCCCGTCCTGGGCCCGGCAGGTCCTGCGGGACATCGCGTCGGACCTCCAGGCCCAGGCCCGGCAGCTGATGGCGGTCCACTACCTCATCACCGGGACCTGCTACCGCCCCAGCGTCAGCACGGAGCGCATCTACGTGGGCCGCTGGTGCCCCGCCCTCCGGGAGCGCTACCACGCCGCCGCGTGCAGCGGGCTGAACTACGCCCGCTCCGCCGAGGACACCACGGACCCCTGCCTCGCCAAGCTCTTCGAGGACCTCAGCGAACAGTCCTACGGACACGCGGAGGACCTGATGGGTCTCCTCCAGCGGAGCCTCCAGCGCTGAACCGGCCGGTCAAAATGGAAGGGGCCCCTCCTAGGCCCCTTCCATGACGCTCTCCTTCCCCATCGATGTAAGTCCCACTGCTCTTTCGACGCTCTGAGGCCCGGCGCAGTCACAGACTGCGCCGGGCCTCCTTCCTTATCTGTCCTCATCTGTCCCGGAGGCTCAGCCCCAGGCCCGCCCGATCTCGTCCCGCCCACGCCGGTCCTCCACCCACTCCTCCACGAAGCCGCAGCCGCGGCAGACATAGCGGGCGACGGGGATCCGCTTCACGGTCAAGGTCCCGGTGATGCAGATGCTGTTCGCCAAGTACCGATGGGCGTCGTCCGGCACTCGGACGACGGCTGCAGAGCCGCACTTTGGACAACAGAGCGTATTTTTCACAGCGTCCTATCCCCTCCGTCATCTATCCGGCCGGTAGAGCTTCATGGAAAGGGGGATGGAGACCGCCGTCGCGGCCACCGCCGCCAGGGGCAGCAGGGCCATGGCGGGCACGGGCATACCGGGCAGCTCCTCCGCCGCCCCGGCGACCACGCCGCCGAGCACCGCCACGCCGAAGACGATGATCATGAAGCCCCAGCGCCCCTTCTCCACGCCGAAGCGGAACACCATGGGCAGCGTGAGGTCCAGGGCCAGGGCCCCGCCCAAAAAGCACATCGACCAGACGGACAGGCTGGGGGCTTCATGGTTGAACGCGAACGCCGCTGTCTGGAACGCCAGGCTCAGCACCGTGGCCGCCGCCATGCACAGCCAGCCCAGGACATACTTGCTCAGCACGAGGTCCCGTTTGGAGAAGGGCATCATCGCCGCCAGCTGGTCCCAGTGGCTCCGCTCGTCATAGGCGATGGCCGTATAGGGCAGCAGCGCGCACCAGACCACCACGAACACACTGTTGAACGCGCCGCCCACCACGGACAGGAATGCCAGGATCAGCAGCATCATCCGCATCTGCTTCCACAGCACGCAAAGATCCTTCAACAGCAAGGCTTTCATTTTCCCGCTCCTTTCACCATGAAGAGGATGATATCCTCGATGCTCGCCCGCTCCAGCTCCAGCCCCGCCGGGACCTCGCCGCGCCGGACCAGGGCCCGGACGCCGCCGCAGCCGCGTCCCTCCCGGCCGACCACCGCCTCGTCCCGGAGGCTCTCCAGCTGCTCCGCCGTCCCGGCGAAGACGCCGTAGGCTTCCAGGAGCCGGTCCTTCTCGTCGCAGAACAGCAGCCGCCCCTGGTGGAGGAAGGCGACATAGTCGCACAGCTTCTCCAGGTCGCTGAGGATGTGGGAGGAGATCAGGATGGAGTGGTCCTCCTCCCGGGTGAAATCGTTGAAGATCTCCAGCACCTCGTCCCGTACGATGGGGTCCAGGCCGCTGGTGGCCTCGTCCAGCACCAGGAGCTTCGGCCGGTGGCTCAGGGCCGCGGCGATGGCCAGCTTCATCTTCATGCCCCGGGAGAAGTCCTTGAACGGCTTCCGCCCCGGCAGGTCGAACCGGCGGAGATAGCCGTCGTAGACCCCCTGATCCCAGCGGGCGTAAGTCTTCGCCAGGACCTTCCCCACCTCGGCGGCGGTGAGGGTCTCGGGGAAGTAAGCCTCGTCCAGCACCACGCCGATATCCTCCTTCACCTCCCGGAAGGCGGGGCTGGACACATCCGTGCCCAGGACCCTGGCCGTGCCGCTGTCGGGGCGCAGGGCGCCCATCAAAAGGCGGATGGTCGTGGATTTCCCGGCGCCGTTCTCGCCCACCAGGCCGCAGATCGTGCCGCTGGGCACGCTCAGGCACAGGTCCTGGATGGCGAACTCGCCGAAAGATCTGTTGATGTGGGACAGTTCGATGGCATTCATATCGGTTCCTCCTCTAGCAGAACGTGGAGCATATCGATCAGTTCTCCTGTGGACAGGCCGCAGCTTTTTGCCAGTCCGGCGGCGGCGGACAGATGGGACTCCAGCTCTTTGAGCTGCTGCTCCCGGATGAGGTCCAGGTTCTTCTCCGCCACGAAGCAGCCCTTCCCTGCCACCGTGTAGAGGAAGCCCTCGGCCTCCAGCTCGTCATAGGCCCGCTTCGTGGTGATGACGGAGATCTTCAGGTCCTTCGCCAGCGCCCGGATGGAGGGGAGGGCCTCCCCCGGCGACAGCGCCCCCGCGATGATCTGGGCCTTGAGCTGAGAGTAGATCTGCTCATAGATGGGTGCGTTGGTGGTGTTGCGGATGATGATCTCCATGACGTCCCTCCGTTTCACTGTACATATACAGTATACACAGAATAAACAGTTTGTCAATAGCCCGGAGCAAAAAATTTTTTCCCGGGGCCTCCAAAGATCGCGCGGGAGGCGGCGGCAGCGATCCGGGCCGGGCGGAGCACGCGGGCCGCTGTCCGTCAGCGGCGGCGCGCTCCCCGGACCGCCGAACTTTCCTCCGTATTTTTGGAGACCGCCCTAGGAAAACCATCCCAAGTGTGGTATACTACCTCGTGGAAAAAGGGGGGATGCGTCATGCAGACCATCAGCGGCGCCGGCAACTGGAAGCTGATCGTCCGCCGGGAGGCGGGGCATATCGCCATCCTCCGGGCCGGGACCTGCGACCGCAGGGCGGTCCTGCCGGACCGGCTGTTCGGCCTGCCGGTGACGGCGCTGGGGGACCACGCCCTGGCTCCGGCGCGGCAGGCGGACCCGCCGCCCCCCGGCGCGGAGGCCCTGCTGATCGTCTGCGGCCGGACGGAGGGAGAGGACGCGTGGGACAGCCGGGACCTCCGGGACCTCTCCCTTCCGGAGGGCCTGCTCTCGATGGGGGACTACGCCCTGCTGAACTGCTCCGCCCTGAAGACCCTCCGCATCCACGACGGCATCGTCCGCTGGGGCGGCGGGGCCCTGATGAACTGCCGCAGCCTGGACACCCTCCACCTGACCCGGACCGGCCCGGACCAGGGGGAGGCCCTGGCCTGGTTCGCCGGGGAACTCTCCCGGGAGCTGGACGTGACCATACGGGGCCCCGGCGGCGTGACCACCCGGCTGCTGTTCCCGGAATACACGGAGCTTTACGAGGAGAACTGCCCCGCCCACCATTTCGACTACTCCATCTCCGGCGCGGGCTATCCCTATCACCACGGCTTCCGGCAGAAGAAGCTGCGGCTGAAGGAGTACGACGCCCTCTGGCGGGGCTTCCTGGGCATGGAGCACGAGGAGGGAGCCGCCCTCCGCCTGGCCTGGTACCGCCTCCGCTGGCCCGTGGAGCTGTCGGACGCGGCGGCGGCGGAGTACCGCTCCTATCTCCGCTCCCGCGCCGCGGACGCCCTGGGCCTCCTCCTGGCGGAGCAGGACGCGGCGTCCCTCCCCTTCCTCCTGGCGCAGATCCGGCCCGACCGGGAGGCCCTCTCCGCCGCCTGCGCCCAGGCGCGGGAGCTGGGAGACACGGCGGCGCTGGCCGTGCTGCTGGAAGAACAGCACCGGCGCTCCCCGGCGGGGCTGGGGAGATCCTTCACACTGTAGGCAGGCAGGGACTTATGGAACGAAAGGACTTCACCGGGATCGGGCGGGACATCCTCTTCGCCTCCCGGAACGAACTGTATATGGAGCTCCCCTATTTGGACGCGGCCCTCTGCGCCCTGGCGTTCGCCCCCGGCGGCGGGGTCACGGTGTCCCTGGCCACCGACGGCGAGACGCTGTACTACGACGGGGCCTGGCTGGCCGAGCGGTATCTCAGGAGCCGGGTCCTGACCGACCGGGCCTATCTCCACGTGGTCCTCCACTGTATGCTCCGGCACCTGGCGAAGAAGCGGGGGAAGATCCCGGAGCTGTGGGACCTCAGCTGCGACGCGGCGGTGGAGAGCATCCTGGACGAGCTGGACTATCCCTGCCTGAACGCCGGGCACCCCCCTATGAAGCAGAAGTTCTACGGCGAGTGCCGCCGGGACATGCCCGTCCTGACGGCGGAGGGCATCTACCGCCGCCTCCTCCGCCTGGGGCTCCCGGAGTATCAGACCGCCCAGCTCCAGCGGGCGTTCCTGGTGGACGACCACGGCCTCTGGGCCCCGGAGGACCGGGACGGCGGGGAGCGGAGCCGGCGCCAGGACCAGGCGTGGCAGGACCTAGCCGGCAAGACCCAGACCGGGATGGAAACGATCATGTCGGACAGGGGGGCCGGCGGCGAGGCCGTGCTGGAGCAGATCCGGGTGGCCGTCCGGGACGACGTGGACTACCGGGCCTTCCTCCGCCGCTTCGCCGCGCCGAGGGAGACCGCCGCGGTGGACGCCGACGCGTTCGACTACGGCTTTTATTCCTATGGCCTGCGGCTCTATGGCAACATGCCCCTGGTGGAACCGCCGGAGACCCGGGAGGACAAGCGGATCGAGGACTTCGTCATCGCGGTGGATACCTCCATGTCCACTTCCGGCCGGCAGGTCCGGGAGTTCCTGGCGTGCACCTATGCCATCCTGCGAAGCACCGGGACCTTCACCCGGAAGGTCCACATCCGCATCATACAATGCGACGACCAGGTCCGCTCCGACACGGCGATCCGCGATCTGGAGGATCTGCGGGGATATATGGAGCGCTTCGAGCTGACGGGCGGCAGCGCCACGGACTTCCGCCCGGTCTTCGAGCATGTGGCGAAGCTCCAGGAGGCGGGGGCGTTCACCAGCCTCCGGGGACTGGTGTACTTCACCGACGGGATGGGGATCTATCCGGAGAAGCGGACGCCTTACGAGACGGCGTTCGTCCTCCTGGGAGAGCCGCCCCTCAGCGTGAAGACGCCCCCCTGGGCGATCCGGCTGGTGCTGGAGGCCCCGGATCTGGAGCGGGCCGCGGAGCAGCTCCCGGAGGAGATCGACCTGAGCGAGCTGCCGCAGCTTTGATCTTGAGGATAAGGAGGGGCCTATGCTCCCTGAGATCGTAGACCGGCGCAGCATCCGCGCCTATCTCCCCACGCCCGTCTCGAAGGAGGACGTGGAGACCGTCCTGCGGGCGGGGGCGCTGGCGCCCTCGGCCAAAAACCGCCAGCCCTGGCGTTTCACCGTCACCGCCGGGGCGGGGAAGGCGGCGGCATTGGCCGCCATGGCGCAGGGCCTCGCGGAAGAGGAGCGCCGCCCCCTCCTGCCGGAGAGCGCCCCGTTCCTGAGCGGGGCCAGGCGGACGCTGGCGGTGATGGAGCAGGCTCCTGTGGTCGTCTTCGTCACAGATCCCCTGGCCCGGGACCCGAGGCAGGCCCTGACCGCGGACGAGCGGGTCTTCGAGCTTTGCAGCGCCCAGTCCCTGGGGGCCTGTATCGAGAACATGTCCCTCCAGGCCACGGCCCTGGGACTGGGGAGCCTTTGGATCTGCGATACCTACTTTGCCTATGACGCGCTGAACGGATGGCTGGGCGGGCCGGGGGCCCTGGCGGCGGCGGTGGCCCTGGGATACGCCGCCGAGAGCCCGCCGCCCCGTCCCCGTGAGATGCTGGAGTCCCTGACGCGATGGAGGATGACATGAACATCAAACAAGCCAAGCAAGAGATCGCCGACACCCTGAAGGCATACCTAGCGAAAGATCCCCTGGGGAACTACCTCATCCCCCCGGTCCGCCAGCGGCCCATCCTCCTGATGGGCCCTCCCGGCGTGGGCAAGACCCAGATCATGGAGCAGGCCGCGTCCGAGAACGGCGTGGGCCTGGTGTCCTACACCATCACCCACCACACCCGCCAAAGCGCCGTGGGCCTGCCCTTCATCGTGAAGCGCACCTATGGCGGGGAGGAGTTCTCCGTCACGGAGTACACCATGAGCGAGATCCTCGCCTCCGTCTACGAGCTGATGGAGAAGACCGGGCTCCGGGAGGGCATCCTCTTCCTGGACGAGATCAACTGCGTCTCCGAGACCCTGGCCCCCATGATGCTGCAGTTCCTCCAGTGCAAGACCTTCGGCAACCAGCGCCTCCCGGAGGGCTGGCTCATCGCCGCCGCCGGGAACCCGCCGGAATACAACCGCTCCGTCCGGGACTTCGACGTCGTCACCCTGGACCGGGTGAAACGCATCGACGTGACCGAGGACTTCGCCGTCTGGAAGGAGTACGCCCGGGCCAAGGGCCTCCATGGGGCCGTCGTGTCCTATCTGGACATCAAAAAGGAGAACTTCTACCGGGTGGAGACCACCGCGGAGGGCATCCAGTTCGCCACCGCCCGGGGCTGGGAGGATCTGAGCGAACTGCTGACCGCCTATGAGGCCCTGGGCCTCAAGGCGGGCCGGGAGGTGGTGGGCCAATACATCCAGCTCCCCCGCATCGCCCGGGACTTCGCGGGCTACTTGGAGCTCTATGACAAGTATCAGAGGATCTACCACGTGGACGACATCCTCCGGGGGACCTGGCAGCCCATCACCGTCCGGGAGCTCCAGGCCGCGCCCTTCGACGAGAAGCTGTCCGTCATGGGCCTGGTCCTCTCCCGCCTGTCGGAGGCCGCCAGGGAGACCCGCCGCCAGGACGCCCTGTGCGAACGCCTCCACGCCGCCCTGACCGCGTTCAAGGAGTCCCTCGCCGCCGGGGGAGCCCCCGTGGGGACACTGGAGGCCCTGGTCCGGCAGCGCCGGGAGGCCCTGAAGCGCTCCCGTGACGCGGGCCAGTCGGACAAGCGGAGCCAGGCCCTGGCCCAGATGGAGATCGCCGCCCTGGAGGACTACCGCCGCCGCCTCGCCGGCGGGGACCCGGGCGCTCCGGGAGAGGCCATGGAGGCCGTCCGGAGCTGGTTCGACCAGGAGGTGGAACGCCGGGCCTCCCTGGCCCGGGAGGGCAGGGCCCAGATGGACCACGCCTTCGCCTTCTTAGAGGAGACCTTCGGCCAGGGCCAGGAGCTGGTGATCTTCGTCACCGAGCTCACCGCCGGGCCGGACACCAGCTGGTCCATCGAGCAGTTCGGCTGTGACGCCTATTTCCGCCACAACCGGGAGCTCTTGTTCGACGACACCCGGCGCCGCATCCGGAACGAGATCGAGGCCGCGAGAGCGGCCGGACAGGAGGAGAGCCATGACTGAGGACATGAAGAAGATCGAGGCCGTCCTGGACGGGAAGGTCCGCCCCAGCCTCCGGGCCCACGGCGGGGAGATCCAGGTCGACCATTGGGAGGACGGCGTGCTGTACGTGAAGCTGCTGGGCCAGTGCGCCGGGTGCCCCTCGGCAGACCTGACCAACGAGACCCTGGTGGAGGCGGAGCTCACCGCCGCCCTGCCGGAGCTGGTGCGGAAGGTGGCCGTGGTCCAGACCGTCAGCGACGAGCTGTGGGAACAGGCCAAGCGCCTCCTGCGGGACCACCGGCTGTAGATCCCCGTCATAGCCGTCCCCTCCCTCTCATAAGCTGTATCATGCCGAACGGGAGGGAGGACGCTATGGACGATCTGCAGATGGACGAGAAGCTGGCCCAGCTCCGGCGCTGCCGCCACACCATGGACGCGCTGAAAAAGGACGCGGAGGCCATCGAGGCGGAGATCAAGGCAGAGCTGGAGGCCCGGGGCGTGGAGCAGGTGGAGACGGTGCATTACAAGGTCACCTGGCGGACCGTCGCCAGCACCCGGCTGGACACGAAAGCCCTCAAGGAGGAGCGGCCCGAGATCTACGCCCGCTACGCCTCCGAGACGGTCTCGAAGCGCTTCACCGTCACCTGAGCACTCTGGGCAAGTTTCCAGGACTTTCGAAAAAGTCCTGGAAACTTTTTTATTGAAAACGAAAGGGACCCCTCCTGGGTCCCTCTCGTAACGCTCCTCCTTCCCGTCGATGAGGCTCCCATCCTTTTCCCAGCACTCTGAGCAGGGCCCGGCTCACGCCGGGCCCTGCTCTTTCCCCCGTCCGGGCCCCGCAGCCGGGGCCGGGAGGCCCGCTTGACAGCGGTCCCAGGCCCGGCCGCGGCCAAAGCAAGGTCCTCCGCGTCCCTGTTCAAAATCTGTGTTGCTAACAGCTATTTTTCAAAAGTGTTCGTCAAAATATTGAAAGCGAGCGGTCACCCTTGCATTGTGACCGCCCGATAGACTGGAAGTTACCATTTTCCTTTAACGATTCGTCCGCCAATCAAAATGGCGGAAAAGATAACGGCGCAAAACAAGAACATAAGCCAGATTGGACTTAATACCCACAACCAGGGCCACGAGATCGCTCCAGTTGCTTTGAGTACAATAAAAATCAGTGTTAAAGCAACGACAGGGTCCATTCCAGGTCGTTTCGTTTTCTTCTCCATCCGCATAAGCGCCTCCAAATTCTGCTTTATCTTTTTGATTATAGCATGGCACGGACTTCCTGGCAACTTATTTTCATGGAATCGCCGAAGTTTCGGCCAGCAACATACAGCTTGAACAGGGAGTCCTCCGCCCTCCGCTTGACAGCATCTGCCGCTTGTGCTATGGTGAGGACGATCGTGAGTATGACATCTTTCCCGGTGGGCGGAGGGATGAGGACGGAGGGCGGAGGGCCATGTATCGGATCTTCATCGTAGAGGACGACGGCGTCATCGCCGGAGCCGTGCGGCGGCACTTGGAGAGCTGGGGCTATCAGGTGGCCTGCGCCCGGCGGTTCGACGCCGTGCTGGAGGAGTTCACCGCCTTCGATCCCCAGCTGGTGCTGCTGGACATCTCCCTGCCCTTCTTCAACGGTTACCACTGGTGCCAGGAGATCCGGCGGATCTCCAAGGCGCCCATCCTCTTCCTGACCTCCGCCTCCGACAGCGTCAACGTCGTCATGGCCATGCAGATGGGCGGGGACGACCTCCTGGCCAAGCCCTTCGACCTCCAGGTCCTCTCCGCCAAGGTGCAGGCCATGCTGCGGCGGGCCTACGACTTCGCCGCGGCTCCCCCGGCGCTCCTCTCCTGCGGCGGGGCCGTGCTGAACCTCTCCAACGGCACGCTGGAGGTCCGGGGCCAGCGGGTGGAGCTGACGAAGAACGAGGGGAAGCTCCTCCAGCTCCTGCTGGAGAAGAAGGGGCAGATCGTCAGCCGGGACGCCATGATGACGGCCCTCTGGGAATCGGACAGCTTCGTGGACGAGAACACCCTGTCCGTCAACGTGGGCCGCCTCCGGCGGAAGCTGGAGGCCGCCGGCCTGCCGGACTTCATCCGCACCAAGAAGGGCGCGGGCTATCTGGTGGAGGATGCGACGGCATGAAGCTCTTGGGCGCTTATCTCGCGCGGCACTGGAAGCTGCTGCTGCTGTCGGCGGGGAGCCTGGGCATCTGCGCCGCCGTCTTCAGTCTCTACGGCCTGCCGCTGGAGTCGGTGGGCTATGCCTTCGTGCTCTGCCTCGCCCTGGGGCTGGCGCTCTTCGCCGCCGGGTACGGGCAGTTCCTCCGGCGGCACCGGGAGCTGGAGCGCCTGCGGCTCCAGGTGAAGGAGAAGGTCCTCCCCCTGCCGCCCCCCAGGGGGCTGCTGGAGGCAGACTATCAGCTCCTCCTCCAGGACCTGGCCTCGGAGCGGGCCGCCCTGGCCATGGAGGGGCGGAACCGCCTCCAGGACATGACGGACTACTACACCCTCTGGGCCCATCAGATCAAGACCCCCATCGCCGCCATGCGCCTGCTGCTCCAGGAGGAGCCCCGGCCGGAGCTGGAGGGGGAGCTGATCAAGATCGAGCAGTATGTGGAGATGGTCCTGGGCTATCTCCGCCTGGGCAGCGACACCACGGACTACGTCCTGCGCAGCTGCGGCCTGGACGGCCTGCTCCGCCAGTCCGTGCGGAAGTTCGCCCGGCTGTTCATCCTGAAGAAGATCTCCCTGGACCTCCAGGAGACGGGGAAGACGGTGCTGACGGACGAGAAGTGGCTGGCCTTCGTCATCGAGCAGCTGCTGTCCAACGCCCTGAAATACACCCCGGAGGGCGGCCGCATCCGCATCTTCGGCGACGGGGAGACCCTGGTCATCGCCGACAGCGGCATCGGCATCCGGCCGGAGGACCTGCCCCGGGTCTTCGAGAACGGCTTCACCGGCTACAACGGCCGGGAGGATAAGAAGTCCACCGGCATCGGCCTCTACCTGTGCAGCCAGGTGATGGACCGGCTGAACCACGGCATCTCCATCACCTCCCGCCCCGGCCAGGGCACCCTGGTCCGCCTGGACCTCAGCCGCCAGCGGCGGTGCGTCGAATAGGGGGGGCGTCATGGCAGTCATCACGCGTCTCATCCCGCCGGAGGAGGACGGGGCCACTGTCCGGCACATCCTCCGGGCTAAGCTCCAGTTCTCCTCCCACGCCGTCTCCCGGCTGGCCCACGGGGGCGACCTCATCCGGGTCAACGGCCTGCGCGTCCACACGCCCCACGTCCTCCGGGCGGGGGACGTGCTGGAGGTGGAGACCCGGGACGCCCGCCCCCCTAAGGCCCTCATCACGCCGGGGGCGTGGCCCCTGCCGGTGGTCTGGGAGGACGAGCATCTGCTGGTGGTGGACAAGCCCGCCGGCATGACGGCCCACGCCTCCAACTTCCTGCCGGACACGCCCACCGTGGCGGGGGCCCTGGCCTGGAGCCGGGGGGCGGATCTCATCTTCCATCCGGTGAACCGCCTGGACAAGGGCACCACCGGCCTGATGTCCATCGCCAAGAGCGGCTACATCCACGACCGGCTCCGCCGCCAGCTCCACACGGACGCCTTCCGCCGGGAGTACCGGGCCGTCTGCCTGGGCTGTCCCGTCCCGGAGCGGGGGACGGTGGACGCTCCCATCGGGCGGGACGAGGGCTCCGCCGTCGCCCGGGAGGTCCGGCCCGACGGCGCGCCCGCTATCTCTCATTACCGGGTGCTGGCAAAGGGGGACGGCCTGTCCCTGCTGGCCCTCCGGCCCGAGACCGGGCGGACCCACCAGCTCCGGGTCCATATGGCCCACCTGGGCTGTCCCCTGGCCGGGGACTGGCTCTATGGCACGGAGGACCGGGACCTCATCCCCCGTCCCGCCCTCCACTCCTGCGGGATGACGCTGGTCCACCCGGTCACCGGGGAGCGGCTGGAGCTCACCGCCCCGCTGCCGGAGGACATGCTCCGTCTCCTGCGGGAGCGCTTCCCCCGGGGCACGACGGCATGACCGGGCCGGCGCAGGGGCCCCGGCCTCCCGCGCGCCCCTCCTCCCCATCGGACCGGTTTCCCCGTGAACGAAGGCAGGTCCCGTGAGATACGGGACCTGCCTTTCCTCTTTCCTTATCCGTCTTCCCCGCCGTCTCCTCCGGCTTCCTCCGGGAGGGCGGTGTCTCCCTCCATGGGCTCCTCCGGCCGGGGAGCCTTGTACATCCTCCAGGCCAGGATGCCCAGCCCCACGGCGCCGCCGCCCAGGACCGCCGTGCCCAGCAGGAACTGGTTGGTCGTGGGGCCGTAGGGGTCGTGGGTCAGGTAGGGCTTGGCGATCTTGTAGAAGAGATAGGCCAGATACAGCGCAGCCAGGCCGTAGATATTGGCGCGG
The DNA here is from genome assembly GCF_910584465.1 of uncultured Oscillibacter sp. GTDB lineage: Bacteria > Bacillota > Clostridia > Oscillospirales > Oscillospiraceae > Oscillibacter. The sequence continues at coordinate 12,775 of NZ_CAJUBK010000042.1, forward strand.
GCCCTGGGGTCGGCGGGCCTTTTGGGGGCGTTCGGTTTGGACATGAGCTTCCTCCTTTTTTCCGTCACGGGGCCGTCTCCGCCCCGTCGGGGCGGGTGACGCTCCGCACCCATTTCCAGCTGTGGAGCCGCAGGGCCACGGGGACGATCTTATAGATCTGGTCCCACTTCAGCAGGAAGAACACCACCGCCGGCGGGCTCCTCCACCAAAAGGCCGCCATGGCCGAGAAGGGCACCACGATGCCCCACATGCTGATGAGGTTCATCTTCGCGCTGAAGGCGGTGTCTCCCCCGCCCCGGATGATGCCGGTGTCGCAGGCCATCTGATAAGAGGTGCCCACCGTGGTCACGGCGATGACGGCCATGAACTGCAGCGCCAGCCGCCGGGCGGTCTGCGTCAGCGTGCCGCCGAAGACCGCCAGGATGGGCAGGCGGGCCAGGAAGATCAAAGCGCCGGAGGCCAGCCCGATGGCGGTGAACAGGACCTCCAGGGTCCTCACCAGAGGCCGGAGGGCGTCCCGCCGCCCCCCGCCGATGCTCCGCCCCACCACGATGCCCGCGGCGGAGGCCGCGCCGTAGGCCACCACGGAGAGGACCTGATAGACCTGGACGGCGATGGCGTTGGCCGCCGTCACGTCGCCCCCCAGATGGCCCAGGATGCCGGTCTGCACCATCTGGGCCACGCCCCAGAGGGCCTGGTTCACCAGCACCGGGGCGGAGACCTTGTCATAGTCCCTGCGGTAGCTGGTGTCGATGAAGATCAGCTTCTTCAGGGTGAGGTCCAGCTTCTCCTCCCGGTACTTCAAATAGTATACGACGATCGCCAGCTCCACGCAGCGGGAGACCAGCGTGGCGATGGCCGCTCCCCGGACGCCCAGCTCCGGACAGCCCAGATTGCCGTAGATCAGCAGGTAGTTCAGGGTCACGTTGATGCAGAGCGTGGAGAAGGAGATGACGTAGCCGATCTTCACCACGCCGACGGAGCGGAGGGACGCCACCAGGATATTGGTGACGGTGAAGATGATGTAGGAGAAGCAGATGATCTGGAAATACGCCGCGCCCTGGGCGATCACGGCATCGTCGTTGGACAGCAGGCCCAGCAGCTGCCTCGGCCACAGCAGCACCAGCGCGAACAGCAGCGCCGACAGCGCCGCCCCGAACCGCAGGGCCACGCCGATGATGCTGGGGATGGGCTCCAGCCTGCCCTTCCCCCAGTACTGGGACCCCAGCACCACGGCCCCCTCCCCCGCGCCGCCTACCAGCATCTGGAGGAGGAACTGGATCTGGTTGCACAGGCTCACGCCGCTCATGGCCTCCTGGCTGTAGCGGCCCAGCATGACCGTGTCCATCAGGTTCACGCCGAAGGTCAATAGGTTCTGCAGGGCCAGGGACAGCGTCAGGGCGAAAAAGGCCCGGTAAAACGTCTTCTCTTCGATCATGGAGCGATACTCCCCTTTTCGATGATGCTCATGGAGAAGTATACCCCGGCGGCGGGGATTTGGCAATATGGCATCTCACGTTTCAAACAGCATTTTTTCTCCCCCGCGTATGAAAACGCGAAAAGCAGGGACCCTAAAAGCACCTGACGACTTGGACTGAAAAAGGAGTGATCCGATTTGGAAACCGGGATCCATAACACCTCGGAGATCGGGCGGCTGAAAAAGGTCCTGCTCCACCGGCCGGGGCAGGAGCTGGAGAACCTGATGCCGGAATACCTGGAGCGGCTGCTCTTCGACGACATCCCCTATCTGCGGGAGGCCCAGAAGGAGCACGACGCCTTCGCCGACTGCCTCCGCCAGCAGGGGGTGGAGGTCCTCTACCTCACGGATATGGTGGTGGCCTCCATCACCAGCGACGAGGTGCGCAAGGAGCTGGTGGTCCAGTTCCTGGACGAAGCCGGGATCAAGGACCACCGGAGCCGGGTGCTGCTGGGGGAGTACCTCGGCAGGATGCCGGACAAGCAGATGGTCTCCACCATGATGGCGGGCGTGCGGAAAAACCAGCTCCACGGGGAGAGCGAGAAGCTGGCGGACCTGCTCTCCGCCGCCGGGGACGGATATCCCTTCGTGGTGGACCCCATGCCGAACCTCTACTTCACGCGGGACCCCTTCGCCACCATCGGGACCGGCGTCTCCATCCACAAGATGCTGACCGAGACCCGGGACCGGGAGACCCTGTTCGGCAAGTTCATCTTCGAGCACCATCCGGAGTATAAGCACGCGCCCCGCTGGTACGACCGGGGCGAGGTCTCGTCCCTGGAGGGCGGGGACATCCTGATCCTCAGCCCGGAGGTCCTGGCGGTGGGCATCTCCCAGCGGACGAAGGGGGACTCCATCGACACGCTGGCGGAGGCCGTCCTGACCTACGACCGGACGAGCTTTAAGAAGATCCTGGCCTTCAACATCCCCAAGAGCCGTTCCTTCATGCACCTGGACACGGTGTTCACCATGGTGGACCGGGACAAGTTCACGGTGCACCCCAACATCCTCTCCAGCATCACGGTGTACGTGATGTCGCTGGGCGAGGACCGGAAGATGAAGATCGAGGAAGAGGACGGCCGCCTGGAGGACATCCTGAAAGAGCACCTGGGCCTGGACCATGTGACGCTGATCGAGTGCGGCCGGGGCAGCGAGGTGGACGCGGCCCGCGAGCAGTGGAACGACGGCAGCAACACGCTGGCGATCGCCCCCGGCGAGGTGGTGGTCTACTCCCGGAACTACGTGACGAACCGGTCCCTGGAAGAGACCGGCATCAAGGTCCACACCATCCCCAGCGCGGAGCTGAGCCGGGGCCGGGGCGGTCCCCGGTGCATGAGCATGCCCCTCTGGCGGGCGGACCCCTGAAGGACGCCGCCGCCCGCCGGGGCAGGCGCATCCCCATGACAAAAAAGGAAAGGTAAGGTATCACCACTATGGCTGTCAATCTGAAAGGCCGGAGCTTCTTGACTCTGGAAGACTTCACCCCGGAGGAGATCCGCTTCCTGCTGGACCTGGGCCACGATCTGAAGGCCAAGCGCCGGGCCGGCATCTGCGACCCCGCGCTGAAGGGCAAGCACATCGTGCTGCTGTTCGAGAAGACCTCCACCCGCACCCGCTGCTCCTTCGAGGTCGCCGCCACCCAGGAGGGCGCCCATGTCACCTATCTGGACGCGGGCAGCTCCCAGATGGGCAAGAAGGAATCCCTGGAGGACTCCGCCAAGGTCCTGGGCCGGTTCTTCGACGGAATCGAGTACCGGGGCTACGCGCAGAAGGTCGTGGAGGACCTGGCGAAATGGTCCGGCGTCCCCGTCTGGAACGGCCTCACCGACTGGGACCATCCCACCCAGATCCTGGCGGACATGATGACCCTGGAGGAGCATTGCGGCAAGCCCCTGAACAAGATGAAGGTGGTCTTCCCCGGCGACGTGCGGAACAACATGTGTTACGCCTGGATGATCGGCGCGGCGAAGATGGGCATGCACTTCGTGGGCCTGGGCCCCCAGGAGCTGGCGAAGGAGATGGACCAGGAGCTGGTCAAGCGGGTCTTCGCCGAGGCCCGGGAGACCGGCGGCCTCATCGAGATCACGGACAACATGGCCGACCTGAAGGGGGCCGACATGATCTACGGCGACATCTGGGCCTCCATGGGCGAGGAGGAGCTGATCCCCAAGCGGGCCGCCCTGCTGGCCCCCTACCGGGTGACGGAGGAGACCCTCAAGGCCACGGGGAACCCCGACGTCCTCTATATGCACTGCCTGCCCTCCTTCCACGACTTCGAGACGAAGCTGGCCAAGGAGTGGCAGGACAAGGGCGTGGACATCCGGGAGGTCACGGACGAGGTCTTCCGGGGCCGTCACAGCGTGGTCTTCGACGAGGCGGAGAACCGGATGCACTCCATCAAGGCCGTCCTGGTCGCGACCATCGGCAAATAAAAGGGGGCGGTCCCTTTGGAAAGATCCAAGTTCCGTATGCCCACGGCCTACACCACCTTGTTCTTGCTGATCGTGCTGGTGGCGGCCTGCACCTGGCTGGTCCCGGCGGGAGCCTATGACTACGCGGGCGAGACGCCGATCTCCGGGACCTACCACACGGTCTCCCCCAGCCCCCAGGGCGCCGGCGCGGTGCTGAAAGCCGCCTTCACCGGGTTCTACGACGCGGTGGACGTGTGCGTCTTCATCCTGATGGTGGGCGGCTTCCTGAGCGTGGTCATGAAGACCGGGGCCGTGGACGCCGGGGTGGGCCGCATCATCCAGCGCCTGGGCGGCAATGAGAAATGGATGATCCCCATCCTCATGCTGGCCTTCGGCCTGGGGGGCACCACCTACGGCATGTGGGAGGAGACCATGGCCTTCTACCCCCTCCTGATCCCCGTCTTCCTGGCGGCGGGCTACGACGCGGTGGTGGGCATCTCCGTGATCCTCCTGGGCGCCGGGGCGGGGATCATCAGCTCCACCGTCAATCCCTTCGCCACGGGCATCGCGGCGGGCTTCGCCGGGGTGTCCCTGGGGGACGGCATCCTCCTCCGGGCCGTCCAGTGGATCGTCTTCGAGAGCGCCGCCATCTGGTTCGTCATGGCCTATGCCGCCAGGGTGAAGAAGGATCCCTCCCGCTCCGTCGTGGGCGTGGGCGCGGGGAAGCTCCAGGCCAACATGGAGCAGGCCGTGGAGTTCACCCCCCGGCGAAAGCTCATCATGGCCCTCTTCACCCTCACCTTCCTGGTGATGGTCTACGGCGTCATCCCCTTCGACGAGATGGGCCTGCCCCTGCCGGTCCTGGGCTGGTGGTTCCCGGAGCTCAGCGCCTTGTTCCTGGCGGGCGGGGTGATCATCGGCCTCATCGACCGCATGAGCGAGGAGGAGCTCGCCGAGACCTATGTGGCGGGCTGCGCGGATCTACTGGGCGTGGCCCTCATCATCGGCATCAGCCGCGGCATCACCGTGCTGATGAACGACGGGCAGATCACCGGCACCATCCTCCACTGGGGGGAAGAGGCCCTCTCCGGGGCGGGGCCCGTCAGCTTCGTGGTGCTGGTCTATTTGATCTACCTGCCCCTGACCGTGCTGATCCCCTCCTCCTCCGGCCTGGCCACGCTGTCCGTGCCCGTCGTGGCACCGCTGGGGCGTTTCGCGGGCGTGGGGGGCGAGATGGTGGTGACGGCCTTCCAGTCCGCCTCCGGGCTGGTGAACATCATCACGCCCACGGCGGCGGTGGTGATGGGCGCCCTGGCCCTGGGCCATGTGCCCTATGACAAATGGGTCAAGTACGTCTGGAAGCTGATCTTGTATTTCTTCCTGCTGACCATGGTCTTCCTGGTGGTCGGGGTGGCGCTTGGATAAAGGGGACGGGGCCCTTCCCGGGCCCCGTCCGTAAAACGCTCCTCCTTCCCGCCGGTGGAGCCTCCACTGCGCTTTCGGCGCTTTGAGCAAAGCCGGCGGGCCTCATGGCCCGCCGGCTCCGCCCTCAGGCGATGGCGTAATGGATCTGACGTCCGCGCAGGGTCTCCATACTGCCGTCCGTGTAGGTGATCTCGATCTTCACCAGCTTCACGTGAGAGATCCCCCGGCTCCTCCAAACGTTTTCCCAATAGACCTGCCGCCGGATCTCGTTCGGCTCGATGGCCCCGGTGAGCCTCAGCCGCGCCTCCGGCCGTCCGCCGGCCTCACAGGAGGCGGTGCAGCCGGAAGCGCCGTAAGGCAGGAAAGAAAAAGCCGCGCTTTGGATGGTCTTCTCGCTGTCGTTCTGGAAGTCCAGCATGACGGCCACCGACCATGTACTGTCGGGCCGCCCGGGGACGAGATACTTCCCCTCGTCCCCGGTCTCCATATGCCCGAATGCCGCGTTCCCGAGTATCAGCATACTGTTTCTCCGTTCCAATGTTCTCACCTCAGCGGCCTTGGGGGCGCTCTGCCCCCTTGGTCCGCCGGGTGAAAAACAAAAACGCCATGCAGGTCGAGGCCCTACACAGCGTAAGAAGCAGACGCTCTCATGCGAACACGGGCATAAAGGATACAATAACAAAACCCACCCCTTGCGTGGAGGGCCGGAATGTCGTATAATATCCCATGCGGTGCGGCCTAAGGCCGTTGTGTAGGTGGTAATAGCACCTGTGCAGGCTTGCGGGTGCTGCTAACACCCGCAGGCTGCCGCATTTTTGTTTTTCAACCCGATTATAACAGAACTTTCCTGTCAATGCAAGGCTTTTCCAGAAGACGCGGAGGCGGCGGAAGGGGGGATCCCCGTCCGCCGCCTCCGCGCCGGTATCGTGTCCGTCAGGGTACAATCTCGATCCAATACCCGTCCGGATCGCTGATGAAATAGATGCCCATGGCAGGGTTCTCGAAGCAGACGCAGCCCATCTCCTTATGTTTGGCGTGGACCGCCTCGTAGTCCTCGGCCTTCATGGCCAGGTGGAACTCGCACTCCCCCAGGTCGTACTTCTGGGGATGGTCCCGCAGCCACGTCAGCTCCAGGCGGAAGGTGGTCCTCCGGTCCCCCAGGAAGACGATGACGAAGCTGCCGTCCTCGGCCTCCTTCCGGCGGATGGGCTCCAGGCCCAGGGCGTCCTTGTAGAACTTGAGGGACCGCTCCAGGTCGCTGACGTTGAAATTGAAGTGGTTGAAGGTGAACCTCACGCGATGACCTCCTTCCCGCCCGCCTGCTCCTTCAGGATGGTGTATACCTCATAGATGTCCTCGATGGAGTACGTGGCCCGCACGTCCTTCGGCACGTCGGTGTCCCGGGACTGGGTGAGGAAGGAGTGGATGTGGAACGTGGCGCCGAAGCCCAGGCGCTGGGGGCCGATCACGTCCCTGGAATAGGTGTCGCCCACATAGGCGCAGGTCTTCGGGTCGGAACGGATCTGGTTCAGGGAGACCAGGAAGATGTTGGGGTCGGGCTTGCGGTAGCCGGTGACGGAGGAGAGGGTGACGTCCTGGAAATAGTCCCGGATGCCGTACTCGTCCAGGATGTCGAAGACCTGATAGAGGCTGGCGGTGTTGCTGATGACGCCCAGCTTCATGCCCAGGCCCTTCAACCCCTCCAGCATCTCCTTCACATGCGGGCGCAGCCCCCGGTGGTAATGGGTGACCTCCCACATGTGGGCCAGCTCCTCGGCGAAGGGCTTGACGGTCTCGAAGTCCAGTCCCAGCGGCGGGAGGATGTAATCCCCCCAGATCTCCTCAGGTTTCAGCTCCCGGTTCGTGGGGCCCCGGTAAGCGGCGTAGCGGTCCCAGCCGTCCGCAAAAGCCTGGATGGCGGCGGGAACGTCCAGGGACAAGCTGTGGCCATGGGCCTCCAGGATGCGGAGGACGCCCTCGGCGGAGGCGACCTTGCTCTCCTCGTCGATGCAGATGTCTTCCAGCGTCCCGCCCATGTCGAACAATACGGTATCGATCATAATCCTCACTGCCTTTTCCAAGGCCTTGCCGGCTCTTCGGCAGGGGGCCTTTTTTTCCAATATAGATAGTATGCCAGGAGGGACGAGCCCAGCCCCAGGACAAGGGGGGCCAGCACGAACATCCCAAAGAATTGGAGGATCAGCCCGGCGCTCTCCAGGCCCATCATGATGACCAGCGCGATCAGGCAGGCCAGCATCAGCAGGGTCAGCCAAAGGTAGCCCGCGGGGAGCAGCCGCTTGTCGCCGGGCAGCAGCCAGACCAGAGAGGCGACCGCCGTTCCCGCGATGGCTGGGACCAGGGCCTCGATGACGTTCACCAGCGGCACGGGCAGTCCGGCGCCGGCCAGCAGGGCATCCAGCGGACGGGTGAGCAGGGCGAAGCAGCCGCCGTACAGGGCCGCCAGCACCCAGCAGAGGCAAAAGGAGTAGAGCAGGATCGTGCTCTTGACCTTGCCGTTCTCCGTCATCTGGAACGCGCCCCAGAAGCTGTCGGCGGCCTTGCCGATGCGCTCGTCGATCTCTTTTTGCCGGATGGGGTTTGCCATAGGATCCTCCTTACTCAGAAGCTGTGTTCATAGGCGGGAAAGCGTATGGGAGTTCTCGCCTTTGAATACAGCTTCTTGGAAAAAAGGCGGGCGGCCTCATGGCCGCCCGCCCAGCTCAGCTGTGAAACACGGCGATATGCTTTATTTACCGGTCACTGGTTCAGCCAATACATCCACATATCCTGCACGTCAGGATAGATCTCGTAGATGGCGACCAGGTCGTTGGTACGGGCGCCCAGCTCGGGGAGCTTGGCGGGGTTCTTCTCGTCCACGAAGTCGTCGCGCAGGGGCCAGTTGCCGACCTTGGTGAAGGGCTTCAGGCCGCCGCTCTGGCAGTCGGCGCCGCCGGTGATGTAGCGGATGAAGAGACGCGCGCCGGCAGGGCTGTTGCAGCCCTGGACCACGAACATGGACTCGGTGTTCAGCAGGGCGGTGTAGGGGCTGAGGTTGATGCACCAATCGATGTTGTAGCCGGACTCCTCGCGGTTCTCGATCTTGCCGGCGGAGGCCAGGGCCAGGGCGGGCTTGTCGGCGGTGGAGTTATGGACGGCCAGCACCAGCTCGTCGCCGTCGCCGATGAAGGTCATCTCGGCCTGGGTGAAGCGCCACAGGTACTCCACGCCGGCGTTGTTCTCGGGGACCTCGAACGCGAACTTGGAAGCGTCATAGGTGTACTCCAGGTCCTTGCCGTAAGTATCCTTGTAGGACTGGGCCATCTCGTCCGCGTTGTTGATGAAGCTGGCGAACAGGGACAGGTACGCGGTCTCCTGGCCGATCTCCTTGGTGTACAGAGCGTACTTCTGGCTGCCGTCATCGTTCTTCTCGATGATCTCCCACCAGCTGTGGATGGGCTGGCCATCGGGGAACGCCTCGGTGTTGTAGTACCAGAACGCCTGAGAGGAATACAGGGGATAGCTGTACTTCAGGTTCTCCTCGGAGATGTGCTCGCAGATGTCGCGGGGATAGAAGGGCTCGATGACGCCGTTGTCATAGTACTCGTGGAAGACTTCGCCGTTGACGTCCTTGGTCTGGAGCACGTCGGCGGTGATGTTGCCGGTCTCGTTCTCGATCTTGGCCTTGCTCAGGACCTCGTCGGAGTCCAGGTCGGAGACCACCAGATCCAGCTCGGGATACATCTCCTCGAAGGGCTCCTCGGCCTTCAGCATCTTGGAGGAGGTGGCGTAGACGTTGATGGTGGTGTCCTCCTGCTTCGCCAGCTCATAGAGCTCCTCGTCGGTCATGTCGCTCCACTCGTCCCAATAGGGGCCGTAAACGCTGGTGTTGGTGGCCAGGCTGTAGCCCAGCTTCAGGCCGCTCTCGGCGGGGGCAGCGTCACCGCCGCTGCCGGTGTCGCCGCCGGTGGAGCCGGTGTCGCCGGCGGTCTGGCCGCCGTTGTCGGCAGAGGAGCCGGCGTCGTCGCCGCCGCACGCGGCCAGACTGAGGACCATCACAAGAGCCATCAGCAGTGCAAAGAGTTTCTTCTTCATCGGATCTTCTCCTTTCGTTTTGGGGGATTTCGGGTATTATAGTCAAAGCGGCGCAAGGAGGAGCGTCCCGCGATGCGCCTCTTCGTCTATCGGGGGGAGGGGGTCACACCGCGCGCTTGATGAGGCGGGTGGTCTCTTTATTATACACGTTGATCTTGTCCTGGTCAATGATCGCCCAGACCTTTTGATCGATGTCGTAGTGCGCCTGGCCCAGCTCCTTGGAGAGGAACTCGTCCTCGCCGGCCTTCAGGGTGACGATGGTCTCGGAACCGGCGGGCTGGCTGGCGTACACGGTGACGGGGAGGGCGCCCTCCACGGGCTCCCGGGAGATGAGGATCTGCTCCGGGCGCATGGCCAGCACGCAGTCGAACTCGCCGCTGGAGGGCTTCTGCTCCTTGGTCAGGTGCTCGGCGGGGAAGGTGTGGCCGCCCAGCTCGCTCTTGACCACCAGCTGGCCGTCCTTCATCTCGGCCTTGCCGGGGACCAGGTTGATCCGGGGGTTGCCGATGAAGTCGGCGGCCTCCAGGTCGATGGGGTTGTTGTACAGCTCCATGGGAGTGGCCACCTGGT
>NZ_CAJUBK010000043.1 GCF_910584465.1 uncultured Oscillibacter sp.
GCTACTTATTTTTTTAGCGCAACAGGTCGATAGTAATGAAAAAGGCTGATAAGGTGGTGTTTTCGTGAGCAACAATGATATCCTGGATATGTACATCTATGAAACCAACACGCTTCTTGAACAGCTGGAGAGCATCGTTCTGGACGCGGAAAAGGAAAATACATTCTCTCAAGACAACGTCAATGAGATTTTCCGCATCATGCATACCATCAAGGGCTCCTCGGCCATGATGGAGTTCGATACGCTGGCACGGGTCTCCCACCGCATCGAGGACATGTTCTTCCTGATCCGGGAGGGCACCATGTCCGTCGTGAAGGACGAGGACCGCCCGGCGCTGTTCGACGTGATGCTCCACTCCGTGGACTATTTCCGGGAGGAGATGGAGAAGGTAGAGGCAGAGCAGCCCCTTAATGAAGATGTCGACAGTTTCCTTGAAAATATTAATAGTTTGATCGCCAAAATTAAGGGGGAAGAAATTCCAGCGGAGCCGGCGCCCAAGGCCGCGGCCCCGGCGGCCCCCGCTCCCGCGCCGGAGGCCGGCGCCCCCGTCGTCCCCGCCCAGGTGACGGAGGGCAACGCCGAGTTCCCCTATGAGCTGCGGGTCTTCTTCGACGACGGCTGCGGCATGGAGAACCTCCGGGCCTTCATGCTGGTCACCTCGGTCCAGGGCTTCTGCGCCGACACGGATTTCACCTATCAGCCCGCTGGCGTGGAGAGCGACTCCAGCCTGTCGGAGGTGGTGATCGAGCACGGCTTCCTGCTCCAGTTCCGCAACGACGCGGACCGCGCCCGGGCCGTGCCTGTGGTGATGGGCGCCGGCTCCGTCCACTCCTATGAGGAGCAGAACTACGTCCCCGCCCCGCCCAAGGAAGAGGAGGAGCACGCCCGCGCCCAGGAGGCCGCTCCCGCCGCGCAGAAGGCGGCCCCGGCCCCCGCGGCCCCGGCCGGCGGACAGCAGCACGCCCAGAGCCAGAAGGAGAGCCTGATCAGCGTGGGCCTGAGCAAGCTGGATACGCTCTCCGCCATCGTGGGCGAGATCGTCATCACCGAGGCCATGGTCACTGGCTCCCCGGACCTGAAGGGCCTGCACCTGGACGCCTTCTCCAAGTCCGCCCGGCAGCTGCGCAAGCTGACGGACGAGCTGCAGGACGTGTCCATGTCCCTGCGCATGATCCCCGTGTCCAACACCTTCCAGAAGATGAACCGCATCGTCCGCGACATGTGCAAGAAGCTGAACAAGCAGGTGAAGCTCACCCTGGTGGGCGAGGACACGGAAGTGGATAAGACCATCGTGGACGCCATCGGCGACCCCATCATGCACATGGTCCGCAACTCCATGGACCACGGCATCGAGGCGGACGTCCAGGACCGCATCGCCGCGGGGAAGGACCCTGTGGGCGAGATCCTCCTCTCCGCCCAGGACACCGGCAGCGAGGTCATCATCCAGATCTCCGACGACGGCGCCGGGGTCAACGACGAGGCCGTGCTGGCCAAGGCCATCCGCAACGGCATCGCCTCGCCGGAGGTGGAATACTCTCATAAGGAGATCTTGAACTTCCTCATGGCCCCCGGCTTCTCCACCAATGCCCAGGTGACGGAGTTCTCCGGCCGCGGCGTGGGCATGGACGTGGTGAAGAGCGGCGTGGAGAGCCTGGGCGGTTCCGTCTCCATCACCAGCGAGCAGGGCAAGGGCATGACCACCATCATGCGCATCCCCCTGACCATGGCCATCATGGACGGCATGGAGGTCTCCGTGGGAGATTCCATCTTCACCATCCCCATCAACAACATCCGCTCCAGCATCAAGACCACCGAGGAGGCCATCCTCCACGACTCCGTCAACGGCGAGATGGTGAAGATGCTGGACGGGTATTACCCCGTCATCCGGGCCCGGGACTTTTACAACCTCCCCGGCGGTGTGGAAAAGATCGCGGAAGGCATCCTGATGTGGCTGGAATCCGGGGACTGCTCCTACTGCCTGTTCGTGGATGAGCTCCTGGGCGAGCAGCAGATCGTCGTCAAGCCGCTCCCTCCCTATGTCAACAATTTCGACATCAAGAACTACGGCATCACCGGGTGCAGCATCCTGGGAGACGGCAACATCAGCATCATCCTGGACGTGGGCGGCCTCTACGCCGCGGCCCGGAACGGATGAGCGCCAAAGGAGGGAAACGCAATGAGTAAGGAAAACGTCCTGTTCCAGGTGGAGGAAGACGCGCTGGACAGCCCCGTCCAGGAAGACGAGGGCGCGGGCAGCCGCAAGCACCTGATCTTTACCGTGGACGACTTGAAGATCGGCATCGACGCCGAGCAGGTGGTGGAGATCCAAAACAGCTATACCGCCACCTACCTGCCCATGATGCCGGACTATATCCTGGGCATCTTCAACATGCGCGGCCAGATCATCCCCATCATGGACATCCGCCTCCGCCTGGGGAAGCCCCCCGCGGACGAGAATATCCTGATCGTCATCGACTACAACAACAACCAGCTGGGCATCCGGGTGGACTCCGTGGACCTGATGCTGGACATCCCCGTGGAGAGCATCGTCCCCATCCCGTCCCAGAGCACCCAGAAGCTGGTCTCCGGTATGTGCACCCTGCCCGACGGTTCCGGCACCATGCTGGTGCTGGACTGCGAGCAGCTGATCGCCCACGGCTACGGCGACTGAAATCAAGCGTTAAGAACGGTGAACAAAAAGTATGGATACGGCAAAAAAGACTGACGGAGTGGGCGGCTTCGGGCCAATGTCCATCTCCGAGGCGGATTTCCGGCGGATGGTGAACTTCATCCAGTCCAGCTACGGCATCGACCTGAGCCAGAAGAAACAGCTGATCACCAGCCGCCTCTCCCCGGCCCTGAAGAAGCTGGGCTACAATAGCTTCGGGGATTTCGTGAACCACCTTTTGGACAAGAAGGAGAACGACGAGGTCACCCTGGTCCTGAACAAGCTGACCACGAACTACACCTTCTTCATGCGGGAGAAGGAGCACCTGGACTATTTCTGCGAGCGCATCATCCCGGACATCGTCCGCCGGCACGAGCGGGACAAGACGCTGGCCATCTGGAGCGCGGGCTGCTCCAGCGGGGAGGAGCCTTATAACATCACCATGTTCCTCTACGATTACCTGGGCCCCAGGGCCAAGGAGTGGGACACCCGCATCCTGGCCACCGACATCTCGGCCCAGGCCCTGACCAAGGCCAAGCGGGGCGTCTACGAGCTGCCCGACACGATCCCCTCAGACTGGAAGCGGAAGTACTTCACCTCCAACCGGGACGGCACGCACACGGTGGCCTCCAGCGTGAAGGACAACGTGATCTATCAGACCTTCAACCTGATGGATCCCATCAAGTTCCGCCGGAAGTTCGACGTGATCTTCTGCCGGAACGTGATGATCTACTTCGATCAGCCCACCAAGGACGCCCTGGTCCGCCGGTTCTATGACGCCACGGTCCCCGGCGGCTACCTGCTGATCAGCGCTTCGGAGAACCTGAGCCAGAACGCGCCCTATCGCCGTTTGGCTACGGCGACCTTCCAAAAATGATAAGGAGGTGGTTCCTTCCCGATGGCAGTGGAACTGGGGAAAAAGATCCGGGTGCTGGTGGTGGACGACTCCGCCCTGGCTCGCAACCTGATCATCCAGGGCCTCACGGCCCACCCGAGGATCGAGATCGTTGGCTACGCGATCAACACGCTGGACGCCAGACAGAAGATCCCCCGCCTGAAGCCCGACGTCGTCACGATGGATGTGGAGATGCCGGGCCAGAGCGGCATCGATTTTTTGAAGGAGTACCTGCCTGACAACCCCCTGCCGGTGATCCTCTGCTCCTCTTTGGACCTGAAGGTCTTCGACGCGCTGAACGCCGGCGCGGTGGACTTCGTCCGCAAGCCGGACGGCCAGCAGACCAAGGACGTTTTCATCAACAACCTCACCCAGAAGGTGCTGGTCGCTTCCATGGCGAGGCCCCGCAGCGCTCCGATACGCACCCCCTCCGTGGCGGTGGCCACGCCGAACCTGGGCGCGGACCCGGCCCTGGACCGGGTGATCGTGGGCCTGGGCGCCTCCACGGGAGGGACGGAGGCGACCCTGGAGGTCATGCGCCGCCTGCCGGCGGATATCCCTCCCATGGTCATCGTGCAGCATATGCCCAAGGGCTTCACCCAGATGTATGCCGACCGTTTGAACCGCATCTGCAAGATGGAGGTCAAGGAGGCCAGGAACGGCGACGAGCTCCGCCGGGGCCTGGCCGTAGTGGCGCCCGCCGACCTGCAGTGCCGGGTGGTGCGCATCGGCGACAAGTACACCGTCTCCTGTACGCCGGGAGAGAAGGTCAGCGGCCACCGCCCGTCGGTGGACGCGATGTTCCAGTCCATGGCCGAGATGGTCCGCTGCAAGATGGTGGGCATCATCATGACCGGCATGGGCCAGGACGGCGCCGCGGGGCTGCTGGCGATGCGGAAGAAGGGGGCCTACACCATCGGCCAGGATAAGGAGTCCAGCGTGGTGTACGGTATGCCTATGGTCGCCAACGACATCGGGGCGGTCTGCATACAGGCTTCGTGTGAGAACGTGGCCACGGTGCTGCTCCGGTATCTGAAGACCCTGCACTGAATCGAAAAGGACGTGACATCGGGCCCTGCCTCACCGGACGAGGCGGGGCCCGATCTTTCGCGGCCGGAAGGGGCCTTTGGCCCGGCGCTCCCCTGGGGATCAAGAAATTTATCCCTCTTCTTCTTAACTTTCCTGTCATTTTGCCGATATGAATAATGAAGTAGGATAGAAGTGAGATGAAGCCGCATGGCTGTCGTTTGCAAAGGATGTGAGATATGATGCTGACTTCTACCGGTTCCGGTGCCATCTCTTCGGTCAACCGGACGAAGACGTATTACCCCGCCCAGAAACGGGGGGCGCTGTCCCAGCCCGCCCCCGGGCCCAATTATGACTCTGTCGATCTCTCCGCCCCCGCGGGCCGGAGGAGTTTCCAGATGGAGGTGGTGAGCCGCCTCTCCCGGGAGGTGCGGACCGCCAACACCACGGGCGATATCCAGGAGCTCCGCCGGGAAGTCTCCGCCGGGAGGTATTCCCCGGATCCCATGGCCATCGCCGGGCGTATGCTGTTTTTAGTGGAGGAATGAGGCATGGAAGAGCTTTACCGTTCCTACCTGACCTTCCTCCGTTCCATGAGCCAGGGGCTGGAGCGCCTCACGGACCTGGCTGAGAAGAAGTACGTCGCCGCTCAGACCGACGACCTGCTGACGCTGAACGACCTCCTGAACCAGGAGCAGGCCCAGTCCCTGAATTTCCGCGGGCTGGAGCTGACCCGCGACAAGCTGCTGCCCAAGCTGGGGCTGACGAACGTGCCGCTGTCCAAGGTCCCGGACCATTTCCCCCCCGCCATGCAGGCGGAGGCGCGGGAGACGGCGGCGGCCCTGGCGGGCCGGTACGCGGCCTACCGGAAGGCGTCCGGCAAGGCCCGGATGCTGCTGGAGCAGAACCTGCGGGAAGTGGACCACGCCATCGCCCAGATGGGCGGCCCCCCGGCCGGGAGCGAGGCCGGACCCGGATACCAGAAGGAAGCGGAGGTCGCTCCGCCCCCGTCCATGAAGACGGACTTCCGCGCCTGACGCGCTTGAGATATAAAAGGAGTATTTGACTATGGGCATCGGCACCTTTGGAGCCTTCACCCAGGCCCGGCTGGCGATCTACGCCGCCCAGACCGGGATCACGGTGACGGGCAACAATATTTCCAATATCAACACCCCCGGCTACACCCGGCAGCGGCTGAACCAGGTCAGCCTCTATGCCGCGGGCAGCGACCGCTATTACGCCGAGGGCGACGTCCGTGTCGGCCAGGGCGCGCTGGTGAAGAACATCTCCCAGATCCGCAACCCCTATCTGGACATCCGCTATCGGGAGGAGAACGCCAAGGTCGGCTTCTACGACGCCCGGCTGGAGGGGCTGAACTCCATCTCCCGCGTCCTGGACGAGGTGGGCCTGGGCGACGCCGGCAAGGGCGAGGACGGCTTCGGCGTCCTGGGCCTGAACATCATGGACCTGTACAAGGCGCTGCAGAACATCACCGACCAGACGGGCCAGCAGGAGTACGACGACAGCATCAAGGGCATCGCCACCAGCCTGGTGTCGAAGCTGCACGCCTACGCGAACCAGCTGGAGCAGGTGCGGACGGACACCATCATGGACTTCAAGGAGGACCTGGAGACGGTCAACAACCTCCTGGACGGCATCCGCGCCCTGAACGAGGAGATCCGCAAATGTGAGATCCACGGCGATCCAGCCCTGGAGCTCCGGGACGAGCGGAACCGCCAGATCGACGAGCTCTCCGGGCTGATCGACATCAACGTGGTCTACGGCGAGGAGCAGATCGCCGCCGGGGTGACGGTGGAGAAGATGAGCCTCTACCTGGGCGACGGCAACCCCGATAAGAGCGTCAAGACCGACGAGTCCCTGCTGATCGACGGCGTGTACAGCGCCAATATCATCCTGGGGAAGCCGAAGATGAACCCGGACTATGTGACGGGCAAGGCGGCCCTGGACAAGGACCTTGCCGCCGGGAAGATCGATAAAGCGGCGTATGAGGCCGGACTGAAGGCCCTGCCGGACCCGTATGTGAAAGTGAACGACGATGGCACGGAGACCCTGGTCAAGGATATCCGGGACGCGACGATCCTGACGGACGACGCGGATAACCCCAACTACGATATGATGATCACCGAGCTGAAGAACAAGACCGGGGATCCCAACTATGTGGGCCATGCCTATACGCCGGAGAAGGTCACGGGCGCGGATCTCACCGCCCTGCTCGCCGACTTGGCCGCGGGCAACGTCAAGTTCACGAGCAAGAGCAGCATGACCTCCAGGGAGCTCTCGGGCCACGATCTCCCCGCGGGCTATGAAGAGGGCGACAAGGTCATCGAGATCTACATGCGGACGCTGAAGCCGGGCGCCACCAATTTGAACGACCCCAACAGCTATGAATACACCAAGCAGATCTATTCGCAGATCGTCTCCAAGCCCGTGGTCCTGGACGACAACGACCTCTACGGCGAGCTCCAGGCCGAGCGGGAGCTGCTGACCGAGGAGGGCGTGTTCATCGATCAGGACACGATCCCGAACATCGACGAGAACGCGGTCAAAAAGCGGGGCATCGGCTACTACCAAAAGGCGCTGGACCTGCTGGCGAACCGGCTGGCGAACACCCTGAACGAGGCCAACCAGGGCTTCCTGATGGACCCGGACGGGAACTATATCAAGAAGGATACGAAGGCCGACGGCACGCCCAACCTGGATAAGGACGGCCGGGAGGTCGGCGTGCCCATCAAGGTCGGCGGCCAGGCGCTGAACAAGGACTGGGAGAAGAGCGCCGGGAACCGGGACGCGATATTGGCCGACGTGGGCTTGGGCACCGTGACGAAGGAAAAGGACCTGACGGACATAGGGCTGACCTGGAAACAAGTCACGGACGCTTACCTCAAGGGCCAGCAGTGGCAGATGAACGCGGCCGGCAACGGCGGGAAGTTCATCCCGGAGAACAAGACACAGGTCCTGGACTCCAACGGGGCCCAGGTGGCGCCCGGCTGGGAGGATCAGTCCCGCGTCGACGCCACGGGAGCCATCTTCGTCGGCGCCCCCCTCTTCAGCAACTCCAACGACAGCGACGATGTGAGGAACATCACGGCCTCCAACATCGACATCTCTCAGACCTGGAGCCATGCCTCCAGCCTGGTCCGCAGCTTCACCTGCATCCCCGGGACGACGGAGGTGGCTTCCGGCCAGAGCGACAACCTCGTCCACATGAAGTATCTGGTGGGCGAGAAGGAGATCGACTTCATCCCCAACCAGCTGGATTCCTCGCCGAACGCCAGCAAGAAGGTGCTCTTCAACGGCACGTTCTACCAGATGTGGAACGACATCGGCGGCACCCTGGGCCAGGACCAGTCCGAGGCCACCACGATGCTGGACACCTATTATCAAAGCGCCCTGTCCATCGACACGGACCGGGATTCCGTCTCCTCCGTCGACTTCAACGACGAGGCTATGAACCTGATGATGTACGCGAAATCTTACAACGCCGCCTGCCGCTTGATGACCACCATCGACACGGTGCTCGACAAGCTCATCAACAACACCGGCGTGACGACCTGATAAGGAGGAGGAGCTATGATCCCTAGGATGACGACGGTCGGTACGCTGAAAAACTACCGCTATGACCTGAACCGGAACAACAACACCCTGGCCAGGGCGATGCAGACCGTTTCCACCCGCCGCAATTTCAATTCCTACGCGGAGGACCCCGCCCTGGCGGTCCGCTGCTTCCAGATCCGCCGCTCCTACCGGCGGACCGAGAGCCAGCTGACGGTGAACGATTCCCTGCTCCACAAGTACGACGTGGGCTGGTCGGCGCTGGAGAACGTCTCCACGGACCTCTACTCCCGCTCGGACGATGCGTCCATCGCCAGCATCCTCCGGAGCGTCACCGGCACCACGGGCCCGGGCCGTCTCGCCCTGGGGCAGTCCCTCTGCGCCAAGGCGCAGGACATCGCCCAGGTCATGAACGGGCGCTACGGCGAGAACTACGTGTTCTCCGGCGCAGACACGCTGAACCCGCCCTTCAGCTGGGGGCCGCAGATCAACCCGGAGTATGATTCGGCGGGCGTGAACGGCAGGGACGATGTGGGGAGGTACCTGGACGCGGAGGGCAACGCCACGGATGATGAGTCCTCGGCGGTCAAGGGGCTCTATTACCGCGGCGTGGCGGTGGACTCCAATGACTATGAGGACCTGAAGAAGCTGTACTACTTCGACCCCAAGAACGACGACGCGCTGAAAAAGCTGAGGAACGTGGATCCGAACTACTCTTCGGAGAAAGAGGCGAAGTATATCGACGTGGGCCTGGGCCACAAGGAAGTGGACGGCGAGGCCCTCTCCTCCACCGTGTTCGACAGCGCCCTCCAGGGCATCTTCTACCTAGGCGGCTACGGGACCGGGGACCTGGAGATAGAGCAGGACAACGGGCTCCCGATGACGGTGGAGGACGTCCCCCGGAACGTCATCTCCATCGTCAACGAGCTGGGCCAGATCCTCCAGCGGTGCAACAAGGAGGACGGTGACTGGGCCAGCAAGGAGGACGAACAGCGCTTCAACGCCCTGGTCCAGGCATACGAGGACAGCGAGAGCAAGTTCCGGGAGCGCTGGACGGAGATGGACACCCAGTCCGGCTTCCTCAAGGACAACAGCCAGCTCCTGGAGACCACCTCGGACTCCCTGCTCCAGCAGTATACGGAGCTGGAGGAGGCGGACCCCGCGGCGGCGATCTCCGAGTATATGTTCGCCAAGTACTGTTACGACGCGGCCCTGAAGATCGGCAACAGCGTGTTGTCCCAGAGCTTGATGGATTATATGAATTTCTGATATCAATTTTCTCGAGAAAGGAGTGCGCCATGACTTATGAGACAGCTGATTGAGATCACCACGGTGCCTATCGAGATCGAAATGAGGACCTCCCGGGCACAGCTCCAGCACACCCGCGGCACAGCGGAACTGGAGGTATCCCGAAGCAAAGGAGGGCTGAGCATCCGGAGCCGGCCGATCCAGCTGAACATGGACACCTTCGAGATGCGCCAGTCCGTGGTCCCCTCCCCCTCCCGCAGCATCCAGCAGGCCGCCCAAAAGGGCCAGCAGGCCGCCTACAGCGCCACTGCCGCCCGTGCCCAGGAAGGAGAGCTCTATTTGAAAGCCCAGTTCGGCGAGGACGTGCAGTCCCAGCTGGCCCGGACGGCCATCAGCGACCAGATGTTCAGCCAGCCCGCCATGACCTTCATCCCCTCCGAGGCCCCCGACGTCGACTGGAACCCCGGCGAGATGAACATCCGCTATGAGATGGATAAGCTGAACTTCGACTGGCGGATCAACCAGATGGAGCTGGAGTTCGTCCCCGGCGACATCGAGATCTCCGTGAAGCAGAAGGCGGAGGTCATCATCAAGTATGTCGGCGGCGCGCTGTACGTGCCGCCCTCCGCCGATCCCAACTATGAGCCGGTGGACGTGAAGGCATGACGGAGATGTTGAAGCTGCAGACCAAGTATTTCGGCGAGGTCGAATACGAGACGGCGGACATCCTCCGCTTCCCCGCCGGGATCTTCGGTTTCGAGGAGGAGCACAGCTTCCTCCTGCTGCCCTTCGAGGGCAGCGGCGGCGGGATGCTCTGCCTCCAAAGCATCCAGACCCCTGCACTGGCCTTCGTGGTGCTCGACCCCTTCAGCCTGAAGCCGGACTATGCGCCGGAGCTGGAGGAGGCGGAGCTGCGCCAATTCGGCGTGGAGGAGGTCGGCGACCTGGGCTTCTATGTGCTGTGCGTCGTGAAGAACCCGGTCGCCGACAGCACGGTGAACCTGAAATGCCCCCTGGTGATCCATCCTGAGACGCGGGAGGCCCGGCAGGTCATCATGGAGCGGTACGAGATGCGGCACCCCCTGGCGGAGTTCAGCCGCGGGGAGGAGGCTGCGCCGTGCTGATCTTACAGCGCAAGCCCGGCGAGTCCCTGGTGATCGGGGAGGACGTCACGGTGTCCGTGGTGTCCGTCGAGGGGGGCCGGGTCCGCTTGGCCATCTCGGCCCCGCCGGAGGTATCGATCCTCCGCAGCGAGCTGGTGGACGCCAAGCTGACGAACCAGGAATCCGCCGTGGAAGAAGCGGCCCCCGCGGAGCTGCTGGGGCTGCTGGGCGGGATGCCTGTCCCCTCGAGCAAAGAGCCTGAGAAAGGAGGACAGTGAAGATGGATGTTTCCTCTGTCTCTACGGAGATGGGCCTTGGCTATGCCATGCTCATGGAGAAGAAGATGATCGACCAGGCGGAGCAGCTGGCGATGGGCGAGCTTCAGATGCTCCCCCCCACCCCCGGTGTGGGCGATTATATCGACACCTATGCCTGAGTGCGAAAAAAGGACGGCGGTCTTTACCGCCGTCCTTTCCTGTTTGGCCCGATCGTCAGTAATACCGCACCACGGAGACGACCTTCCCCAAGATCTTGGCGTAGGTGCCGTCGATGGGGGAGTAGTCGTCGTTCTCCGGCATCAGCCAGACGTGCCCGCCCCGGAGGGAGAGGCGCTTCACCGTGGCCTCGTCCTCCAGCAGGGCCACCACGATCTCCCCGTGCCGGGCGGTGGGCTGGCTGTGGACCACCACCAGATCGCCGGGGAGGATGCCGGCGTCCAGCATGGACTCGCCCCGGACCCGCAGGGCGAAATGCTCCCCGTCCCGCCCCCCGGTGTCGAAGGGGAGGTAGTCCTCGATGCACTCTTCCGCCAGGATAGGGCTGCCGGCGGCCACATTGCCCAGGATGGGCACCTGGTCCTTCGGGGCGGGGGCCTCCGTCAGGGCGATGGCCCGGCCTTTCCCGGCCCCCTTGGCGATGACGCCCGCCTCCTCCAGGTGCTTGAGGTGGAAGTGGACCGTGGAGGGGGACCTGAGGCCCACCGCGTCGCCGATCTCCCGGACGGAGGGGGGGTATCCCTGGGTCTGGATGCAGGAGACGATGTAGTCATAGACCTTCTGCTGCATATTGGTGAGCTTCGCCATAAGAGGACCTCCTGAGCGCCGCGGCGGGGTGGGGGGCGGCGCGTATTGATGGGGGAGCGTAGGGATGTTTCCACCAGTATAACATACGGAGGGGCGGAAAGCAAACATTTGTTCTGAAAACTTTTCAAAAAAAGACCGCCTCTCAGGTCTTCCCTGAGGGGCGGTCCCGCAGTCTGCTCAGCCGAGGATCAGCAGCACCATGGTCAGCACCAGGAACAGCGCGCCGATCCACTTGGTGGCGCGGGCCAGCTTGGCGTCCATGGTCTTGGCCTTGTTCTTCGCCAGGAAGGAGTCGGCCACGCCGCCGATGGCGCCGGAGAGGCCGGCGCTCTTGCCGGACTGGAACAGGACGATCAGGATGATGCCCAGACCGCAGAGGAGCTGCAGGACAGTGATGACGATTTTCAAGATGTTCAACCTCCAAATGGGATCACGCAGAGCGTGAAGTGTATTTGACAGCTTCTAATGTTACCATAAAATTTCCCCGTTTTCAAGTGTTATCCGAGAAAATTCCTCCGAAGTCCGCCGGATCATTCCCCGGTCCCCCGCCTCCGGAGCGCCGACAGGGCGCAGGCGGCCAAAAACAGCGTCAGATCTGCCGCCACCACCGTGGCCCCCACCGGCGTGGAACAGGTGAAGGACACCGTCAGCCCTGCGCAGAAGCACGCCACCGACGTGACGGCGGCGCAGACGGTCACGCCCAGGAAGCTCCGGAAGAGCCGCATGGCCGTCAATGCCGGGAAGATCACCAGGGAGGAGATCAGCATGGCCCCCATCATCCGCATCCCCAGCACGATGGTCAGCGCCGTCAGGATGGCCAGGAGGGCGTTGTACCGTTCCACCTTCAGCCCCGTGGCCCGGGAGAAGCTCTCGTCGAAGGTGACGGCGAAGATCCGGTGATAGAAGAGGAGGAACAGCGTCAGCACGGCGGCGCAGAGGACCACCGACAGCGCCACATCCGCCCGGCTCATGGCCAGGACGCTGCCGAACATATAGTTGTCCACGTCCGCCGTCATGCCGGAGGTCCGGGAGATGACCAGCACCCCCAGGGCCAGGGAGGACGCGCTGACCACGGCGATGGCGGCGTCGCTGTTCCACCGGGGGCTGTCCGCCACCCGGAGCAGGAGGAACGCCGCGGCGATCACGACCGGGATGGAGAAGTACAGCGGCGTGAAGCCCAGGGCCATGGCCATCGCCAGGGCCCCGAAGGAGACGTGGGACAGGCCGTCGCCGATCATGGAGTATCGCTTCAGCACCAGGGGCACCCCCAGCAGGGCGGCGCAGAGGCTCACCAGTACGCCGGCGGTGAGGGCCCGCTGGATGAAGGGGAAGGAGAACATCTGCAAGAAACTCATTCCGCCGCCTCCTGGAAGCGCCGCCCGAAGGGGGAGGCGAGGTATCCCGCCGGAGTGCCCAGGAAGGTGCCGCTGTGCCCGATGTGGAGGACCGTCCCCGCGTCCCGGAGGGCGGGGCGCAGATCGTGGGTCACCATGACGATGGCCATGCCCTCCTTGCGGTTGAGGTAGTTGAGGGTCTTATAGAGGTCCTGGGCGGCGGCGGGGTCCAGTCCGGTGACGGGTTCGTCCAAGATCAGCAGGCGGCTGGCGGCGCACAGGGCCCGGGCCAGGAGCACCCGCTGCTGCTGGCCGCCGGAGAGGTCCCGGTAGCTCTTGTCCTTCAGCTCCAGCACCCCCAGCTTCCCCATGTCCATCAGCGCCCGGGATCTCTGGGCGGCGGAATAGAAGAAGCGGCGCCCCCTCTGGTTCAGACAGCCGGAGAGGACCACCTCCTGCACCGTGGCGGGGAAATCCCGCTGGGCCTTCGTCTGCTGGGGCAGGTAGCCTACCGCGCCCCGCTCCAGCTCCG
The DNA here is from genome assembly GCF_910584465.1 of uncultured Oscillibacter sp. GTDB lineage: Bacteria > Bacillota > Clostridia > Oscillospirales > Oscillospiraceae > Oscillibacter. Next base: position 13,462 of record NZ_CAJUBK010000043.1, read on the forward strand.
GGGCCCGTTCGATGCTCCCCGCCAGGGGCGGCAGGAGGCCCAGGAGGCCCCGGGTCAGCGTGGACTTCCCGGAGCCGTTGTCCCCCACCACGCAGAGGTAGTCCCCGCTCCGGATCCGGAGATCCAGGTGGGACAGGACGCTCTGCCCCTCGTAGCCCAGGGAGAGGTCCCGGCAGACGATGAGATCACCCTTCTCCATGGCCCGCCTCCTGTCCTGCGCAGGGGCCGCAGAGGCCCGTGAGGACGGTCCGCCGGGGATCCACCCGGAAGCCGTGTTCCGCCGCGATGTGGCGGTAGAGCGCCTGGAGCTGGGGGCAGTCCAGGTGCTCCATCCGGCCGCAGCTCTGGCAGCGGAGGAGGAAGCAGACTTCCCCCGCCGCCTGCCGGGAGCAGTATTGATACAGGGCCCCGGTATCGGTGACGATCCGGTGGACCAGGCCCGCCTCCGCCAGGCGCTCCAGCTGGCGGTAGACCGTGGCGAGGCCCACGGGAACCCCCTCGTCCCGGAGGTCGTCCGCCAGGGACCGGGCGTCCGCAGGGCGCTCCCCCCGGCGCTCCAGCGCCTGGAGGATGGCTTGGCTTTGTTTCGTCGTATAGGGCATCGTCCTGCCTCCGATTTGAAAATGAGGATCGATTTCATATTATAGCGGGCTTTGGCGAAAAGTCAAGGGCGGGCCGCCGCCGTCCCTGTTCAAGGTTTGTGTTGTTAACAGCTATTTTTCAAAAGTATTCGTCAAAACACCGAAAGCGGGCGGTCACCCTTGAATCGTGACCGCCCGGTAAACTAGGATCTATCTATTTTCCATAATCAATTCTCTGCACTTCCATTCTTCACCTAGAACACGATATGTTTCTGTCTTATCAAGAACAGTATCGTTAAAACCAACTGCTTTATAGCAATAATAAGCCGGAAGATTGTTCTCAAAAACGCCCAATGATGCTTTTTTTGCTCCATATATTTCAAATACAAATTTTAGACCTAGCCGGAGCATAGCTTTTCCATAGCCTTTTCCTCTCTTGTGAGGATTTACAATAACAAATCCAAAACGTAGTTCATCCAATGATTCATCAGGATTTCTTAGTGTAAAAAAGCCAACGATTCCTGTTTCATCAAATGCAGTAAACGGCATTAGAGATTCAACAAAGCAAAATTCCTTTTGTGTTATCGGATAATTACCGAGTATGCCTGCTGTCCATTGATAAAATGCTTTTTCATTTTGACACCACGATAATATGATATTTACATCCGAAGCTTTATATGGTCTTATTCTAATCATAAATTTTTCCTCGCAAATTCCGAGTTTTCTTTTCGATCATAGCATGGCACAGACTTCCTGGCAACTTGTTTCCGTGGAATTGCCGAAGTCTCAGCCAGCAACATACATCTTGAACAGGGGGCCGCCGCCCGTCCATGCGCCTTGCATCCCGGGCCCGGCTGTGGTATAGTCAACACAGTTGAAAAGAAGTGAAACTTCTTTTCGACCGGCAAACCTTTGGTTTGCCGGGGCGCAAAGCGCCCATGTGTTTCCTATGAAGTCATGCACAGCAAGCCGCTTGTGCGGCTTGAGGCGCTGTTTTACAGCGCCTCTCTGAAAAGGATCCTTTGGATCCTTTTCAACTGTGCTGACTATAAGAGCAGGAGCATCGACTGCGGGAGCTGCGCACCCAGCGGATGGGGCGCAGGGAAGGAGGCGCGCATCATGAGCGAGACCATGCGGTTCACCGATCGGGCGGCCTTTCGGAGCTGGCTCTCCGAGCACGGCCTTTCGAAGGAAGGCATTTGGATCTTGTTCGGCAAGGCCGGCGGGCCGAAGACGCTGACGGCCGGGGAGGCGCTGGAAGAGGCGCTCTGCTTTGGATGGATCGACGGGCAGATGCAGCGCATCGACGGCAAGACCTATCGGAAATATTTCTCCATGCGCCGGGAGAAGAGCAAGTGGTCCGAGAAGAACAAGGCGCTGGTCGAGAGCCTGGAGGAGCGGGGGCTGATGACGGACCTCGGCAGGGAGAAGATCGAGGAGGCCAAGAGGGACGGCCGGTGGGACGCCCCAAGGCCCGCGGCGGTCACGGAGGAGCAGATCGCCGCGTTGTCCGCCCTGCTGGAGGGGCATGAGCCCGCCGCCACCCATTTCCGGGCCATGTCCTTATCCGTGAAGAAGACCTATACGCGGGCGTATCTCGACGCGAAGACCGACGATGGACGGGAGAAGCGGTTCGCCTGGATGGTGGACCGGCTGGACCGGGGCCTGAAGCCTATGTGACGGTAAGGACCGGCAGGACCGACAGGAGGCGTCCCCTATGGACAAGCTGTCCCTTTTGAAGCAATATTTCGGCCACAGCGGCTTCCGCCCCGGGCAGGAGGCGCTGGTGGACGCCCTGCTGAGCGGCAGGGACGCGCTGGGGGTCATGCCCACCGGGGCGGGGAAGTCCGTGTGCTATCAGCTCCCGGCCCTGCTGCTGCCGGGGCTGACGCTGGTGATCTCCCCGCTGATCTCCCTGATGAAGGACCAGGTGACGGCCCTTGCCCAGGCGGGCATCCCCGCGGCCTGCATCAACTCCTCCCTGGACGCGGAGGAATCCCGGGAGGTCTACCGCCAGGTGCGGCGGGGCGGGTGCAGGCTCCTCTACGCCGCGCCGGAGCGGCTCCAGGCCGAGGGGTTCCGCCGCCTGCTGGAGGGCGTGCCGGTCTCCTTGCTGGCGGTGGACGAGGCCCACTGCGTCTCCCAGTGGGGCCAGGACTTCCGGCCCAGCTATCTGGCGATCGCCGGCCTGCTGGCGTCCCTGCCGGTCCGGCCTCCCGTGGGGGCCTTCACCGCCACCGCCACGGCGGCGGTGCGGCGGGACATCGAGGACCTGCTGACCCTCCGGGATCCCCTGCGGGTCACCACCGGCTTCGACCGGCCCAACCTCTTCTTCGAGGTCGTCCGGGCCAGGGACAAGGACCTGTGGCTCAGCCGCTTCCTGGCGGAGCGGCCCGGGCAGAGCGGCATCGTTTACTGCGCCACGCGGAAGACCGTGGACGCGGTCTGGAGCTCCCTGCTGGCCCAGGGGATCCCCGCCGCCCGGTATCACGCCGGGATGGAGGACCAGGAGCGCCGCCGGAGCCAGGAGGGCTTCGTCTACGACCGGGCCCGGGTCATGGTGGCGACCAACGCCTTCGGCATGGGCATCGACAAGTCCAACGTCAGCTTCGTGGTCCACTATAACATGCCCAAGGATCTGGAGAGCTACTACCAGGAGGCGGGCCGGGCCGGGCGGGACGGCGCTCCCGCCCGCTGCGTCCTGCTCTACGCTCCCGGCGACGTGCAGACCGCCAAGTACCTGATCGGCCACTCCCAGGAGGAGCCGGGGGAGGCGGATCCGGACCGCCTCAGGCGGGACCTGGACCGGCTGGACCGCATGGTCCGCTACTGCAAGACCAGCGGCTGTCTCCGGGCGGACATCCTGGACTACTTCGGGGAGATCCACGGCGGCGGGTGCGGCAGCTGCGGCAACTGCGCCGGGGACCGCGTAGACCGGGACATCACCGTGGAGGCCCAGAAGATCCTCTCCGCCGTGGCACGGGTGGAGAAGCGCTATGCCTACGGCCTGGGGGCCGCCGTCATCATCAAGCTCCTCCGGGGCAGCCGGGACAAGCGGGTGCTCCAGCTGGGGCTGGACCGGCTCCCGACCCACGGGGCCATGAGGGGCGTGCCCGCGGAACGCATCCAGCAGTACATGGACGTCCTGATGGAGGGCGGATACCTGGCCAGCAGCGGCGGGGAGTACCCCGTCCTCCGCCTGACGGCCCGGGCGGGGGACGTGCTCTTCCGGGGGGAGCGGGTGGTCTTCCGGGACCGGGCCCCCCAGCCGGAGACCGTCCCCTCCGGCAGGACCGGGGCGGCGGCGTCTCCCGGCGCTCCGGACGCGGACGACAGCCTGCTCAGCGCTTTGAAGGCCCTCCGTTCCCGGCTGGCCCAGGGGGCGGGCGTCCCGGCCTACGTCATCTTCTCCAACGCCACCCTGGCGGACATGGCCGCCCTGCGGCCCCTGGACATGGAGGAGTTCCTGCGGGTCTCCGGCGTGGGCCGGGTCAAGGCGGAGCGCTACGGACGGGAGTTCCTCCAGGCCATCCAGGACTGGCGGGCGGGCGTGGGGGAGTGAGCGGCGCGCCCCTCCTCCCCGGCGCCGCCGGGGCAGGGCTTTTCACGAAAAATGACCGCGGTCGCCGACCGCGGTCATTTTTTGTAGGAGGTCAGGCGGAGCGGATCACGTCCTTGTTCTTCACGAAGTACTCCACGCCGGACCACAGGGTGGTCAGGGTGATCGCCCAGGCGCAGACCGCGTCGATCCACGAGATATACCGGTCCCAGGGCACCGCGGTCAGGTAAGCCCCGGACCGGTAGGCGGCCAGCGCGCCCCCCAGGTACAGCATCACCGCGATGCACACCATCGTCGCGGCGGTCTTCACCTTCCCGGACCACCCGGCGGCGATCACCCGCCCGTTGTCCACCGCGATCATCCGAAGGCCGCTGACGGCGAACTCCCGCGTGATGACCACCGCCAGCATCCAGGCGGGCATCCGGCCCTGCTCCACGAACCACAGCATCGCCGACACCACCAGGATCTTGTCCGCCAGGGGATCGGCGAACTTACCGAAGTCCGTGACCAGGCCGTACTTCCGGGCGATCTTCCCGTCCAGCAGGTCCGTCAGGCTGGCGATGATGAAGATGGCCAGCGCCGCGTAGTCCGCGCCGGGGAAGCCCCAGTACAGCACGCCCAGGAACACCGGCGTCAGGATGATGCGCAGCAGGGTCAGTTTGTTGGGCAGATTCATAGTCCTTCCTCCTCGGGGTACGTCTTGTCCTTCCAGTACCACCATTTCAGCTTCTCCGGGTCCCGGTCCTCGTGCTCGGCGTAGTAGACCGCCGCCCGCCAGACGTAGAGGGCGCAGCGGTCCTCCTGGTGCCCCTTCATCACGCGCTCCCGGAGGTACAGCTCCTCCGGGTCCCGGCCCCGGAGGTCCGCCGGCTCCCGGATGCCCAGGGCCTCCATGACGGCGGCGATGCGGGCCCCCACGCCGGGGATCTCCTGCAGGGGGCTTTTCATACCTGCTCCCCGGTCAGTTCCCCGTCCATCACGCCCGTGAGGCGGACCGTGACGAAGGTCCCCGGCTCAAGATCCCCCTTGGGGACGAACCAGATCCGCCCGTCGATCTCCGGGGACTCGGCGTAGCTCCGGCCATAGGCCATCTGGGCCTGGCCGTCGAAGCCCTCGCAGAGGACCTCCCGCTCCCCGCCCAGGACGGAGGCGTTGTACTCGTCGATGATGTCGGACTGCACGTCCACGGCCAGCTCCGCCCGGCGGGCGGCCTCCCGGGCGTCCGGGTGGTCCATCTGCGCGGCCTTCGTCCCCTCCTCCGGGGAGAAGGGGAACACCCCCGCCCGTTCGATCTTCTGCTCCCGCAGGAAGGCGCACAGCTCCTCGAACTCCGCCTCCCCCTCGCCGGGGAGGCCGGTGATGAGGCTGGTCCGGAGGACCAGGCCCGGGATGCGCCGCCGCAGGGTCCCGAAGAGGGCCCGGATGGACGCCTTGGTGTCCCGGCGGTGCATGGCCTTGAGGATGCCGTCGCTGCAGTGCTGGATGGGGATGTCCAGATAGGGCAGGATCTTCGGCTCCGAGGCGATGGTGTCGATCAGCTCCTCCGTGATCTCGTCGGGATAGAGGTAGTGGAGGCGGATCCAGTGGAAGTCCAGCCGGCACAGCTCCCGCAGCAGGGCGGCGAGCCGCCGCTCCCCGTACAGGTCCGTGCCGTAGCGGGTGATGTCCTGGGCGATGACCAGCAGCTCCCGCACCCCGGCGGAGCTCAGCTCCGCCGCCTCGTCCAGCAGCTCTCCCATGGGGCGGCTGCGGTACTTCCCCCGGAGGGAGGGGATCACGCAGTAGGCGCAGTGGTTGTCACAGCCCTCGGCGATGCGGAGGTAGGCGTACCAGGGGGGCGTGGAGAGGATGCGGGGACCGCTTTGGCCGGCGGTGTGGATATCGCCGAAGCGGCAGGGGCGGAGCCCCCGGTCCATGATCTCGGCGATGGCCTCGGCGACGTCCCCGTAGCTGCCGGTGCCCAGGACGCCGTCCACCTCGGGCAGCTCCTCCAGCACGTCGGCCTGATAGCGCTGGGCCATGCAGCCGGTGACGAGGATCTTCCCCAGCTGTCCGGCCTGCTTCAGCTCCGCCAGCTCCAGGATGCTGTCGATGGCCTCCTCACAGGCGGAGGCCAGGAAGCCGCAGGTATTGACCACGGCCACGTCGGCCCCGGCGGGGGATGGGGCGATCTCATGGCCCGCCGAGAGGACCAGGGACATCATCTGTTCGCAGTTCACCTGGTTCTTGGCACAGCCGAGGGAGAGGAAATATACCTTGTAGGACATGGGGGACATCCTTTCTTGATCTCCCTTGCAGGGAGGGGCTTGTTGCCCCTTGCAGGGGCGGGGGGGGTGCTCGCCCTGCGGGCGGGGCGGGATGGGGGGGCAGCGATGGCTGGTCCATTGCACCCCCCATTTTCTCTTTTTATTCCCGGAATAAAAAGAGAAAACGGGCCGTGCACGGTCCAAAAGAGAAAAACAAGGGGATGCGGTTTGCGGGGGCGCGGCGGTGAGATTTCCTAAGACAGGCATGCCCCTGCCCGCGGCCCGATTTGCGCGGGGGGTTTGGTGGTCGAAGTAAGGACTGTCCTTCTGTCCCCGCTGCCGCTGGCCTGGCAGGCGGGGGAGGACCTTGCGCCTGTCGGCTCCTATGGATGGGATGCCTTAGGGGTGCTTATGCGTCCGCCTGTTCACCGGGATCTCCCCGCCAGGCCGGGTCGTCGGTGATGCCCAGCAGATAGTCCGTGGAGACCTGGAAATACTCCGCCAGCAGGACCAGCTTATCGATGGTGGTACTGCGCCCGCCGCTCTCCAGCATACTGATGGACTTATGGGTAAGCCCTAGGATCTCTCCCAATTGCTGCTGGGTCAGGCCAGCCGCCTTCCGAAGCTGATAGACTCTCTCTTTCAATAAAATCGTAGTTTTCATAAATTGCACCTTGACATGTTCCTATAAGTGGAGTGTACTCTACTCATAGGAACAAATTCAACAGGGGGATCCAAATGACGTCCGGTAGTTTGACGGCAGTTCGATGCAGTGAGCTCCTTACTCTGCGGGACGGAGCGCTGTGAAGGGCTCCTGTCTTACAGCCCCCGATCTTTGGCATAGTCCCGGGGGACGGAGGGTGCGGATCATGGCTCCTCCTCCGGCCCCCGCCAGGTCGGGTCATCGGTGACGCCCAGAAGATAGTCCGTGGAGACATGGAAATACTTCGCCAGCAGGACCAGATTTTCAAAGGTGGTCTCTCTCGTCCTGTTTTCCATCGTGCAGATCGCCTTGTTGGAAAGACCTATGACGTCCCCTAATTGTTTTTGGCTGATGCCGGCCTGTTTGCGTAAAAGAGAAAGACGCTTATCAAATAAAATAAACTTTTCCATAGATCCTCTTGACATTTTACGATTAGTAGATCGTCATAGGATCTACGAAAAGTAAATAGTAGAAAGGATGCGTCAGCTATGTTCGATATCCTAAACGCCATTTACCATGAAGATCCGCTCAGCCTTTCGGCGGTCACCTGCCTGGAAAACCCCCAGTGTGAGGAGGAGCGGAAGATCGTGAACCAGCTCCGCGCCGTCGATGGAACGATCGAGAAGGCCCTGATCCCCAGTATCGAGGCGCTTGCGGAGAAGAAGGCGGAGCAGTCCTTTTATAGGGGAGCGTGCTTCGGCGCACAGCTCATGGCGCGGCTTTTAGAGGAGCTCTAGCAGTCCTCCCCGCCCTCGACGGCTTCCCCCAGCCGCGCCCAGGCGGCTTTCACCGCCCCCCAGCCGAACCCCCGGCGGAGCAGGGCGTTGGTCAGCCGCCGCTTCTCCTTCTCGTCCGGTCTCCGGCCCCGGAGCTTGCTCTGCAAAAACGCGTCCACCTGCCCGCCGTCCTCGGGGAGCTCCGCCAGCGCGTCGTCCCACAGTTCGCGGGGCACGCCCTTCTCATAGAGTTTCTCCCGCACCCGCGCCGGGCCGTAGCCCATGCCGCCGTAGTGCCGGACCAGCGCGGCGGCGTAGGCCCCGTCGTCGATGGCCCCGATGGCCTCCATCCATTCGGCGGCGTAGCGGGCGTCGGCCTCGCTGGCCCCCTTCTCCCGGAGCTTTTTCTCCAGATCCCGGCGGCTCATGGCCCGCCTGCCGATGAGGTCCGCCGCCGCCGCCTTGGTGCTGGAGGCCCCGGCGGCGCTTTTCAGCCGCTCCAGGGCTTCCCCGTCCAGCTCGTCCCCGGAGCGGAGGCGGAAATCCAGCAGCTCCTGCTCCGTGATCTTCAGGCAGGCCCCGTCCTCCAGGAAGACCAGGACCCGGCCCCGCTTGTGCTTCGACGCCTCGATCCGTTCGATCCGCATGGTCAGTCGGATGCGCCGGAGTCGTCGAAGTCGTCGGCGCTGACGTCCACCGCCCGGCCGGCGGCCTTGGCGGCCACGCGGGACTGGTTGCTCATGAGCTTGTCGAAGTTCCTGCGGATGTCCGCCTCCAGCTGGTCCCGGATCTCCGGGTTCTCCAGCAGATAGCGCTTGGCCGCGTCCCGGCCCTGGCCGATGCGGGTCTCGCCCATGGAGAACCAGGAGCCCGCCTTCTGCACCAGATCCAGCTTCACCCCCAGGTCGATCAGCTCGCCCTCCCGGACGATGCCCTCGCCGTACATGATGTCGAACTCCGCCTCCCGGAAGGGGGGCGCCATCTTGTTCTTCACGACCTTGGCGCGGGTGCGGTTGCCGATCAGCTCGCTGCCGTTCTTCAGGGCATCGACGCGCCGCACGTCGATGCGGACGGAGGCATAGAACTTCAGCGCCCGGCCGCCGGTGGTGACCTCGGGGTTGCCGTACATGACGCCGACCTTCTCGCGCAGCTGGTTGATGAAGATGACGATGGTGTTGGTCTTGCCGATGGCGCCGGTGAGCTTGCGCAGGGCCTGGCTCATCAGGCGGGCATGGAGGCCCACATAGCTGTCGCCCATCTCGCCCTCGATCTCGGCCCGGGGCACCAGGGCGGCGACGCTGTCCACCACGATCACGTCGATGGCCCCGGAGCGGACCAGGGCCTCGGTGATCTCCAGGGCCTGTTCGCCGGTGTCCGGCTGGGAGATCAGCATGTCCTCCACCTTCACGCCCAGGGCGT
>NZ_CAJUBK010000044.1 GCF_910584465.1 uncultured Oscillibacter sp.
GGGAGACCCAGGAAGGGTCTCCTGCACCGTTCGGATCATAAGTTTTCAGAACGTTCTGAACGTTCTGAAAACTTGCTCCGGCTGTCGAAAAGGCTTTTTCGACAGCCGGAGAGGCCGCCCAGCGGGCGGCCCCTCTTTTTCATGGTCCCGGCCTCCCCGGCCCGCGAAAAGACGGCGGCGCACTTGAAGCGGGGCGCGGTCCTGTGGTATGATATCCAAAGAGGCCCCCTGCCCCTGCCGGGGCGAGGGGGGCCGGCCGCATCGGACCACGGGAGCATCGTCCTTGGGATATCGCCGCCGGGAGATGCAGGATAGGAGATTTGCCATGCGCCATCAGACCTCCCCGGAGGAACAGGCCCTGGAGGAGCTGCGCCGCCTGCGGGATCCCCGGCGGGGGGCCCCCCGCCGGAAAGAGCGCCCCCCTTGGGCCCGCTATACCGCCATCGTCCTCCTGGCCGTGCTCTGCATCGGCGGGGCGGAGCTGCTGGCCTGCCGTTTCTTCGAACCGGCGCTGTATGAGGACATCATGGAGCCGGTGCGGGGGACGGCCCGCCAGGCCGTCCAAACGGCGGGACAGGCCCTGGGGGCCGTCTGCCGGAGCGCCTCCGCCCTGGCGGAGCAGGCCGGGGAGGCCGCTGCCGCGGCCCTGGAGCCCATCCGGGAGTGGATGGAGCGGCCCGCCCAGCGGCCGGAGGAGGAGATGGAGGACGACTCCTCCCTGGCCCAGCCGGACCTGGCGCCGCCCAAGGAGATCCTGGACCCCCTCATCAGCGACCTGGTGGAGCGGGACGGGGAGGAGATCCTCACCGGCGGCGGCGTAGAGGTGATCTATTTCGACCAGACCGACGAGGCCCGGGAAGGGCAGAGGTACGGCACCGACCTCCTCCGCACCCACGGCTGCGGCCCCACCGCCATGGCCATGGCGGTCTCCTCCCTGACGGGAGGGACGGTGGATCCGGAGGAGATGGCGGCGCTCTGCGTGGAGCAGGGCTACTGGTGCAGGGGCCACGGCTCCTACCTCTCCATCGTCCAGGGCGTGGCGGGGGCCTTCGGCTTATCCTGCGAGGCCCTGGATCTGGAGGCCCTGGACGCCGAGGAGCTCACCCTGCGCCTGTCCACGGGGGACATCGCCGTGGCCCTGATGACCAAGGGGCATTTCACCAAGGGCGGGCACTTCATCCTCCTCCGGGGCGTGACCCTCAGCGGGGAGATCCTGGTGGCGGACCCCGCCAGCCGGGACCGGAGCCTGATCCCCTGGGACCTCTCGCTGATCTTAGAGGAGCTCTCGCCCAGCCGCCACGACGGCGCGCCGCTGTGGATCTTGTCGGGAGCGGACGGGTGATGGACGGACGAAGAGGCCAGCCGGGACACCGGCTGGCCTCTTCATCTCTGCTCCGGCGGCGCTCCGCGCTCCGGAGGGTCATCCTCTCTTGAGGGCCTTCTTCAGCTTCTCCTTGACCTCCGGCGAGAGCGCCTTCCCGGCGGCCCGGACGGGCAGGGGCGGCAGGGCGCAGAACCTGCGCACCACTTGGTCGAAGGGCTCCAGGGCATAGGCGGCGAAGAACGCCGCCCGGTCGGCGGGCTGGGCGATGGGGGAGGCCAGCCGGGGGTTGCCGGCGATGGCCCGCTCCACAGGGAAGGGCTGGCGGCTGAGGGGGAGCTGGTCGAAGACGTGGCTCCCGTGAGGGGTGTTCACCAGCAGGAGGCTGATGCCCCGCTGCTGCTGTTCCGGGAACTCGTCCGGGCGGAGGCCCCACAGGTCCCCCAGGGTGAAGTCCCCGGGCCGGTCCATGCAGGCGTAAGGACAGCGGTAGCAGCAGGGCCGCAGGAACAGCGCCCGGCCGAAGGCCCGGCCATACTCCGTCTCGAAGAGGGGGCGGGTGTCCACGGTGCCGTCGTCGTAGACGGCGGTGAAGTGGCTGTCCTTCCAGCCCTCCACCTTGCTGCGGAAGCGGACGGTCTGGAGCTCCCGGCCCCGCTTCCTCTCGATGTGACGGGCCATGTCCTCCCACACGCCGGGGGAGGGGACCCCCTGGCAGACCAGGTCGCAGGTGGTCAGGCCCTCCGGCCGTCCCCCCAGGTAGCGGTACAGCCCGTCCACCTGGCAGGGGGTGCCGGAGAAGAGGACCTGACGGCCCTCCAGGCATCTCCGGACCTCCCGGAAGACGCCCTCCAGGTCGCTCTGGACGTATTTGGTCCCCCGGAGGCGCCACAGGTCCTCCTTGCGGAAGCAGGCGGTGTGCCGCAGGTGCTGCCGGCCGTCCAGCGCCGCGCCGAATACCACGCCTCCGCCCTCCAGCACGTAGTCCGCCAGGGCGGAGAAGGCCCCGCCGGAGGTGGAGTCCCGCCGGACGTCCGCCTCCCGGTTCCAGGCGGCGAAGGCGGCGGGCAGGGGCCTGGACGCCCTGGGGTGGAGCATGGGGCAGGTCCTGGTGCAGATGCCGCAGCGGACGCACTTGTCCGGGTCCACGACGGGGGAGGCGAAGCCCTCCTTGTCCCGGGGCATGGAGATGGCGTCCTTGGGGCAGGCCGCGGCACAGGCGGAACAGCCGGTGCAGTGGGCCCGGTCCGCCAGGCGGGGGAGGTCCGTCCGGGGCAGGGCCTCTCCCGCCGCCTGATAGGGCTCGTCCGCCAGGGCGGCCTTCAAATAGGAGGCCGCGGCCTCCCGGGCGGCGCGCAGCCGCTCGATGGCGGCGGGCCAATCCGGCGCGTCGTGCAGCCCGGCGGCGTCGCCCTTGCCGACGACCCGCTCGGTCAGCCCCAGGCGGCTCAGCAGGCTGAAGGTCCGGGACCGCTCCGGCTCCGCCAGCTCGGCGGGGGCCACGCTGGTGAAGAAGGGCCGCTGGAACTGGACGGAGAACACCGTCCCGTGGAAGGAGTTCGTGCAGACATAGGAGGCGTCCCGGAACAGGGCCAGGAACTCCGCCGGGCCGGCGTCGAAGACCATCTTCGCCTTGGGATGGACCTTCCGCCGGGTGCCGCAGAGCTGGACCACGGGCAGGCCCGTCTCCTCCGCCAGGCGGCGGACATAGGGCTCCAGCGGACCGGGGCGGGCGATGCAGTAGCAGAGGATGTATCCCCCCCGCGCAGGGCGCTCCGCCGCCAGGGCGGACCACTCCGCCGCCGTCAGCAGCAGCGTGGGGTCCAGCACCACCTCCGCCTCCCGTCCGGCGGCCTCCCGGACGATCTCCCGGCCCTGGATCTCCCGGACGGAGAGGTGGGAGAAGCCCTGGAGATAGCCCTCCAGCTCCGCCTCCATCCCCTCCGGGACGCGGGGCACGCCGAAGGAGGGGGCGTAGGCGATCTTGCGCAGGGGGGAGAAGGCGCCGAAGAAGACGGGGTCGAAGCGCTTATCGGGGAAGATGAGGGGGTTCCAGATCTGGTCGCTGCCGCAGACCAGCAGGTCGTAAGGGAGGTCCGCGGCCCGCAGCTCCTCCGAGCTCCCGTAGCGCCGGGGGGTGAGGGCCAGGTGGACCCTGGAGAAATCCTCGAAGCGCTGCCAGCGCCGGCGGAGGGCGGGATAGCGCAGGGCGTTGTACGCGTCGCTGGCGGCCCGGCCGGGGCTCGTCGGGGGCTGGAGGATGCGGTTGTCCTGGGCGACGAAGTAGTCGATGGTCTCGCACTCCCAGCCCAGGCCCTCCAGCGCCCGCTGGGTGGCCACGGCCTGGAGCAGCGCTCCATAGTGATGCAGATGATAGAAGGTGAGCAGTCCCGCTTTCAAAAAGACCATCCCTTTCTTCCCGGATGAGATGGAGGGCCGCCCCTTGGCCGGCCCCTGCCCCCGCGGCTCAGGAACGCCCCACGTCGTCCTCGGCGATCCAGTCCGCCACGGACACCACGTCGAACTCCGTCCGGCCCCGCCGGATGACCACCCGGCTGAGCCCCGCGTTGATCACCATGCGCCGGCACATGGAGCAGGAGGTGGCGTCCCCCAGCAGCTCGCCGGTCTGGGCGTCCCGCCCGACGAGGTACAGCGTGCCGCCCGCCATGTCCCGCCGGGCGGCGGAGATGATGGCGTTGGCCTCGGCATGGACGCTGCGGCAGAGCTCGTAGCGCTCCCCCCGGGGGACCTGGAGGGCCTCCCGGGAGCAGTAGCCCATGTCGACGCAGTTGGCCCGTCCCCTGGGGGCGCCGTTGTAGCCGGTGGAGATGATCTCGTCGTTCTTCACGATGATGGCCCCGTAGACCCGCCGCAGGCAGGTGGCCCGCTCCAGGACGGTCTCGGCGATGTCCAGGTAATAGTTTTCCTTGCTGATGCGTTCCATAGGCAGGCCCCCTCCCGATTTTTTTCATTGTACCACGAAACGTCCGGATCTGCAACGAAAACAAGACTGTCCCAAAGGACAGTCCTGCGTATCCTCGCTCTCAAAACAGCTCCACCTGGTCCGGCAGGGTGTCTTCCCCCAGATGCCGGAGCTGGCGGTGGTTCTCCTCCCACAGCCGGTCGGCGATGGCCATCTTCCGGATGATGTTCTTCACCGTCTCGTCCAGGCCGGTGCCCTCCCGGTAGTCCGCCGGGAAGATGAAGTCCACCCGGCGCTTCGCCAAAAGCTCCTCCACGCCGGTGCGGTTGGCGGACTGGTAGACCGCGATGGCCTGCCCGCCGTAAGCCCGCATCATCTTCATGCAGGGCACGTCGGAGAGGCCGTCCCCCATGTAGATCATGTTGGGGAAGGGCACCCGCTTGCTGTCGTCGGGCATGGAGTCGTTGAGGGTCTTGTCGTCGGAGACGTCCAGGACCCCCTTGTTGATCCGGTAGACGAACTGGGTCTTGGCGGTGAAGTTCACCGCCAGCTTGGGCCAGACGGGACGGCCCGTCTCGTCGTAATAGAACTCGCTGGCGTAGATCTGCTTAAAGGCCCCGCTGATGGAGGAGCCCTCGATGATCTCCCGGAGCCCGGAGGAGATGACGTAATGCTCCACCCGGACGCCCTGGCTCTCGCCGAAGGCGTCGATCCGGCGGAACCATCCCTCCACGCCGGGGAAGAGCTCGATCCCCCGGCCCTTCTCCACCAGGTCCTCCCGGGTGAAGGGCAGGGATCTGCGCTCCGCCTCCTGGAGCATGATGTACATATAGGCCAGGATGCCGTCGATGCGGTTCCTGCGGCCGAAGCTGTTGGCCTCCGCCCAGAACTCCGCCGGAGTCATGCCCAGGCTGGGGATGAAGGCGTAATCCTGCATGTCCGTGGTGCAGAGGGTCTTGTCGAAATCATAGAGGAACGCGACGATGGGGGTGGGCATGGCCCGTCCTCCTCCTCAACAGGGGCGCGGTCAATCCGCGTCGCCCCGGTAATTGGGGCCGAACTTCAGCTCGTTGATGTTCACCCGCCGGGTGGCGCTGAGGTCCTGCGCCGGGGCGGCCCCCGCCTCCTTCGCCGTCAGGGCGTCCAGCAGGGACTCCGCGGCGGCGGAGGGGGCCTCCGGAGCGGGGGGCGGCGGCGGGGGGACGACCGCCTGGGGCGCGGCGGCGGCTTCGACGGGCGCGGGCTCCGCCGCCGGCTCCTCGGCGGCCAGGACCTTCTGCTCGATCTCCTCCACGGCGATCGGCTCCGCCTCGCTCTCCAGGGGCAGCTGCGGGAACTCGTCCAGGAACTGGAGCTCCTTCTCGCACAGGCGGCGGCTCTCGGCGACGAAGCGCCGGATCTCCGCCTGGCCCTGCTGGAGGCGCTTGCTGTAGCCCTCGGCCTCCTGGCGGAAGCCCTCCAGCTTCTCCCGGGCGGCGGCCTCCGCCTGCTGGAGGATGCTGTCCCGCTTCGCCTCCGCCTCCTTGACGAGGGAGTCCGCCATCTTCTGGGCGGTGAGGAGGGTGGCGCGCATGGAATCCTCCGTGGCCCGGTACTCCTCCACCTTCTCCACCAGGACCTTCATCTTGGCCTTCAGGGAGGCGTTCTCCTTATAGAGGGACGTGTAGTCGTCGGTGAGCTCGTCCAGGAACTCATCCACCATGGTCATGTTGTAGCCGCCCATCATCGTCTTGGTGAAAGAGCGGGCGGAAACCTCCTGCGGTGTCAGCATAGTCTCAGATCCTCCCCGGTCCGTGAATCCATAGCGTCTCTCCCGATCGTGCCCCGCGGTACGATCAGAAATACAGCCCGTTGTTCTCCAGCTCGTCGATCAGGTCGCCCTCGATGTCCACGTGATAGGGCGTGATGATGTACGTGTTGGCGGCCACCTTCTTGATCTTGCCCTCCCCGGCGTAAGCCACGCCGGACAGGAAGTCGATCAGCCGCCGAGCCACGTCCTTGTTCGTGGACTCCAGGTTCAGCACCACCGTCCGCTTGTCCTTGAGCTGGTCGGCGATCTCCGAGGCGTTCTCGAAGCGCTCCGGCTTCACCAGGATGACCTTCAGCTGGGTGGTGGCGTGGATGTTCACCACCTTGCCCCGGCGGTCGTCGATCCGGCTGGAGCGGCGGTCCTCGAACATGTCCCGTTCTTGGGGCTCGTCGTCGAACTCCGCGGGATCGTCGTCCTCGTCCTCATAGGGGTGGGTCAGTTTTTTCAGCTCGTCCAGGATACTCATGCGCGTCCCTCCTGTAGTAACGTCCTTATGTGTAATGGCGGCTCCCGAAAATGGCGGTCCCGACCCGGACCATGGTGGCCCCGGCGCGGACGGCGTCCTCATAATCGCCGCTCATGCCCATCGACAGGATCTGAAGTCCATTATGAAACAATTTCTCGTCCATGTCAATAAAAAGTGCCCGGACTTTGTCAAAATAGCGCAGGCCCGCCTCCCGGTCCGCGTCGGCCGGGGGGATGGTCATCAGCCCCCGCACCCGGACATGGCCCCGCTCCAGGGCCGCCTCGGCCCCGCAGAACAGCTCCGACGGGGGGAAGCCGCTCTTGGATGCCTCCTCGCCGATGTTGACCTCCAGCAGGACGTCCTGGACGATGTCCAGCCTGCCGGCGGCCTTCTCGATCTCGTCCAGCAGCTCCACCGAGCCCACGGACTGGATCAGATCCACACGGCCCACCACCTGGCGGACCTTGTTGCGCTGGAGGTGGCCGATGAAGTGGAGCGGCGCGCCAGTATAAGCGCCCTGCGCCAGCTTGGCGGTCAGCTCCTGGACCCGGTTCTCCCCCAGGGCGTCGATCCCGGCGGCCACGGCCTCCCGGCACGCGGCGGCATCGTTCATCTTGCTGGCCCCCACCAGGAGGACGTCCTCCGGCCGCCGTCCCGCCTCCCGGGCGGCGGCGGCGATGTTCGCCCGGACACGGGCGATGTTCTCTGCGATCGACATCTCTCAGTCTCTCCCTTCCTTCCGCGCATACGGCGCACGGTCCGGCCCGCTCACTGCAGGACCTTCCCGTCGAACAGCCCCCTTGCGGAGGCCACGATCTGCTCCCCGGCCCGGACGATCCGCTTGGAGTCCCCGTCCAGGCTGGGGTCCAGCTCCGGCGAGGGGACCACCAGCACGAAGGAGTCCGCGCTGTAGACCACCTCCACCGGCTTGAACCGGGCCTCCCGGCCCACCATGCAGTAGACGCCGGTCTTTGGCTCGGAGGCGGTCCCCCCCTCCCCGTCCAGGAAGGCCCGCTCGGCCCGGAGGGCCTCCCGGGGCACCCGGAGGCCGCTGATGCTCCCGGTGACGATCTCGGCCCTCTGCTGGCGCAGCAGCGTCAGGTCCTGGAGGTAGGCGCTCCCCCGGAGCACCACCACCACTCGGCCGTCCTCCCGGGCGCCGACGGACTGGATCTCCACCGGGAGATCCTGGTCCACCCCCTTGGAGAAGCGCAGCTGCAGGGCCTCCCCGCTCCGCAGGGACCGCTCCCGCTCCTGGAGGGCCATGGCGTCCTCCACGGACACCGCCGCGGCGTACCACCACGTGTCCCCCAGCACCAGCTTCCCCACCCGGGAGCTGAGGGAGGGGTCCGCCGTCAGGGCGGAGAGCTGGGAGGGCGTCACGCTGTCCAGCAGCGCCGGGGTCAGGACGGACTCGAAGCCGTCCACCTCGGCGGAGTAGAGCCCCGCCTCCGGCGCCGTGATGCGCCGGACGGAGCCCTCCGCCTGGGCGCGCAGGGCCAGGAGCTGGGCCCCCAGGTCCTGCAGCTGGAGGGCGATGTCCCCGCTCCCGGCGTCGCTGTAGTCCCGCTTGAGGACCAGGGCGCGGAGCTCCAGAGCGGTGCTCTCCGCGTCGTACAGCCGGTCCGCCGCCAGGAAGCGGCGGTACTCCAGCACGTCCTGGGCGATCTGGGCGTCCAGCTTCCGGGTGGTCTCCGCCGCCAGGGCCAGGTCCTGGGCGTATTGGAGCTGTTCCACCCGGTCCTCCAGGCTCTCGATCTCCGCCTGGCGGTCCAGGGACGCCTGGTCCGCGTAGACCGCGGCCACGGTCCCGCCGGCGGCCACCCGCTCGCCCTCGGCGCGCTGGATGCGGAGCAGGCCGGCGCTGTCGTCGTCCAGCACCCGCTCCTCCCGGACCACGAAGCCCGTCAGCTCCACCGTGGTCTCCACCTCATAGCGGTAGGCCAGGGTGATGGTCAGGGGGTCGTCCAGGTAATGGAACCCTTGGATGGCGAAATAGCCCGCCACTCCCAGGAAGAGGGCGGCCATCAGCAGGGCCGTCCCCAGGCTTCTCTTTCTCTTTTTCATGGCGCTCCTATGTAGCCGCTCAGCCCTCCTCGGTCAAGGAGACCGGCCGGGTGGGGGCGATGGTAGAGATGGCGTGCTTGTAGATCACCTGCTGGCGCCCCTCGCTGTCCAAGATGACCACGAAGGGGTCGAAGCCCGTGATGGTCCCCCGCATCTGGAAGCCGTTCATCAAGAACATGGTGACGGGCACCCGGTCCCGCTTGGCCCGGAGGAGGAAGAGGTCCTGTAGGTTCTGCTTGTTCTGCATATCGTCCGCTCCTTTTTCTTTTGTCCGCGTGCCTCGTGGAGAGGCGTTTGTGGATCGTTCAGCGAAACGATGGTACTCGGCGCCTCCGGCGGATCCCGGGCAGATCGTTTGCCAGTTCCTAGGATACCCCCGTGTCCAGGAGGATTCCCGTCGAAACTTGTAGGGCCCGGGCAAGATCCCGCTCTTTTTCCCAAAAGACCCAGTGGATGGCCGGATCCCGCCGCAGCCAGGTCAGCTGCCGCTTGGCGTACTGCCGGGAGCGGAGCTTCACCTCCGCCAGGGCCTCCGCCTCCGAGACGGTCCCGTCCAGCACGCCCAGGAGCTCCTTATACCCGATGGCCTGGAGGGCCGTGGCCTCCCGGGGCAGGCCCCGCGCCAGCAGGGCGCGGACCTCGTCCAGCAGCCCCGCCTCCGACATCCGGTCCACCCGCCGGTCGATGAGGGCCTTCATGTCCTCCCGGTCCCGGAACTGGAGGCCGATCTTCACGGCGTCATACCGGGGCGGCAGGGCGCGGGTGGCCTCGTTGTGGGCGGTGATGGTCCGCCCGGTCTCCCGGTAGACCTCCAGCGCCCGGACGATCCGCTTCTCGTCCGCCGGGTGGAGGCGCTGCGCCGCCTGGGGGTCCACCTGCCGCAGCTCTGCCAGCAGCGGGGCGATGCCCTCCGCCGCCAGGCGCCGCTCCAGCTCCGCCCGGACCGCGCCCCCGGCCTGGCCCGGCGCGAAGCCGTGGCCCCGGACCACCGCGTCGACCCACAGCCCGGTGCCGCCCACCAGGATGGGCAGCTTCCCCCGGGCCAGGATGCCGTCCACGATGGGGATGGCCTCCTGCGCATAGCGGGCGGCGGACCAGCGCTCCGCCGGATCCGCCACGGCGATCATATGGTGGGGCACGCCGTCCATCTCCGCCTCGGTGGGGGCGGCGGTGCCGATGGTCATGCCCTTGTAGATCTGCATGGAGTCGGCGGAGACGACCTCGCCGCGGAAGCGCTTGGCCAGCAGGACGCCCAGGGCGGTCTTGCCGCAGGCGGTGGGGCCCAGGACGCAGACGATCTTCGCCGCCATCAGAACGAGAGCCCCAGGGCCCGGGCCCGGGCGCAGGCGGAGGCCAGGATCTGCGGCGCGTCCTCCGGGGCCAGGTCCAGGCCCCCGGCGAAGACATAGTCGAACCGGGGGATGCCGCACATGGCGGCCAGCTGCTCCCAGTGGAGGGGGCCCAGGCTTTGGGGCCCCTCCCGGTCGCCGCCGGTGGTGAGGTAGGCCAGCCGGGCGGCCTTGCAGTCGCCGTGGCAGCCGTCGGCCTCGTAGTGGTAGCACAGGCCGCAGACGGAGACGTGCTCGATGTAGATCCGCATGACCGCGGGGAAGCTCAGGTCCCAGAGGGGCGCCGCCGCCACGATGGCGTCCGCCCTTCGGAACTGCCGGGCCAGGTCGAACACCGGCGCGTCGAAGGCCCCGACGGACGCCAGGGCGTCCCGCTCGTCCAGGGCGGGGGGGAGGAAGGGCCTCAGGTCCAGGGCCTCCAAAGAGACCGTCTCGACCGCCGCCTCCGGGTGTCCCTCCCGGAAGGCGGAGAGGAAGGCGTCCGCCAGGGCGCGGGTGCGGGACCCGGGGCCCCGCTGGCTGATGCAGCCGTCGATGAATAAAAGTTCCATGTCACTCCTCGTCGGATACGGTGGTGATGATGGGCCTGCCCTCCCGGTCCAGGAGGGGCGTCAGGCCTCCGGCCCCGGCGGCTTGGAAAAAGAGGTAGTTGACCCCCGTTTCCCGGTCTACCAGGATAAAGGCGGTGCCCGGCGCGTTGGAGGGGGCGGGCCGGATGATGAACCGGGTCTCCTTCTTCTTGAACATACCGTCCTCCTATGTCCGCTTGAACATCTTCTCAAGCTCGTACCTGGTCAGCTTCACCGCCACGGGCCGTCCGTGGGGGCAGAAGCGGACCTGGCCGCTCTGCACCTTGTCCACCAGGACCCGCAGCTCCGCCGGGTCGCTCTTCCAGCCGCCCTTGATCGCGGCCTTGCAGGCCATGGTGTGGAGCAGGCCCTCCCGCCGCTCGGCGGGGGAGCGGCCTTGGCGGAGCTTGGCGGCGATCTCCTCCAGCGTGGCCGTCACGTCCCCGGCGTCGATGTCCGCCGGGACCTCCCGGACCAGTACGGCCCCGCCGCCGAAGTCCTCGCAGGTGAAGCCGAAGGACTCCAGCAGGGGCAGGTGCTCCAGGAGGAGGGCGCTGTCCTCCCGCCCCAGCTCCACGGCGGCGGGGGTCAGGAGGGCCTGGCGCATGGGGGGCTCCAGGGCCGCTTCCAGGCGGTCGAAGTTGATCCGCTCGTGGGCGGCGTGCTTGTCCACCAGCCAGACGTCCCCGCCCTCGCTCTCGCAGACGATATAGGTCCGGAGCACCTCCCCGGCGATCCGCCAGGGGGCCTCTTTGCGGGGCTCCAGGGCCTCCTGCCCCGGCACCTCCGCCTTTTTCGGGGGGATGGCCGGGACGGAGGGCCGGGGCCCTCCCTCGGACCGGGGGCCCTCCGCCGTTTTCGCGGCCGGGGCGGGCCTGGGGGACGCCGGCCGCGGGGCCTGCGGCGGCGCATCCCCCCGCAGGAGCGGCGAGGGCCGGGGGCCCAGGAGCTCCGGCGCGCTGTCCGAGAGCCTGGGGCCCTTCCGCTCCGTGTCCCAGGTGCGCGGGCGCTCCGGCGGCCTGGCCCCCTGCTCCCGATAGGTCTTGGCGTCCATGCTCCGGAAAAAGTCCTCCCGCGGGGCGGGGGCCGTCCCGCCGGCCGGGACCGCGCCGCCCCTGGCTTCCAGGCAGTCCAGCACGGTGTGGTAGACCGCGTCGAAGACCGCCTTCTCCTGGGCGAACTTCACCACGGTCTTGGCGGGGTGGACGTTCACGTCCACCCGGTCCACCGGCAGCTCTACCGCCAGCACGCAGCCGGGGAACTTCCCCTTCATGATCTGGTTGCGGTAGGCCTCCTCCAGCGCCGCTGTCAGCAGCGGGGACTTGATGAACCGCCCGTTGACGAAGAACACCTGCATGGACCGGGAGCCCCGGCCCTGGAGGGGCTGGGTGATGAAGCCCCGCACGTGGACGTCCCCGCCCCGGCCCTCCGCCGGGAGCAGGCTCCGGGCGAAGTCCCGGCCCAGGGCCGCGTAGACGGCGGAGTCCAGCCGCCCGTCGCCGGGGGTGTGGAGGGCCTCCGCGCCGTCCTTGATGAATTTGAAGGAGATGTCCGGATGGGACAGGGCCAGGTGCTGCACGAGGCCGCCCACCGCCGCCGTCTCGGCGCTGTCCTTCTTCATGAACTTCAGCCGGGCCGGGGTGTTGTAGAACAGGTCCCGGACCAGGATGGTCGTCCCCTCCGGCGCGCCGGTCTCCTCCACCTGGCCGGGCACGCCGCCCTCCAGGCGGAGCGCCGCTCCGGCGGCGTCCTCCCGCCGCCGGGTGCGGATGTCCACCCGGCTGACGGCGCAGATCGCCGCCAGGGCCTCCCCCCGGAAGCCCAGGGTGCCGATCCTCCCCAGGTCCTCCGGGGAGCGGAGCTTGCTGGTGGCGTGGCGCAGGAAGGCGGTGGGCAGCTCGGCGGCGGCGATGCCGCAGCCGTTGTCGCTGACCCGGATCAGGCCCATGCCGCCCCGGCGGAGCTCCGTCACGATGGCGGAGCTCCCGGCGTCGATGGCGTTCTCCACCAGCTCCTTGACCACGCTGGCGGGGCGTTCCACCACCTCGCCGGCGGCGATCAGGTCCGCCACGTGGGAGGCGAGCTGTCGTATCTCGGGCATCGGGGCCCCTCCTTTCCGGGATGCAACGGGCCGTCAAAGCAGCAGCGCCGCCACGACGGGGATGGTGACGATGGAAGCAAGCGTGGACACGAAGGTGATCTGGGCCATGCACTCGGCGTCCCCGCCGTGCTCCATGCAGAGCATGGAGCCGTTCACCGCCGTGGGCATCCCCATCTCGATGACGGCCACGCGCAAAAGCAGCTCCCCGGCCCCCAGGGCGCGGAGGAGGGGGAAGAGGGCCACCGGCATGGCCAGTAGCCGCACCGCCGTCAAGATCCACAGCCGGGGGGAGGTGAACATGGCCCCCAGCGGCAGCCCCGCCAGCAAAGAGCCTACGAACAGCAGCGACAGCGGCACCGTGATGCTCCCCACGAACTCCAGCGCCTCCCCGACGATCGCCGGGGGGCGGAGGCGGCTCAGGGCCAGGATCAGCGCCAGCAGGGCGGCCACGGCCGCAGGGGAGAACATCTGCCGGAGGCTGAAGCGCTTCGCCCCGGTGAGCATCAGCGGCCCCAGGGTGAAGGCCATCAGGTTGAAGGGCAGGACCAAGATCACGGCGTAGATCAGCGCCTCCGGCCCGAAGAGGGCCACCGCCACCGGATAGCCGATGAAGCCCACGTTCCCGAAGACCAGGGTGAAGCGCCAGACGCCCTTTTGTCCCGGCGTGCCCCCCAGCAGCGGCGGCACGAGCAGGGCGAAGGCGAACTCCAGCAGGTAGAACACCGCCGCCACGCCCAGCATCCCCAGCACCACGGAGCGCTCCGGCAGCTCGCTGCCGGTGCTGACGGTCCCCAGGATCATGGCGGGCAGGGTCACGTCCAGCAGCAGCTTGGAGATCTTCTTATCCACCTCGGCCCCCAGGATGCCCAGGCGGTCCGCGGCGTACCCCGCGCAGATGGCGAAGAGGAGCACCAGCATCTCCGAGAGCGTATCGAAAAAATCCATGGGAAGATCCCTCCTCCGGGCGCGGCGCGCCCTGCCGTCATACCAGCCCCGACAGCACCGACAGGGCGTTCACCCCGGCGTGGAGGCCGATGGGGGCCCAGAGGGTCCCCGCGTGGTCATAGGCCCAGGCCAGCACCAGCCCGGGGATCAGATACTGCACCATCAGCAGGAAATAGGCCGGGTCCCGGCCCGCCACGGCGAACTGCCACACGTGGACCAGGGCGAAGAGGGCGCAGCTCACCGCGTAGGCCAGGAGGCGGCTGCGCTCCTTCAGCCCGCCGAAGACCAGCCCCCGGAAGAGGGTCTCCTCCACGAACGGGGCCAGGAAGACCACGATCAGCAGCGTCATGTGGGGCGCGGCGCCGATCTGGGCGGAGATGGCGGAGTCGTTCCGGTTCCCCGCCCGGTCCGTCAGCAGCCCGCTCAGCCGGGAGGCCAGCTCACAAAGGCCGTAATAGGCCACGATGCCCACCGCGGCGGTCTTCACCGCCAGCGCGGGATCGTCCAGGAAGCGGCGGGTGGTCTTGGCCAGGAGGCTGCGGAAGAGGACCGCCGTCACGGCGAAGAGGACGTAGTAATAGACGGCGCTGCCCAAGTCCTCCGGCACCCGCCGGCCCAGCAGCTCCCCCGCCAGGCGCAGGGCGGGCCCCGCCGCCAGAGGGAGGAGCAGCAGGTAGAGCACGAAGAACACGGTGCCGCAGGAGCGCTCCAGCCCCGTCAGGCCGGCGGACGCCTTTTTCTTAGCCATGCCCGTCCCCCTGCTCCAGCCTGCGCTTCAGCTCGTAGAGGAGGCCCAGGGCCTCGATGGGCGTCAGCGTGTCCGGCTGGCAGCGACGCAGGGCGTCCAGGACCTCCCCCTCGCCGATGGAGCCCAGGGAGACCTGCTCCGGCTCCTCCCGGGGGGCGGCGGACCGGACGCCGTCCCCGGCCTCCAGCTCCGTCAGCACCTGCCGGGCCCGGCGGAGCACCTTGTCCGGCAGGCCCGCCAGCTTGGCCACCTCGATGCCGTAGCTCCGATCCGCCCCGCCGGGGAGGATCTTGCGCAAGAAGACGATCTCGTCCCCCCGGGCCTTCACGGCGACGCGGCAGTTGATGGTCCCCGGCAGGGAGCTCTCCAGCTCCGTCAGCTCGTGGTAATGCGTGGCGAAGAGGGTCTTGGCCCCTAAGGTCTTGGGGTCGGCGCAGTGCTCCAGCACCGCCCGGGCGATGGACATGCCGTCGAAGGTGGAGGTGCCCCGCCCGATCTCGTCCAGGATCAGGAGGGAGCGCTTTGTGGCGCAGCGGAGGATGTCCGCCACCTCCGTCATCTCCACCATGAAGGTGGACTGCCCGGCGGCGAGGTCGTCGCTGGCCCCCACCCGGGTGAAGATGCGGTCCACCACGCCGATCCGGGCGCGGGCGGCGGGGACGAAGCCCCCCATCTGGGCCATGAGGACGATGAGGGCCACCTGGCGCATATAAGTGGACTTGCCCGCCATGTTGGGCCCGGTGATGATGGCGACCCGGCTCTCCTTCTCGCCCAGGAACGTGTCGTTGGGGACGAAGAGGGCGTCCTTGAGGACCCGCTCCACCACGGGGTGGCGCCCCTCCTTGATGTCGATGACGCCGGACTCATCCACGTCCGGGCGGCAGTAGCCGTTGCGCACCGCCACGGCGGCCAGGGACGCCAGGGCGTCCGCCTCGGCGACGGCGGCGGCGGTCTTCAGGACCCGGGCCGAACCGGCGGAGACCTCCTCCCGGAGCTTGGCGAACAGCTCGTACTCCAGGGCCACCACCCGGTCGGAGGCGGTGAGGATGGAGCTCTCCAGTTCCTTGAGCTCCTGCGTGACGTAGCGCTCCGCCCCGGCCAGGGTCTGCTTGCGGACGTAGGTGTCCGGCACCTGCCCCTTGAAGGAGTTGGAGACTTCGATGTAATAGCCGAAGACCTTGTTGTACCGGATCTTCAGCGTGCGGATGCCGGTGCGCTCCTTCTCCCGGGCCTCCATCTCGGGGATGACGCCCTTGCCGTTTTTGAGGATGTGGCGCAGGCGGTCCACCTCTTCGTCGAAGCCGTCCCGGATGAAGCCGCCCTCCCGGACAGAGAAGGGGGGCTCGTCGCAGATCGTCTCGGCGATGCGCCGCCCCAGGTCCTCCAGGAGGTCCAGCTCCGCCGCCAGCTCCGAGAGGCGGCGGTCCGGGAAGGAGGCGAGCCGGGCCCGGATCTCGGGGAGGGCGCCGATGGCGGAGCGCAGGGACTTGAGGTCCCGGCCCCCGGCGGTGCCGTAGACGATGCGGCCGATCAGCCGCTCCATGTCCCCCAGGCCGCTGAGGGCGGCGATCAGCTCCTCCCGGCCGATGGTGTCGTCCACCAGGGCGGCGACGGCCCCGTTCCGCCGGCAGATCGCGGCCACGTCCAGCAGCGGCCGCTCCAGCCAGCTGCGCAGGCACCGGCCCCCCATGGGGGTCTGGGTCCGGTCCAGCACCCAGAGGAGGCTGCCCCGCTTCTCCTTGCCCCGCATGGTGGCCGTCAGCTCCAGGTTCCGCCGCGCGGTCAGGTCCAGCTCCATGAACCGGCCCTGCTCGTAATAGTCCAGGTCGTTGATATAGGAGAGGTCCGTCTTCTGCGTCTCGTATAAGTAGCTGAGCAGCCCGCCCAGGGCCCTGGCCGCCGCCGGGACGGACGGCGGGAGGCGGGACCACGCCTCGTCCCCGAACTGCTCCCGGATGCTGCGCTCCGCCTCGTCCAGGAGGAAGCGCCGCTCCCCGGCGTCCTCCACCCGGCAGCGGAACTTCTCCCGCAGGGCCGCGGTGAGGGCCGGCTCGGAAGCGGCCCCGCCGTTCAGCACGGCCTCGGCAGGGGAGAAGCGGCCGAGCTCGTTGACGACGTGCTCGATCCGGTCCCGGCCGGTGAAGGACGTCAGGTGGGCCCGGCCGGTGGTGACGTCGCAGAACGCCGCCCCCGCGGAGCGGGAGTCGGCATAGACGGCGCAGAGGAAATTGCTGGACTTTTCGTCCAGGCAGGACGCGTCCGTCACGGTGCCCGGGGTCACCACCCGGATGATGTCCCGCTTCACCAGGCCCTTGGCCGCGGCGGGGTCCTCCATCTGTTCGCAGATGGCGACCTTATAGCCCTTGGCGATCAGCCGGGCGATGTAGGACTCGCAGGCGTGGTAGGGGATGCCGCACATGGGGACCCGCTCCTCGGCAGGCTTCGCGCGCTTGCCCTTGTCCCGGCTGGTCAGGGTCAGGTCCAGCTCCTTGGAGGCCAGCTTCGCGTCGTCGGCGAACATCTCGTAGAAATCGCCCAGGCGGAAGAACAGGATGGAATCCGGGTGGTCCTTCTTGATCTCCAGGTACTGCTTCATCATAGGGGTCAGCTCTGCCATAGGGCGCTCCGCTCCTCTCCTCCTGTTTGGGCCGTCCCGGTCACAGCTCCGCCGCCGTGCCGCAGGCCATGGGCCGGAGGCGGTCCCCCAGCGTCTCCTTGAGCCGCGCGTAGGCCCAGTCCCCGGTGCAGTGCCCGGTGTGATAGACGGCGCCGCCCTCCGAGAGGGCCGCGGCGGTGACGGCGGTCAGGCGCTCCGCCTCCGGCGTGCCGGGCTCCAGCTCGAACAGGTGGAACCCGCCGAAGACCACGTCGGGCCGCCGGCCCAGGTGCCGCTCCGCCGCCCGGAGGGTGTTCACGATCCCCAGGTGCCCGCACCCGGCCAGGAGGGCCGCCTTCCCGCCCTCCTCCACCAGCAGGTGCTGCTCATGGGAGAAGCCGTCGGGACGGAGGCCCTCCGCCGTCCCCTGCTGGAGCTTGGGGGCCGCGGCCCGGAGGGACGCGTCGTCCTCCACGTCGGAGAACAACAGCAGCTCCTCGTCCAGCCGGAGGCTGGCCCCGGTGGAGACCAGGCGCTCCCGGATGGGCTCGGGCGGCGCCTCCAGGCCGATGGAGCGGGGCTCCTGCCCCGGCAGGACGGCGTAATGGGGCCGGAGGGCGTCGGGGCGGAGGTAGATCTTGGCCCGGGCGTTGGCCCGGCAGAACGCCGCCAGCCCGCCGCCGTGGTCCGAATGGCCGTGGGACAGCACGGCGGTGTCCACGGCGGCGATGTCCACGCCCAGGCGCGCGGCGTTGTCCAGGAAGGAGGCGTCGGGGCCCATGTCGAAAAGGACCTTGTGCTTCGCCGTCTCCACGTAGATGGAAAGCCCCCGGGCGGCGGACAGGTCCGTCCGGCAGGCAGTGTCCTCCAGCAGGGTGACGATCTTCATAACGTGACCTCCAGATCTTATATCCATATTCGCCCCGCCCCTTGACGGCCGGGGCGGGAGGGGGCGTGATGGGAGCAGGAGAGCGGCCGGCACGCTTACGAGTCCGGCGTCAGAGGATGCGCCGCCCCCTCTGTGCTGCGGGGGCCTCGGATGCGCTCACGGGCCTCACCTCTCCCCGCCTGGGAGGGGATCGGCCCCGCCTCTCCTGCCATTTCGATTATACCACGTTTGTCAATAAGTGCCTGAAAGACCCCGCGCCGAGGCGCGGGGTCCTTTTCCTGTGTCCCGATCCGTTCACTGTGCCCGTTTCAGCTGTGCGATCTCCCGGGAATGCTGCTTGATGGCCGCTTCCGCGACATCCATGCGGTCCTCGAGGTCCTCCACCGCCTCGGAAGGGAGCAGCTTTTCCTGGATCAGCCTCATCTGCTCCGCCAGAAGGTCGAACTTCGGCTCGAAATAAGCCTCCATCATCGCCATCATCCTGGACTCGGAAGCGCCGATCTCTTCCTTTATCTGCGCCGTCGTCCTGGACTCGGAAGCGCCGATCTCTTCCTTTATCCGCGCCGTCATCCTGGACTCGGAAGCGCCGATCTCTTCCTTTATCTGCGCCGTCGTCCTGGACTCGGAAGCGCCGATCTCTTCCTTTATCCGCGCCGTCATCCTGGACTCGGAAGCACCGATCTCTTCCTTCATCCGCTCTGTCATCCTGGACTCGGAAGCGCCGATCTCTTCTTTCATCCGCGCCGTCATCCTGGATTCGGAAGCGCCGATCTCTTCCTTTATCTGCGCCGTCGTCCAGGTCATCATCCTGGATTCGGAAGCACCGATCTCTTCTTTCATCAGACCGGCGATCGCCTGCAGATCTTTTTCATCGAGCATCATCGTCACCTCTTTCCCATGATTATACTGTGAAGGAGGGATATTGTCAATCTCCTCCCGGCTCCCTGGACCGGTCCCGGCAGACCAGCTCGTCCAAAGAGATGCCGTAAAAGTCCGCCAGGGCGATGAGGGCCGTCATCTTCGGTTCACGCAGGCCCCATTCATAATTTTGGTATGCCCGGAGACTCATCTTAGCCCCCGCGGCCGTTTCCTGCTGCGTGAAAGAGGCTTTGGTCCTCAACTCTATCAACTTTTCAGAGAATGTCATGGCCCTGCGCCTCTTTCCTATTGACGCGAACAAATGGGAGAGCTATAATATGGATATCTCAAACGTGCGCTTCTTGGATCGGGAGGATACTATGGACGATTATCTAAAATGCCTGTACGACCACGTCATGGACGGACTGCTCCCCGGCGCGGGCCGGGACAGGGCGGAGCATGACCGCCGCTCCAGGGAACAGGAACGGGCCTGGGACGCGCTGTGGGCCAGCCTGAGCCCGGAACAGATCGGGCTCGTAGAAGACTATCAGGCCGCCCAGGCGGAGACCTGCGCCCTGGAAGACGAGTGGCTGTTCCAAGAGGGCGTCGCCCTGGGCAAATGGCTGGCCCGGCCCTAGACCGGCTCCCCGTACAGCGCCCAGGTGTTGCTCCCGGTGATCCTGGCCTCCAGGAACCGCCCGATCAGGGCCTTGTCCCCCTTCAGCCGCACCAGCCGGTTGCCCTCCGTCCGGGAGGAGAGGGGGAACTCCCCGTCGCCGCTCTCGCCGTCCACCAGCACCCGGACCGTCTTCCCCACGTACCCGGCGTGGATCCGGGCCGAATGGCCGTTCTGGACCTCCAGCAGGCGGTCGAACCACGCCTGCTTCTCCTCCCGCGGCGCCGGGTCCGGCATGGCCGCCGCCTTGGTCCCGGGGCGGGGGGAGTAGAGGAAGGTGAACAGGGCGTCGAAGCCCACCTCCTCCACCAGGGACACCGTGTCCATGGCCTCCGCCTCCGTCTCGCCGGGGAAGCCCACGATCACGTCGCTGGTCAGCACCAGCCCCGGCATGACGGACCGGGCGTAGCCGATCAGGTCCAGGTAGTCCTGCCGCGTGTACCGCCGGGCCATCTCCCGCAGCACCCGGTCGTTCCCGGACTGGAAGGGGAGGTGGAGCTGCTTGGCGACGTGGGCGCACCGCGCCATGGTGTCGAACAGGGCGGGGCCGGCGTCCTTGGGGTGGCTGGACATGAAGCGGATCCAGTAGTCCCCCGGGATCTCATCGATGTCCGCCAGCAGGTCCGGGAAGTGATACCCGGCGTCCAGGTCGTTCCCATAGGAATTGACGTTCTGGCCCAGCAGGGTGATGTCCTTGTACCCCGCCTCCACCAGCTCCCGGACCTCCGCCAGCACGGCGGCGGGGTCCCGGCTCCGCTCCCGGCCCCGGACGTAGGGCACGATGCAGTAGGAGCAGAAGTTGTTGCACCCGTACATGATGGAGACCCAGGCCCTCACGCCCCGCTCCCGCACCACCGGCAGGCCCTCGGCGAGGCGGCCGTGCTCGTCCTCGACTGAGAAGACCCGGCGGCGCTGGTCGTACACCTGCCACAAGAGCTCCGGGAAGCGCCACAGCGCCTGGGGCCCGAAAACCAGGTCCACATGGCGGTAGGACTCCTCCACCCGCTTGGCCACCCGCTCCTCCTGAGCCATGCAGCCGCACAGGACGATGACCTGTCCGGGGGACGCCTTCTTGGAGTGGGTGAGGGCGCCCAGGCTGCCGAAGACCCGCTGCTCCGCGTGCTCCCGGACCGCGCAGGTGTTCAGCACCACCAGGTCGGCCTCCCGGGCCTCCTTTGTGAAGGAGAACCCCATCGCCTCCAGCATCCCCATGATGCGCTGTCCGTCGGCCACGTTCTGCTGGCAGCCGAAGGTCTCCACGCAGGCGGAGGGATGGGCCTGCCGGGCGGCGAACATGGCCCTCATCTTGTCTTGGAAGCCCCGCTGGCGGGCGATGTCCGCCTCCGGGACCACGATCTGTTCACGCTTCAATACGTTCCCTCCATCGACGCAGGCGCGTCCTGTGATATGACGCGGATATCATACCATGAAACCCGGGAAAGCACAAGGGGGAGATCGCCCGGCGGGGACGCCGGGCGGTCTCCCTCTGTCGAGGAACGCGGAGGGCTGGGAGGACGGGAAGGACGAGTGTGTGCGGGAGACCCAGGAGGGGTCTCCTGCACGATTCAAATCAAGGAGTCCCCAGAACTTTGAAAAAGTTCTGGGGACTTGCTCAGCCTGCCGAAAAGACGTTTCGGCAGGCTGAGATCGCCCGGCGGGGACGCCGGGCGATCTGGTGGTTTTGCCGGAGAGGGCCGGTCTTCCTTTGTCAAAAACGGAAGATCTTCACAAAAGGGCTTGACATTTTCATGAGGATATTGTATAGTTTAGCTACAGAAAGAGGTGAGACCCGTGTACTAGACAGCACGCGACCCACGTCTTCCGAATGCCGTCCGGCACCAGCGATACCGAACGCATCCAGCGTGATCTCAGGCAGCTCCCAAATACGAAACACCACTCACTATGATGAGCCAAGCGGGGCCAGCAGGCCGATGCGGACACTGTTTCATGGATTGGAGGTCCCCGGATCACCCACACCCCCTCGATCTCAAACGGACGGCGAACTCAAGAAAGCAGAGGTACAGACCAATGGACAGTCCGATCAATGGGTGAGCCCCCCATTCGCCGACGGAGCGGATGGGGGGATGTTTTTTTGCCCATATGCCGCCGCCGGGCGCAAAAAAGGCCAGGCAGCTCGGATGAGCCGCCTGACCTCTTCGTTCCGTCTTTCCGATCCTGCCGCCGCCTGCGCGGGGCCGGCGGGGCTCCGGGACGCTCCCGGGAGCGGGGATCAGCCCTTCACCAGGGACGCGATCTCGTCGGCGAAGTTCTCCTGCTTCTTCTCGATGCCCTCGCCCTTCTCGAAGCGCACGGCGTCCTTGAAGGCGATCGTCCCGCCCAGGGACTTGGCGGCGGAGGCCAGGTACTTCTCCACGGTCATGTCGCCGTCCTTCACGAAGTCCTGCTGGAGCAGGCAGTTCTCGGCGTAGAACTTGTTCAGCTTGCCCATGACGATCTTCTCCCGGACCTGGGCGGGCTTGCCGGCCATCTTCGGGTCGTTCTCCATCTGGGCCAGCATGACCTTCTTCTCCTCGTCCAGGATCTCCTGGGTCACCTGGGCCTTGTCCCAGAAGCGGGGGTTCAGGGCGGCGATCTGCATGGCGATGTCCTTGCCGGCCTCCTGGACCTTCTCGGCGTCCAGGTCGGTCTCCAGGTTCACCAGCACGCCGATCTTGCCGCCGGCGTGGACGTAAGGCACGGACACGCCCTCGGCATAGCGGGCGAAGCGGCGGACCTTGATGTTCTCGCCGATGACCAGGACCATCTCCTGCTGCTGCTGGGTGACGGTCAGCTCGCTGCCGGCGTAGGTGCACTCCATCAGGGCGTCCAGGCTGGCGGGGGCCTCCTTGGCGACGGTGGCGGCCACGCCCTTGACGAAGTCCACGAACTTCTCGTTCTTGCCCACGAAGTCGGTCTCGGCGTTGACCTCGACCACCACGCCCACGCCGTCGATGACGGCGGC
>NZ_CAJUBK010000045.1 GCF_910584465.1 uncultured Oscillibacter sp.
GCGGCTCCTTCGGCGGGGGCGCAGGCCGGGGCGGCTTCGGCGGCGGCTCTTTCGGGGGCGGCGCGGGCCGGGGCGGCTTCGGCGGCGGCGGAGGCCGCAGGAGATGAAAAAACGGCCCCCGGCAGTGAAGCCGGGGGCCGTCCCTGTGCCCGTGGGAGCGGAGACCGCGCTGCCGTTCCGGCCTGGTCCATCGCCGGACTGCCAGAGCGAGACGAAGCTCTTTTTGCGGACGCCTCCTCTCGAGGAAAAGTCAGTCCAGGACCTGGACCGCCGCGCCCAGGACGCCGTCGCCGATGTAGACGCTGAGGGTGCCGTCGATCTCGCCCTCCCAGATGTGGTCGTATCCCGGCAGGGCGGCGGTGAGCTTCTGCCGCACGGTCTCCATCTCGGCGGGGGCCCCGCCGTTGGCCACGGCGAGGTTGTACTTCCTGTGCGCGCCGCAGCGCTCCGCGGTCATGGCTACCAGCTTGTCGATGACCTGGTTCCGGCCCCGGACCTTGGCGACGGACTGGAGCTGCCCGTCGGGGGCGAAGGTGATGATGGGCTTGATCTGGAGCAGGGTCCCCGCCGTGGCGGTGACCTTGCCGATGCGCCCGCCCTTCATCAGGTACTCCAGGGTGTCCACGGAGAAGAAGGGGGAGGTGCCCGCGATCAGCCGGGGGGCGCGGCGCTCCACCAGCTCCTCCCAGCCCATGCCGCCGCGGATGTCCTCCGCCAGCTGCAGCACCGTCAGCCCCTGCCCCAGGGAGCCGCTGAGGGAGTCGAAGACCCGGATGGGGAAGTCGTCCCCGCTCTCCTCGGAGATGAGGCGGACCAGGTTGTACGTGCCGGAGAGGCCGCTGGAGAGCATGACGGCGATGACGCCGTCATAGCCCGCGTCCCGGATCTCCTCCAGCACGGCCCCCACGCTCTCCACGGAGGGCAGGGAGGTCTGGGGCAGTTCGCCGGAGCGGAGGCGGCGGTAGATGTCGCGGCCGTGGATGTTCACGCCGTCGGCATATTCTCCGTCGGCGCAGAGGATGCGCAGGGGGACGATATAGATGTGCTCGTCCGCCGCCAGCCTGTCCGACAGATCCGCGCAGGAATCCGTCAGCAGGGCGATCTTTTGAGGGACCACGTCGTTCACAACTCCTTTTTTCCCGATAGGCCGCGGTCCTCCGCCGGGGGAGGGCCGCCGCCGTCAAAGAGTATCAGCGTCATTATCCCACAGATCTTGGGAAACTGCAAGCCCGATTTCGCCGATCGGCCCCTCCGGGAGGCCGATCGGGGCAAAAATACGGAGGGATCGGGAGGATCTCTCTTTACCTGCGGGCCTTTTTCTGTTATAATAGCCAAGTTATATCCTGCCTGTCCCCAGGCGCGGAAGGAGGGCGCTCCCATGAGATACCGAAAATGGAACATCGGCGCCCCCGCCGATGCGGACGTGGCGCTGCTGCGGGAGGCGGGCTATCCCTACCTGATGGCCCTGGTCCTGGCCGCCCGGGGCATCGGCTCCCCGGAGAGGGCGGCGGAGTTTTTGGACCGGGACCGGGGACTGACCCACTCGCCCATGCTCATGCGGGACATGGACAAGGCCGTGGCCCGGATCCAGCGGGCCGTCAGCA
Organism: uncultured Oscillibacter sp.; assembly: GCF_910584465.1. Lineage (GTDB taxonomy): Bacteria > Bacillota > Clostridia > Oscillospirales > Oscillospiraceae > Oscillibacter. Next base: position 1,605 of record NZ_CAJUBK010000045.1, read on the forward strand.
GCGGGGAGACCATCGCGGTCTTCGGCGACTACGACGTGGACGGCATCACCTCCACCGTGCTGGTGATGGACTATCTGAAGCGCTGCGGCGCGAAGTGCATCCGCTACATCCCCCGGCGGATCGAGGACGGCTACGGCCTCTCCAAGCCCGCCATCCAGGGCCTGCGGGACCAGGGGGCCACGCTGATGATCACCGTGGACTGCGGCATCACCGGCAACGAGGAGGTGGCCTTCGCGGGCTCCCTGGGCATGGACGTGGTGGTGACGGACCACCACGAGTGCAAGGAGGACCTGCCGGCCGCCGCGGCGGTGGTGGATCCCCACCGGCCGGACTGCCCCTATCCCTTCAAATCCCTGGCGGGCTGCGGCGTGGCGCTGAAGCTGGTCCTGGCCCTGGGCGGGGAGAACCGGGAGGACGCCCTCTTCGCCCGCTACTGCACCCTCGCCGCCATCGGCACCGTGGCCGACGTGATGCGGATGGAGGGGGAGAACCGGGCCATCGTCTCCTGCGGCCTGGAGGCCCTGCCCCACACGGATTTCGTGGGCATCCACGCCCTTTTGCGGGAGGCGGGGCTGGAGGGGAAGCCTGTCACCTCGATCCAGATCGGCTTCGTCCTCTCCCCCCGGATCAACGCCGCGGGGCGCATGGGGGCGGCGGATCTGGCGGCAGATCTGCTGGAGGAGGAGGACCCCGCCCGCGCCGAGGAGCTGGCCCGGGAGCTGTGCGAGCTGAACCGGGAGCGCCAGGCCGTGGAACAGGCCATCTGCGCCGACGCGGTGGAGCAGATCGAGTCTTTGCGGCAGGAGGAGCGGAGCGCCCTGGTCCTCTCCAGCGAGGATTGGCACCAGGGGGTGGTGGGCATCGTCGCCTCCCGCCTCAGCGAGAAGTACTCCTGCCCCAGCTTCATGATCCACCTGAAGGACGGCACGGGCCGGGGCTCCTGCCGGTCCTACGGCGGGTTCAACCTTTTCGCCGCCCTGGAGTCCTGCGCGGACCTGCTGGACGGCTTCGGGGGCCATGAGCTGGCCGCCGGGTTCACCATCCCGGAGGAGAACATCGCCGCCTTCCGGGCCCGGATGAACCGCTGCGTCCGCTCCGCCACCGGCGGCGAGGCCCCGGTGAGCTCCCTGGACGTGGACGCGGCGGTGTCCGCCCCCAACGAGCTGACCCTGGAGCAGGCGGAGCAGCTGGAACAGCTGGAGCCTTACGGCGCGGGGAACCCCCGGCCGGTCTTCGCCCTGCTGGGGGCCACGGCGGAGGCCGTGCAGCCCGTGGGCCAGGGGAAGCACCTGAAGCTGCGCCTGAGCAAGGGCGCCAGCCGGTTCGACGCGATCTTCTTCTCCGCCACGGCGGAGGAGTGCGGCATCGCCGCCGGGAGCCGGGTGGACGCCGCCTTCTACCTCCAGGCCAACACCTTCCGGGGGAACACCACGCTGCAGCTGCAGCTGGTGGACGTGCGGCCCTCCCTGCTGCCCAGCCGGAACGAGGCGGAGTCCCTGGACCTGGTGCGCCGCCTGGTGGAGGGGGAGGCTGTCTCCGCCCAGGAGGCCGTCCGCCTCCGGGCGTCCCGGAACCAGTACGCCGCCTGCTGGCTGGCGCTGGAGAAGCGGCTGCGCCAGGGGAAGGCGGAGGAGGACTGCCTGCCCTATCTCCGGGACCTGGCGGGGCGGATGGGGGGGAGCGAGAGCTTCCTCCGGGCGGCGCTGGCGCTGGCGGTCTTCCGGGAGCGGGGGCTGATCTCCCTGGCCCGGAAGGGGGACCGGCTGACGCTGTGCCTGATCCCCATCCAGGGGAAGACGGACCTGACGGAGTGCCCCTATCTGGTCCGGTTACAAGACAAGGAGGCGACGTGATATGACGGTGCAGGAGCAGTACGGGCTGCTGGAAAAGACGATCCGGGGCTATAACCCGGCGGCGGACTTCGACCATATCCGGGCCGCCTTCGAGTATGCGGACCGCTGCCACGAGGGGCAAAAGCGCAAGAGCGGCGAGCCCTATATCATCCATCCCCTGGCCGTGGCCCAGATCGTGGCGGAGGAGCTGAAGCTGGACTCGGAGTCCATCGAGGCCGCCCTGCTCCACGACGTGATCGAGGACACCCCCGCCACCCACGAGGACGTGGCGAAGCTCTTCTCCCCCACCATCGCCGACCTGGTGGAGGGCGTCAGCAAGCTGACGAGGATCCAGTACGCCACCAAGGAAGACGAGCAGATGGAGAACCTGCGGAAGATGCTCATGGCCATGAGCAAGGACATCCGGGTGATCCTCATCAAGGTCTCCGACCGGCTCCACAACATGCGGACCATGGAGTACCAGTCTCCGGAGAAGCAGAAGCAGAAGTCCCTGGAGACCATGGAGATCTACGCGCCCATCTCCCACCGGCTGGGCATGCAGCGGATCAAGTGGGAGCTGGAGGACCTGTCCCTGAAATACCTGGACCCGGTGGGCTATGAGGAGATCATCGCCCGGCTGGAGTCCCGGAAGGCGGAGTATGACGCCTTCCTCCTCCGCACCCAGACCCAGATGGACGACCGGCTGACGGAGCTGGGCATCCGGCACACGGTCTATGGGCGCATCAAGCACCCCTATTCCATCTACCGCAAGATGTTCAGCCAGAACAAGTCCCTGGACGAGATCTTCGACCTCTTCGCCTTCCGGGTGCTGGTGGACACGGTGGGGGACTGCTACAACGTGCTGGGCGTGATCCACGACATCTACAAGCCCGTCCCGGGCCGGTTCAAGGACTATATCGGCACCGAGAAGCCCAACGGCTACCAGTCCCTCCACACCACCGTCATGGGCCCCGACGGCCTGCCCTTCGAGGTGCAGATCCGCACCTATAAGATGCACGAGATCGCCGAATACGGCGTGGCGGCCCACTGGAAATACAAGCAGCACGGCCAGGGCGCGGGGACCGAGGGCAAATACGAGTGGGTCCGCCGCCTGCTGGAGAACCAGGAGGGCGCGGACGCGGAGGAGTTCATCCACTCCCTGAAGATCGACATGTTCTCCGACGAGGTCTTCGTCTTCACGCCCAACGGCGACGTGCAGAACCTCCCCGCCGGGGCCACGCCCATCGACTTCGCCTACGCCATCCACTCCGCCGTGGGGAACAGCATGGTGGGGGCCAAGGTCAACAACCGCATCGTCACCTTCGACCACATCCTGAAAAACGGCGACATCGTGGAGATCATGACCTCCAAGTCCGCCAAGGGCCCCAGCCGGGACTGGATGAAGATCGCCAAGTCCAGCGAGGCCCGGAGCAAGATCCGCCAGTGGTTCAAGAAGGAGAAGCGGGAGGAGAACATCGCCAACGGCCGGGCCTCCTTCGAGCAGGAGCTGAAGCACGCGGGCCTGGTCATGAAGGACGTGACGGCCCCGGAGAACCTGCCGCACCTGCTGAAAAAGGTGACCTACGGCTCCCTGGACGAGATGTACGCCGCCATCGGCTACGGCGGCTTCACCGCCCAGAAGGCGGTCAGCCGCATGAAGGGGGAGCTGATGCGCATCTCCCGCCAGCACCAGGCGGAGGAGCTCTTGACCGTCAAGCCGGAGGAGCCCCCCATCCCCGTGCCCAAGCCCGTGAGCAAGAGCGAGCAGGGCATCATCGTGGAGGGCCTGGACAACTGCCTGGTGAAGTTCTCCCGCTGCTGCACCCCCGTGCCGGGGGACGAGATCGTGGGCTTCATCACCCGGGGCTACGGCGTGTCCGTCCACCGGGCGGACTGCCCCAACGCCGCGCCGGAGCGCCGGGCGGGCCAGGAGGGCCGCTGGCTGCGGGTCACCTGGGGCACCGACACCAACGAGAGCTACCCCACCACCATCGAGGTGGTGAGCAAGGACCGCTACAACCTGCTCCTGGACATCTCCACGGCCCTGTCCAGCACGAACACCTTCGTCTCCGGCCTGAACTCCCGGAGCACGGAGGACGGCTTCGCGGTCATCCGGCTGGAGATCCGGGTCCGGGACGGGGCGCAGATGAAGGCCATCATGAACAAACTGGTCCAGATATCCGGGGTGCTGAAGGTCGTGAGGCCCGCCGGATGACGACGTCGAAAATTCCGCTCCATTCCGTCCGGCTCCGCCGGACATCCATTCCGCTCCATTTCCTCCGTCTCGCTTCAAGAGGGGACTGCGTCCCCCCTTGAGCATTCCCCCTTCCCCTGCGGGGGACGAAGGACGGGGGACGGAGGATGGGGGACGGAGGACGGGAGACTAAATTTTTGTAAGGAGGGACCGCTTATGCGCGCAGTCGTTACGCGGGTGGAGCGTGCCTCGGTCACCATCGAGGGACGGGTCAACGGTCAGATCGGGGAGGGCTACCTGGTCCTCTTGGGCGTGGGCCCCAACGATACGGAGGAGACCGCCGTCAAGCTGGCGGACAAGATCTGCAACCTTCGGGTCTTTGAGGATGAGGACGAGAAGATGAACCTGGACCTGGAGCGCGTGGGGGGGAGCCTGCTGGTCGTTTCCCAGTTCACCCTGTTCGCCGACACCTCCTCCCGCCGCCCGGGCTTCTCCGGCGCGGCGAAGCCGGATCTGGCCATCCCCCTCTACGAGAGGTTCATGGCCCGTTGCCGGGAGCGGGGCTTCACCGTGGAGCACGGGGAGTTCGGCGCGAAGATGGACGTGGAGTCCCTGAACCACGGCCCGGTGACCATCCTCTTCGATACGGAAAGATAACGGGAGGGAGGATCGATCTTCGTGGGACTTTTTTCCAGACTCTTCAAGGGGGAGGGGGCGAAGGGGCCGCCGCTGGGGGCCCAGCCGCGTAAGGGCTGGCCCTGGACCCTGTCGGTGGACGGGACGCCGGCCTCGGACGTCACGTGGGATGCCGTCGCCCGTGCCCTGGACGGCCTGGGCCCGCATGACGACCGCTTCGTCATCCTGGAGCAGAGGCAGGGGCGGGACTACTGGTATATCCAGAGCGCCGTGGCCCTGGCAGGCCCCCACACGGGGGAGTTCGTCGTCGGCGTGGGCTGGAACGGCCCGGACGGGAAACACTATATCGACCGTTGCGGCGGGGCCCGGGAGGCGGAGGAGCTGTTCCGGGCCGCCTGGGCGGGGGAGCCCCTGGACTTCACCGGTTTCGAGGACCAGTCCGATATGCTCCCCGGCGGGCCCTGATGCGCGGGGAAGGAGGAGCGGATGGATGTGAAGATGCTGCAGGTGGGCCCCCTGGGCACCAACTGCTATATCCTGGAGGACGAGGCGGCCCGGGAGGCGGCGGTGATCGACCCCGGCGGGGACGCCCAGGAGATCTTGGAGGCCCTGGGAGGGGCGGAGCTGCGCTATATCCTCCTGACCCACGGGCACTATGACCACGTGGGGGCCGCGGCGGAGCTGGCGGAGGCCCGCCCCCAGGCGGAGGTCTATCTCCATGAGGCGGATTCCCGGGGCGTGGACCCCGCCCTGTTCCCCCTGAGCGGGCAGATGGAGGGCGTGAAGCCTTACGGCGAGGGGGACCGCCTGCCCCTGGGCGGGCTGGAGCTGGAGGTCCTCCACACCCCCGGCCACTCCGAGGGCAGCGTGACCCTCCGGTGCGGGGACCTGCTGTTCTGCGGGGACACGCTGTTCGCGGGGTCCTGCGGCCGGACGGACTTCCCCGGCGGGAGCGTGCCGAAGATCCTGGCCTCCCTCCGCCGCCTGGGGCAGCTGGAGGGGGATCTCCGGGTCCTCCCCGGCCACATGGAGCCCACCACCCTGGACGAGGAGCGGGCCCGCAACCCCTATCTCCGCCAGGCCCTGCGGGAGGCGCCATGAAGCTGGAGCTTCGCGGCCACCGTGAGCGCTACACCGTGGAGCAGAGCCTGATGGACCTGTTCCCCGGCGAGCGGCCGGTCTATGAGCCCATCCGGCCCGGGGACGAGGACTGGGCCGTCGTCGCCTGCCGGGAGGAGGAGGGGCGGCTGCTCGTGACCACGGACCTCTGCCATCATGGGCAGACGGCCTCGGCCTCCCACGCCGCCGCCCTCTCCGGGACAGACTATGACCGGGAGGGCCAGAGGCGGCACGCCGTCGGGACCTGCTTCTTCCTGGCCTACCGCGCCCTCACGGGGGACACGCCCCCCTGGGGGATGCTCACCGGGGTCCGGCCGGACAAGCTGGTGACGGAGGCCCTCCAGGCGGGGGCGTCCCCGGGGGAGGCCGCGGCCATGCTGGAGCGGGAGTATTTCGTCACTCCCCAGCGGGCCGCCCTGGCCCTGGAGACGGGGACGGCGGCCTTCGAGGCCGCGAAGCGCCTGGGGCCCAGGGACATCGACGTTTATATCGGCGTCCCCTTCTGTCCCACCCGCTGCGCTTACTGCTCCTTCGTCAGCCAGTCGGTGGAGAAGAGCTTTTCCCTGGTGGGGCCCTATGTGGACGCCCTGACGGCGGAGATCGAGGCCGGAGGGCGGATGGTCCGGGAGGAGGGCCTCCGGCCCCGGGCCATGTACATGGGCGGCGGCACCCCCACCACCCTGACGGCGGAGCAGCTGGACCGGGTCCTGACCGCCTTCGAGACGGCCTTCGGCCCGGCGCTGGACCGCTGCGATGAGATCACCGTGGAGGCGGGCCGGCCCGACACCATCACGGCGGAGAAGCTGGCGGTGCTGAGGGACCACGGCGTCCGCCGGATCTCGGTGAACCCCCAGACCATGGAGGAGGGCGTCCTCCGGGCCATCGGGCGGCGGCACAGTCCCGGCGACGTCGAGCAGGCCATGGAGCTGGCGGCGGCATACGGCTTCCGGTACGTCAACATGGACCTCATCGCGGGACTGCCGGAGGACACGCCGGAGGGCTTCCGGCGGTCCCTGGACCGCTGCCTCCGCTTCGGCACGGAGAACGTCACCGTCCACACCCTGGCGCTGAAGAAGGGGAGCCGCATCCTGCTGGAGGGCCTGTCCATCCCCGGCCCCGAGGCGGTGCGGGAGATGCTGGACTATGCCGGGCCCGCCCTGCGGGGGGCGGGATACGCCCCGTATTACCTCTACCGGCAGAAATACATGTCCGGCAGCTTCGAGAACATCGGCTGGACCCGCCCCGGCGGGGCCTGCCTTTACAACATCGACATCATGTCGGAGCTGTGTTCCATCCTCTCCTTCGGCGCGGGGGGCTCCACCAAGATGGTGGACCCGTCCCGCCGCCTCATCCGGCGGCGCTTCAACCCCAAGTACCCCAAGGAGTACACGGAGCGGCAGGCGAAGATGCGGTCCAATCAGGCGGACTTCGCCGCCTTTTACGGAGGAGCGGGCCTTTGACGTCCCCGCAGGCGGCAGCGCCGGCGGAAAGATGCCCCGCGCGGCGGCGGCCCGGCGGGAGGCCGCTGCCGAGGCAGCAATCCATTAGGATCAGGAAGGAGCGTAACATGAGCAAACGAGACAAGATCTATGACCTGCTGGACTCCCTCAAGGAGGGCGCGTACCTGGCCGGGACCTTCGCCCTGGGGACGCTGGGCCTGGCCTGCGAGGGGGCGGAGAAGCTGGCGGAGGGCGTGAAGCTCCGCTGTGAGGCCGCCCGGGTAGAGGGCGAGATGGACGGGAAGCTGATGGAGGCCGGAGAGATGGTCTACGCCACCCATTCCGGCGACCCCACCGAGTCCGAGGAGCTGCTGGCCAAGCTCCGGGAGATCGACGTGCTGAAGGCCCAGCTGGCGGAGCTCAACGAGAGCCTGGGCCGGACGGCGGAGGACGCCGTCTGCCCGGGGTGCGGCGGGGCCGTGGGAGCGGAGGACCGGTTCTGCCGGGCCTGCGGCAGGGAGCTGGACCGGAAGGGATGAGGAGATAGGAGGACGATCATGGGATCTTACACATACCAGCAATATCAGGAGAGCGCCCAGGTCCTGCGGGAGGCGCTGGGCAGTTTCCGGCCCAAGGTGCTGCTGATCCTGGGCTCCGGCCTGGGGGCCCTGGCGGACGAGGTGGAGGGCCCCATCGCCGTGCCCTATCCGGGAGTGCCCCACATGAAGCATTCCACCGCCCCCGGCCATAAGGGCCAGTTCCTCTTTGGCCGTCTGGCGGGGCAGGACGTGGCCGTCATGCAGGGCCGGCTCCACACCTACGAGGGCTGGTCCTTCGCCGATGCGGGCTACCCGGTCCGCGTGGCCCGCCTGCTGGGGATCGAGACCCTGGTGGTGACCAACGCCGCCGGGGCGGTGGAGACCGCCTGGAGCGCCGGGGACATCATGCTGATCACGGACCACATCAAGCTCTTCGGCGCCAGCCCCCTCTGCGGGCCTAACCTGGAGCAGTTCGGCCCCCGTTTCCCGGACATGAGCCATGTCTACACCCCTACCCTCCAGCAGATAGCCCGTGAGACCGCCCGGGCCCAGGGCCTGGATCTGAAGGAAGGCGTGTATATGTTCTTCCCCGGCCCCCAGTACGAGACCCCGGCGGAGGTCCGCGCGGCCCGTCTGCTGGGCGCGGGCGCCGTGGGCATGTCCACGGTGCCGGAGGCCGTCACCGCCGCCCACTGCGGCATGCAGGTGCTGGGCTTCACCCTGTGCACCAACATGGCCGCCGGCGTGCTGGAGCAGCCCCTCTCCGGCGACGAGGTCATCGCGGCGGGGGAGGCCGCGGGCCCCAAGTTCACCGCCCTGGTGAAAGGCTGCCTGGAGCGGATGTAGGGATCGGAGGGGCCCCGGAGGGAGACCGGGGTCATAAGGCGGGTCCCAGTCCCATAAAGTGGACCGTGGGGCCCGCCCCGCACGGACGGGGAGCGTCCGCGCATTTTTTGAGATATTCGAGGTATGCTTTTCATGTCGACTACGAAAAAACAGTCCTTCCTGGGCGGCGCGGCCATCCTGGCCTCGGCGGTGGCGGTGGTCAAGGCCATCGGCTTCTTCTACAAGATCCCGCTGAACAACATCCTGGGGGAAGAGGGCAAGACCTATTTCGACTCCGCCTACCAGATCTACAACGTCCTGCTGTCCATCTCCACGGCGGGCCTCCCCATCGCCCTTTCCAAGCTGGTGTCCGAGGCCCAGGCCAAGGGACGGGAGAACGAGAAGCGGCGGCTGTTCAGCACCGCCATCTGGATCTTCTTCGCCCTGGGACTGGCGGGCTTCGCCATCATGTCCCTGGGCACCGGCTGGGTGGCCGCCCGGCTGCATAACGAGAGCGCCTATTGGGCCATCAAGGCGTTGTCCCCGGCGGTGTTCTGCGTGTGCCTGCTGGCCTGTATGCGGGGCTATACCCAGGGCCAGGGCGACATGACGCCCACCGCCGTGTCCCAGGTGCTGGAGGCCCTGTGCAAGCTGGGCATCGGCCTGGCGCTGGCCTGGTACATTTTCCGGGCGGGCATGGGACAGGAGTTCGTGGCGGCGGGGGCCATCCTGGGCGTGACGATCGGGACCGTGCTGTCCATGCTGTTCCTGATCGCCTACCTGCTGACCCACCGCTCCCCGGGGGAGCGGCTGGACGTCCCCGCCGGCCGGGCGGTCCTGGCCCGGCGCATCCTGGCCATCGGCGTGCCCATCACGCTGAGCAACTCCGCCATGAGCATCATCAACCTGGTGGACACCTCCATCGTCATGGGGCGCCTCCAGGACGGCCTGGGCCTGACGGAGGAGTCCGCGGCGGCGCTGAAGGGCGCCTACGGCTATGCCATGGATATGCTGAACCTGCCGCCGGCCTTCGTCTTCCCGGTGACCATGAGCCTGATCCCCGTGGCGGCGGCGGCCCTGGCCCGGAAGGACCACCGGGAGGTGGACCGGATCGTCTCCTCCGCCTTCCGCCTCATCGCCATCCTGGCCCTGCCCTGCGGCGTGGGGCTCAGCGTGCTGTCGACGCCCATCATGCGCCTGGTCCTCCCGGCCCGGCCGGAGGCCGCTTTGGCGGCGGGGCCGCATCTCCGGGTCCTGGGCCTGGCCTGTATCTTCGTGTGCCTCATGAACCTGACCAACGCCATCCTGCAGACCTATGGCAAGGTGCACCTGCCGGTCCTGACGGTGATCCTGGGCGGCCTGGTGAAGATCGTTTTGAACTACCTCCTGGTGGGGGAGCCGGAGATCAACATCCACGGGGCCCCGATCTCCACCCTGTGCTGCTATCTGGTCATCGCCGGGCTGAACCTGTCCCTGGTCTGGCTCTATTCCCCGGAGAAGCCCCGCTACCTCCAGATCTTCTTCAAGCCGGTGCTCGCCTCCGCCTTGATGGGCGGCGGGGCCTGGGCGGTCCACGGCTTCGTGAGCCGGGCCCTGTCCGGCGCGTTCCTGGGGGCGGCCACCGAAGTGCGGGCCGCTTACCTCACCAACGCCGCCGCCACCCTCTGCGGCATCCTGGCGGGCGTGGCCGTTTACGCCGTTTTGGTGGTCGTCCTGCGGATCTTGCGGGCGGAGGACCTGAAGACGGTGCCCCATGGCGCGAAGCTGGCGAAATTGTTGCATTTGCGCTAAAGGATAGGGGAAGACTTTCGGTATGGAGACCTTTTTCAAACTTTTTTCTCGAAATTTCTTGCAAAGGCGGATGATCTATGGTAGATTTTCAAAGTAAGCGCCGCTACGGCTGGGAGGACTTCCTGGAGATCATGCGGCTGCTCCGGGCCCCGGGGGGCTGTCCCTGGGATGCGGAGCAGACCCACAGCTCCATCCGCCGGAACTTCCTGGAGGAGACCTATGAGGCCCTGGACGCCATCGACCGGGACGACCCTGTGGATATGCAGGAGGAGCTGGGCGACGTGGTGATGCAGGCGGTCTTCCACGCGCAGATCGAGGCAGAGCGGGGCCGCTTCACCATGGAGGACGTGGTGGACGGCGTGGCCCGGAAGCTGGTCTACCGCCATCCCCACGTCTTCGGGGACGTGCAGGTGGAGGACAGCCAGGAGGTCCTGGTGAACTGGGACGCCCTGAAACGGAAGGAGAAGTCCCAGGAGAGCACCGCCGACGCGATCGAGGCGGTGCCCCATACCCTGCCGGCCCTCTGGCGGGCGGAGAAGATCTCGGGCAAGGCCACGAAGGCGGGCTTCCGCTGGGACAGCGCCGCCGGCGCCCTGGACAAGCTGGAGGAGGAGGCCCGGGAGCTGCGCCGGGCCGTCGAGGCCGGGGGAGACGCCTCCGCGCCCCACGGCGTCCGGGAGGAGCTGGGGGATCTGCTCTTCATCGCGGCAAACCTGGCGCAGCTGGCGGGCGTGGACCCGGAGGACGCGCTCCACCGGGCCTGCGATAAATTCGACCGGCGCTTCCGCCGGATGGAAGAGGCGGCGGACAAGCCCTTCGCCGGCTGTACGGAGGAGGAGCTGACGGAGCTCTGGCGCTCCGCCAAACGAGAGGAGTCTTAACACGCGACCGCGTTAAGAATAGGCAGACAAGACCACAAATGATTTTCAGGAGGATACCATTCATGAACAAAGCAGAGCTGATCAATGTCGTTTCCGAGGCCGCGGAGGTCTCTAAGAAGGATGCCGAGACCGTCATCACCGCCACCCTGGACGCCATCACCGACGCGCTGAAAGAGGGCGAGAAGGTCCAGCTGGTGGGCTTCGGCTCCTTCGAGGTGAAGAAGCGGGCGGCCCGCGTGGGCCGCAACCCCAAGACCAAGGAGCCCATCGAGATCCCTGCCTCTACCGTGCCCGTGTTCAAAGCCGGCAAGGTCCTGAAGGACATCGTGGGCGGCTGAGCCGGGACCCGTTTGTTTTGAACTGCCGGCAGGGCCCCTGCCGGCAGTTTTGCTTCATCGGAGGAGGTCTCATATGCGTTTGGACAAATATCTCAAGGTCTCCCGCCTGATCAAGCGGCGGACCACCGCCAACGAAGCCTGCGACAACGGACTGGTGTCCGTCAACGGCAGGCCCGCCCGGGCCTCTTACGAGGTGAAGGTGGGGGACCGGATCTCCCTGCGCCTGGGGGCCCGGGAGGTGACGGTGGAGGTCCTCTCCATCCAGGAGACCGTCCGCCAGGCGGACGCCGCGGCCCTGTACAGGCAGGTATGAGATCGTGAAGAGGCTGTATCTCATCGGCGGGCCCATGGGCGTGGGGAAGACCGCCGCCTGTGAGCGGCTGAAGCGGGCGCTGGACGGCGCGGTCTTCCTGGACGGCGACTGGTGCTGGGACGCGGACCCGTTCCAGGTGACGGAGGAGACCAAGCGGATGGTGGTGGACAACATCTGCTACCTGCTGAACAGCTTCCTCCGCTGCTCCGCCTATCAGAACGTCATCTTCTGCTGGGTCATGCACCGCCAGGACATCCTGGACGGCATCCTGGCCCGGCTGGACACCGGCGGCCACGCCGTGAGGGCCGTGTCCCTGGTGTGCAGGGCGGACGTGCTGGCGGAGCGGATCGGCCGGGACGTGGAGGCGGGCCTCCGGGACCCAGACAGCATCCGGCGGAGCCTGGAGCGGCTCCCCCTGTACGACCGGATGGATACGGTCAAGATCGACGTCTCGGATCTCTCGCCGGAGAGGACGGCGGAAAAGCTCGCCGCCCTGGGCGGACCGGGCCCCGTTCGATCTTCCCCCTCCCCGGGAGGATAAGGATGTATACCGCCGCCTCCCGCCGCATAGTCTGTGGACAGGGAGGGACGAACCATGAACGATTACAACGTGCCCCAGACTGCCCACCGCCTGGAGCTGGACGGGCGGGAGAGCTTGACCGTCTCCGGCGTGGAGGACGTGGAGCGCTTCGACGAGAGCGGCATCGTCATGTCCACCGCCGCGGGGACCCTGGTCATCACGGGGGAGGACCTGCACATCGGGAAACTGTCCCTGGACGGGGGCGAACTGCACGTGGACGGGAGGATCGACTCCCTGACCTATGAGGACCAGGGCCCCGGCCGGGGCGGCTTCTTCGGCCGCCTGTTCGGATAGGATGGGGAGCCAGGCCACAGGGCAGCTGCTGGTGTTCGGGCAGTCCATCCTGCTGGGACTGTCCGCCGGGCTGCTGTACGATCTGCTGCGCCCCTTCCGGGTCCGGGCGCCCCGCTTCACCGGGGCGCTGGACGGATGCTACTGCCTGGCGGTGGGCGGGGCCGTGTTCCTCTTCCTGCTGCGCCGGGCGGAGGGCCAGCTCCGGGGCTTCGTGATCGTGGGGGCCCTGGGGGGCGCGGTGCTGTTCTTCTGCGTTTTTTCGGAGCTGCTGCGGCCTGTCTGGGCCTTTTGGGCGGATACGCTGGCCTTTTTGTGGGCGCTGCTGTGCCTGCCCCTGCGGTGGACGAGGGATCTTTGCAAAAAAACGGCCCGCCAGGGAAAAAACCTCTTTTATTTTTGGCGCAAATGCTTTACAATAAGGAAAAGTGGGTACAGGCCCGCGAAAGGGGACGGCAGAAATGGCAAAGCAAAAAAGAGCGGGCCCGGTAAAGCTCCGCACGGGCCTCCTGGCCAGGCTCCTGATCGTGATCTTGCTGGCCGCGCTGGTGTGCAAGGTGTACGCCATGCGGGAGCAGGTGTCCGACGCGGAGGCCGAGAAGGCGCGCATCGCCGCCCAGGTGGAGCGCAGGCGCCAGGAGAACGACGCCCTGGCCGCGGACATCGAGGAGGGCTGCACGCCTGAGAAGATGCAGGAGATCGCCCGCCGGGAGCTGGGCTGGGCCCTGCCCGGCGAGTATGTGCTGGACGTGGGCAGCTGAACGGCCCTCCGGCCCCCGCACGAATCAAGGGAAGGAGAAACTAGAAACCGTATGGAGCCTCAGGTTGGGAGCATTCTGGAAGGCAAAGTCACCAGCATCATGAAGTTCGGCGCTTTCGTGGCGCTGGAGGGAGGCGGCTCCGGGCTGGTACATATCTCGGAGATCGCCAATACGTTCGTAGAGGACGTACACGATCACCTTGAGACCGGGCAGGCCGTGAAGGTCCTGGTCCTGTCGGCGGAGAACGGGAGGGTGAACCTCTCCATCAAGAAGGCCCTGCCCCGTGAGGACCGGGGAGGCCGCAGGCCGCCCTACGCCGGGGGAGCGCCCCGGACGGGCGGGGGCCCCCGGTCCGGAGGGGCGTCCGGTCCCGCGCAGGCCCCCGCGCCCAGGGGCGCCCAGCCGCCGGCCCAGGGCCGGGGGAGGCCAGCGCCCCTGCCGCCGTCGGGGGATCAGGCCTTCGAGGACAAGCTGAAGCGGTTCCTGTCCTCCTCGGAGGGGAAGATGGCGGACCTGAACCGCAGCATGGACGGCAAGCGGGGCCGGAGGAAACGATGAGCGGAGGACCGCCTGGAGACAGGCGGTCCTCAGTTCGTCGAAAAAAGAGGAGGCCCGATCCGGCGGGAAGAGAGGGTGTGTGCGGGAGGCCCAGGAAGGGCCTCCTGCACCGTTCAGATCATATGTTTTCAGGACGTTCGTAACGTCCTGAAAACTTGCACCGGCGGTCGAAAAGCCTTTTCGACCGCCGGAGGACCGCCTGGAGACAGGCGGTCCCCTTTGCCCCGCAGGCGCAAAAAGGAGCCGCACAGCAGATCGCCATGCGGCCCAAGCGGGTGGGATATTGGAAAGCTTCCTATATCAAAGTACCATATCCGCCATATTTTGTAAATAGGAAGTTTTGTCGCTTTCGGTCTTTTTTTGTCGGATACCGCCGCTCCGGAGGGGAGCGGGATCTTTTTGTGAAATTTTTGAAAAAGGAGACGATCTCCCCTTTCCATTTCAATACAAATATGTTATATTATACAAAAGGGGCCCCCAGGGCCCGCGCGAGACTCGGGAGGATGCCCTCCGGCCCCCTTTTCACACGAAAGGAGCGATCTCGATGAAGTACACTTACGCTTGCAAGAAGGTCTCCCTCAACGACTCCATCAAGGCATACACCGAAAAGAAAATCGCCAAGCTGGAGAAATATTTCCGGGATGACACCACCGCGTTCGTGACGTTCTCGGTGGAGAAGGACCACCGCTGCACCGTGGAGATCACCGTCCGGAGCGGCAGCGCCCTGCTCCGCGCCCAGACAGAGGCGCCGGATGGCGATATGCGCGGCGCGGTGGACGCCGCTGTGGGCTATATCGAGCGCCAGATCTTGAAGAACAAGACCCGGCTGTCCAAGCGCCTGCGGAGCGAGGGCTTCCCGGCGCCCGCCCCCGCCGACGACTTCGAGGTGGCGGAGGAGAAGGAGTTCGCCGTGGTCCGTACCAAGCGCTTCGCCGTGAAGCCCATGAGCACGGAGGAGGCCATCCTGCAGATGAACCTGCTGGACCACAGTTTCTTCGTCTTCCGCAGCAGCGAGGACGACAGCCTGTGCATCGTCTACCGCCGGAAGAGCGGCGGCTACGGTCTGATCGTCACCGACGAGGAGGACTGAGGAGCATACGACAGGAGGGGCCGCAAGGCCCCTCCTGCTTTTTGGGACGCCTATCCGGCCTCCGGACGCCTCACTGCGCCAGGAAGTCCGCCGCCACCTGCGCGTAGAGCGCGACACCAGTGGGGAAGGCCCCCTCCTCGATGACGAAGTGGTCGCTGTGCTGCGGATACGTCCCGCCGCCGCCGAGCATCGCGAAGGAGGCCGTGGTCAGGAGCGTATAGTCCGCGAAATCCTCCGCGCCCATGGTCTGAGGGGCGTCGACCACCATCTGAGGCGCTGCCGCCGCCTTCTGTGCCGCCGCCTTCACGAGCGCGGTGGCGGCGGGGTCGTTCATCAGCACCTCGGTCAGCATCTCATACGTGACCTCCGCCTCGCAGCGGTAGGCGGACGCGGTGTCCTTCACGACGCGGGACACGATCTCCGGGAGCCTGTGGTGGACGTCCGGATCGAAGCAGCGGACCGTGCCCTCCATGACGGCCTCGCCGGAGACGACGTTGAACCGGCTCCCGGACACCAGCTTGCCCACGGTGACCACCACCGGGAGCATGGGGGAGAGCTCCCGGCTGACGATGCTCTGCAGGTTCAGGACGATGGCCGAGGCGGCGACCGTGGCGTCCACGCCGGTCTCCGGCATGGCGCCGTGGCAGGACTTGCCCGTCACCTTCACCCGGAACACGTCCGCGGCGGACGCGGAGGCCCCGGGACGGAGGGCGATGGTCCCCGCCGGCACCTGCGAGAGGATGTGGATGCCGAAGATCATGTCCGCGCCGTCCAGGACGCCCTGTTCGATCACGCGCTTCGCGCCCTTCGCGATCTCCTCTGCGGGCTGGAACAGCAGCCTCACGGTGCCGCAGAGCTCCTCCTTCACCTGATCCAGCACGGCCGCCGCGCCCACCAGCATGGCCGCGTGGGTGTCGTGCCCGCAGGCGTGCATCACGCCGGGGACCTCGGACGCGAACTCCAGGCCGGTCTTCTCGTCGACGCTCAGGGCGTCGATGTCGGCCCGCAGGACGATGGTCCTGCCGGGCTTGCCGCCCTTGAGCTCCGCCAGCAGGCCGGTGGGCTCCAGGCGGCGGTAGGGGATGCCCAGGCCGTCCAGCTTGGCCGCGATCTTGTTCGTGGTCTCGAATTCCTTGAAGCTCTCCTCGGGGCGGCGGTGCAGTTCCCTCCGGAACGCGACGACCTCCGGCTGTACCTTGTTGGCCAGTTCCTTGATGTTCATAGTATCCTCCCTGTGAACGATGTATGGATGTCCTATTTTGGATGAATAGATTATAGATATTTTTGTGTATTTTGTCAATATGCGCTTTCCGGCGGAGGCGGCGGACTGCCGGGGGACGCCCGGCCGAGCCGCGGGCCGGCAGGCGTCCGGGAACGGGCATCCCACGGACCGGCGCACCGTGTCCCCGGCCTCCGGCCGGGAGATCCGGATGGAGGGCATCCGGCCGAGACCTGCAGGACGCCGCCCTGCTCCCCCTCCGGCGTCCTGCGCACCATGGGGGACGGCAGCCGGCAGGAGCCTGGGCACCACGGAGCGCGGCAAGATCCCGCCCTACCGCACCGCGGGCCCCCCCCCTGCGGATGCTGGGGGACAGGCCGCGGCCCTGCCGGCGCCATGAGCGCCGGCAGGGCCGTATCGATATCCGCCGGCGGGCATCCCGAGACCCGGGGCGCCGCCTCCCCGCACCTTACTGCAGTGCCTGTGCGAAGACCTTCAGCAGCTGCTCCTGATGGAAGGGCTTATCCACGAAGCCCCTGGCCCCGATGGCCTTGGCCCGTTCGAAGGTGTCCTTGTAGGCCAGCGAGGAGATCATCACGATCCTCGCGTCCGGATGGTCCTTCAGGATGATCTCCGCCGCGTCCAGTCCGTCCATCCCCTGCATGATGATGTCCATCGTCACCAGGTCGGGCCCTATCTCGGCATATCGCGCGATGGCGTCCTCGCCGCTGCGGCAGTGCGCCGCGATCTCGTAGTCCGTGCCCTTCAGGACGTCCTCCAGCTGGACCCTGACCAGCCGGGAATCGTCCACTACCATGATCCGTTTGCTCATGCCGCTATACTCCCTTCTGTCCTGTCCGGTCCGAAACGGCCCCGCTCCCGCCTCCGTGGGCGCAGGGCACATGGTGGATGAGCTGTGCCCCCTCGCTGTGCCCGTCGGAATAGGTGAGGATGAACTGTACCTCCTGCTCCTCCGGCTCATAGCGCCCGCGGTAGAACACGGGCTGCCCGAAATGGGCCGGGATCTGCGTGGCCTGGTACATCGCCCCTGTGATCTTCCCACAGAGCACGTTGAAATATTCCTTGCAGAACTCCTCCAGGTCCTCCTGGGTCACCATCTCCTCGTGGAAGGAGTTGCGGGCCATGCGGGCCAGCAGGCTGGTGTCGGCGCAGAGGGTGAGGCTGGTGCCGAAGCCCTTGTCGAAGGTGATGTGGACGGTGCACATGTCCTCTCCCAGCGGCTGGCCGCCCTGGTACAGGCGCACGCCGGCGGTCTGCTCCGTCACGTCCTGGAGAGCCTGATCCAATATCTGCTCCAGGGCCTCCTTGGTCATGAACGTGTTCATCGCTCAGCCCTCCTCCGTCGCCGGCGCCGGACCTTCCTTGTCTTCCTCCAGGGCCCGCCAGATGCGGTCCAGCAGATCTTCGGGGGCGAAGGGCTTCAGGACATAGTCGCAGATCCCCAGCTTGATGCCCTCTATGACGTACCGCTTGTCCTCCATGCCGGTCAGCATGATCACCGGGATGTCGGCCCGGTCCTTCATGGCGCGGATCTCCCGCAGGGTCTGGAAACCGTCCTTGGGCGCCATGCGGATGTCCAGCAGGATCAGGTCGGGCTTCTCCCGCTCCAGATACCGCAGGGCCCGCACACCGGAATTCACCGTGACCACGTGATAGTATTTTTCCAGGGCGTCCTTGATCCGCTGCAGGATGATCGCCGCGTCGTCCACCGCCAGGATGCGTTTTTTACTGCTCTTCCACATCTCGTTCATTCGCTCTCGTCCTCCTCAAGTTCACGCAGGAACTGCCGCAGCAGCGATTCCGCGTTATCGTCTTCGAACAGCTTCAGCTGATCGTGGACCTCCCATAGGCGGTCCGCCGCGTCCTGCGGCAGCTCATGGTCCAAAAGGGACTCCACCAGGTCCAGACACTCCTGGGACCTGAAATCCTCCAGCGCGCGCAGGGCCTCGCCCGCTTGCTCCCGCAGCGCCTGGGCGGGCAGGGGCGGGAGTTTCTCCCCGGCGTCGTCCTGACGCCGCCGGTCCAGGAACGCCCCGATGTTCATCAGGAGGGCCGCATAAGCCTCCAGCAGAAGGGGGGACTGCTGGGCGATGCGCTCCGTGTCGCCCTGGGAGGCGGCCTCCTCCTGGGCGCGGGCCATGTCGGAGAGGGCCATGGCCCCGATGTTGGCGGAAGCGCTCTTGAGGCCGTGCACCTCGATGCAGTAGCGGGAGATGTCCGAGCCGGAGAGCTCCCGCAGGAGCGCCTCCTTGCGCTGGCCGTCCATGTAGTAGAGCTCCAGCAGGTCGACGAAGCCCGCCTCATCGCCGGCGTGATAGCGGGACGCCGCCTCGATATCGATCCCCTCGATGGGGAAGGCCCCGGGGTCCAGGGAGCCGACGGGATCCTTGACGCCTCCGGCCTGCCGGCGCTCCTCCGGGACCCAGCGGGCCAGCAGCCGGCCCAGTTCCCGCCGGTCCAAGGGCTTGGCGATGAAGTCCTGGAACCCCCGGCTCAGGAACCGCTCCCGCATCCCCTCCATGACGTTGGCGGTCAGGGCGATGAGCACCGGCGCGGTGCCGTTCTCCCCGCAGTCCCGGCGGATGATCTCCGCCGCCTCGATGCCGTCCATCATGGGCATCATGTGGTCCATGAAGATGATGTCGTACCGTTCCCCCCGCACCAGGTCGATGGCCTCCGGCCCGCTCTCGGCCTCGGTGAGGTCGAAGGCGTAGCTTTTCAAAAAGCCCCTGGCGACTTTGCGGTTGATCACGTTGTCGTCCACCACGAGCACTTTCACATCGGGGGCCGTGAACGCCTCGATGCCGCCCTGCTGCTCGAGCTGTGGGAGCTCCGGCACCTCCGCGGTGGTGCGCCGGTCCACGATCTTCTGGGGGATGGTGATGGTGAAGGTGGTCCCCTCGCCGTAGACGCTCTCCACGCCGATGGTGCCCCCCATCAGCTCCACCAGGTGCTTCACGATGGCCAGCCCCAGGCCGGTGCCCTCCACGCTCCGGTT
>NZ_CAJUBK010000046.1 GCF_910584465.1 uncultured Oscillibacter sp.
TAGCGGTCGGCGCTCCCCTCGCGGGGAGCGAGGGTTGAAATCTCAGAGAGGCCGCTCGACGCTGCGCCTCCTCCGTCGCTCCCCTCGCGGGGAGCGAGGGTTGAAATAAAAGCTGCACCAGGAACCCGGTGTACTGCTCTTTCGTCGCTCCCCTCGCGGGGAGCGAGGGTTGAAATATGATAGCCTCGCCAGTAGCTGTACCCTGGTCGACCGTCGCCCCCCTCGCAGGAAACGACCGGATTGAAATCATCAAGACTCTTTTTCGATCTTCAGCCGTACACCAACGCACGATGACAAAGCTTTAACCGTCTACTTATGGCCAATCGCAAAAGCAATCGTAAAATCACCATCGAAAATCAGCAAACCCCCTTCTCTTTCAGTGGCAAAGAAATGTCCCCAACAGTTCATCACCAGCGCCGCCGGTCCTGCCGAAGCAGGCTGATGCCCACCAAAGCATTCTCCTTTCGCCCGTGCGGCCCCTTCGTCAAAACACGATCCCCTGCCCCGGAGCTCCTCACAAGGTCTCCCAAAAGGCCGGGCAGGACCGTCGTCTCCTCCAGCCCCCTTTTTAAGAAGATCGTGTGCCTCCCACTGCGGGGCCTCCGGACCTCAAGCGCTCTCCCGTCCGTCTGTCCCGTCCTTCGGAGCCCCTTCCTGCGGAGGATCGAAGCCCCCTCACAGCACCCGAGCCCCTTCCGCCGCCGGCGCCCCCTGAGGCCTGCGCGGGCGGGGCGGCGATGCCGGATCCATTGTGGATCTTCCATAATTTCTTCGTCAAAAATAGGATGATCTGTGGATTTTTTAGCTGAGCGCTTGACAAGGTCGGCCTTTCCGTGTATCTTCAAGACATACATATTGGCTTGTATAAGTTCATGATCGGATGAACGTTTCTACCAACTGCCGTAACAGTTGACTACAAGTTTTTGGGCCTCGCCCTGAAACTTGTGGTCTTTTTGTTTCGGCAGTTTTCGTTTCCCCCCTGCCGGCGAAGGGAGACCGCGGTCCTCCGATATCAGCGGACGCTTTGTGCGCACATGGCGGCTGCTCATGCGCTTATCCTGCCTGTATGGCCTCACGCAAAAACGCGTGATCAGGAGGTAACGCATGAGCAGTCTTTTCATCAAAAACGCTTCCGCTGTCATCACCTGCGACGATCGGGACACGGTGCTGGAAAACGCCGGCATCCTGATCCGGGACGGTGCCGTCGTTTACATGGGGCCGGAGCCCCAGACGGCGGACGAGACCCTGGACGCCTCCGGCTGCTTGGTCTATCCGGGGCTGATCAACACGCACCACCACCTCTACCAGACCTTCAGCCGGAACCTGCCCCAGGTGCAGAACATGGAACTGTTCGACTGGCTGAGGACGCTGTACGAGATCTGGAAAAACTTGGACGGCGGCGCCGTCTACCACAGCTCCATCACAGGCATGGGGGAACTGCTGAAGACCGGCTGCACCACCGTCTTCGACCACCACTACGTCTTCCCCGGCGGCAGCTCCGCCGCCCTGCTGGACGCCCAGTTCGCCGCGGCGGAAGCCCTGGGCGTGCGGATGTACGCCTCCCGCGGGAGCATGGACCTGAGCCGGAAGGACGGCGGCCTCCCCCCGGACAGCGTGGTCCAGACCGTAGACGAGATCCTCCGGGACTGCCAGGCGGCGGTGGAGAAGTTCCACGACCCCCGCCCCCTCTCCATGCGGATGGTGGCCCTGGCCCCCTGTTCGCCCTTCAGCGTCTCGGCGGAGCTGCTGCGGCAGTCCGCCCTGCTGGCCCGGGACCTGGGGGTCCGGCTCCACACGCATCTGTGCGAGACGAAGGACGAGGAGCGCTATGTCCTGGAGAAATATGGGAAGCGCCCCCTGGCCTGCATGGAGGACCTGGGCTGGATCGGCCGCGACGTGTGGTACGCCCACGGCATCCACTTCAACGACGGGGAGCTGAAGCTCCTGGCGGACACGGGCACCGGCGTGGCCCACTGCCCCATCTCCAACATGAAGCTCTCCTCCGGCGTGTGCCGGATCCCCGATATGCTGGAGCTGGGGGTCCCCGTGGGCCTTGCCGTGGACGGCAGCGCCAGCAACGACGGCTCCAGCCTCCTGGAGGAACTGCGGGTGGCCTACCTGCTCCACCGGCTCACCTCCAGCGCGCGGGCCCCCAGCGGGTACGATCTTTTGAAGATCGCCACCCGGGGCAGCGCCCGGGTCCTGGGCCGGGAGGACATCGGTTCCCTGGAGCCCGGCAAGGCCGGGGACCTGTTCCTGATCCGCCGGGACCGGCTGGAGCTGGTGGGGGCGGACCTGGACGTCAAGTCCATGCTGGGCACCGTGGGCTTCAAGGGCCCTGTGGACGCCACGGTGGTGAACGGCAGGGTCGTGGTCAAAGACGGCCGTCTCACCGGCGTGGACGAGGGGAAGGCGGTCCGGGAGGCCCGCGCCGCCCTCACCGCCTATCTGGACCGCTGATCCCCGCGGGACGCGGAGAGCGGCGGCACCGGCTGCCTGCCGCGATATAAAGATCCACTCCCCGGGGCATGTCACGCGGGGAGTTTTGGGAGGAAAACGATATGAACGCTGCGAAGAACACGAAACGCGAACAAGACCGGAAGATGGTCTATGAGCTGGACGGCCGCCCCAGCCTCCCCACGGCGGTCCCTCTGGGCCTCCAGCATGTGCTGGCCATGTTCACGTCGAACCTGGCCCCCATCCTCATCATCGCCTCCGTCTGCGGCCTCTCCGGCGCGGACACGGTGACGATGGTCCAGTGCGCCATGTTCGTCTCCGGCCTCACCACCTTCATCCAGCTCTATCCCCTGCGCCTGGGGAGCAAGTACCAGATCGGGGCCCGGCTCCCCATCGTCATGGGCACCTCCTTCACCTTCGTGCCCACCGCCTCTGCCGTGGGCGCGGCGGGCGGCATCGGGGCCGTGCTGGGCGGGTGCCTGGCGGGCAGTCTGGTGGAGGTCTTCATGGGCTTCTTCTATAAATACATCCGCCGCTTCTTCCCGCCCTTGGTGGTGGGCTGCACCCTGGTGACCATCGGCGTGAACCTGCTGGGCATCGGCGTGGACTATTTCGCCGGAGGGGCCGGGGCGGCGGACTACGGCTCCCTGAAAAACCTGGCCGTGGCTTCCTTCGTGCTGGTCATCGTCATCCTGCTCCAGCGGTTCGGGAAGGGCCTAGCCAAAAACGCCGCCATCCTGATCGGTCTGGTGGCGGGCTACATCGCGGCCGCGCTCCTGGGCATGGTCGACACCACCCCCATCGCGGACGCGGCGTGGTTCGGCCTGCCCCTGCCCATGCAGTTCAAGCTGGCCTTCCAGCCTGCCGCCATCATGAGCTTCGCCGCCCTGTTCGTCACCTCCGGACTGGAGACCATCGGCAACACCTCCGGCATCACCATGGCGGGCTTCGACCGGGAGGCCACGGAACGGGAGACCTCCGGCGCCATCCTGGCGGACGCCCTGGGCTCCACCACTGCCGCGGTCTTCAACGCCCTGCCCAACACCGCCTTCGGGCAGAACGCGGGCATCGTGGCCATGACCCGGGTGGTGAACCGCTGGTGCATCGCCACCGGGGCCTTCATCCTCATGATCTCCGGCTTCTTCCCCAAGCTGGGGGCCATCTTCTCCGCCATCCCCAACGCCGTCCTGGGCGGGGCGATCATCACGGTGTTCGGCATGATCTTGATCAACGGCATCAAGATGATCGCCAAGGCGGGGTTCAGCGAGCGGAACATCCTCGTCATGGGACTGACCTTCGTCTTCGGCATCGGCGTGCCGGCCCACCCGGAGGCCGTGGCCCAGCTCCCCGGCTTCATCCGGTTCATCTTCAACGATGCGGTCACGGCCACCTGCATCATGGCGATCATCGCCAACGTCCTGTTCCCGATGACGGACGAAGCGGATATCGAGAAGGCAAAAGAAGCGATGATGGGCTGACGGCGTCACGCCCCTCAGCGGGACGGGCCCTTCCCGACCGCAGCCGGGCGGCCACGCGGCCGCCCGGCTGTTCTTACAGCGCCCCGGCATCCATCAGACGCACGCAGGTGAACGGGCCTCGCCGTCCTCATCCGTGGTCGTGAGGGCCCTGGGGGCGGTACGCTGTATAAGGGATCGGACCTCCTCCCGGGGCGTATGGGGCGCTCGATACGGTCTGCCCGGCAGGGGGCCTGGCCATCTCGCAAGGCGCTCCCCCGCGGGCAGGGCTCCCCGTGCAAGGGAGGTGGTGGGCCCGCTGCGGACGGTCTGTACAGACCGCGGAAACGGTGGATGTCCTTTGAGGCGATCGCCGCCTGCCTATGGCGGAAATCTCGACGTATGGGCCCGAAGAGGGGACAGGGACATGCCTCCTGTCCCCTCTTCGGATTTTGAGTGGCCGACCGTCCTTGGTCGGTCGGCTTTTTATTGAGGTATGACAATATCCGTTCCTTTTTGTCATTTCGTTACATATCCGGCCTGCAAAAAGAATTTTCCTATGTCATAAAAAAGTTTGCTGTTTCAAATAAGGGCCTCAAATCATGGGGTACGGGGAGCAGGATATTGCTCTATAACAGGTGGTCCCCTTGAATACGGCAAAATGGCCATATGGCTCACCTCCTATCTCAAAGTATAGATGTAGCATATCACTTACAGCGATGATTGTCAATTGTTATTTATTCTATTCAATGAACTTTCATTTGGCAGATGTGTGAATTATTTTTTTACTAACAAGGAAATTGATAACTAGGAAAATATGTGGTATAATAAAATTGTCATTAGCCCTAATGCGAAAGGGGATATAATGTGGATTGAAAAATCGATTAGAAAAAATAGCCATGTGCGCTGTAGCGATCGCGGCAGGGTCTTCTGCCGCGATCGCTCTATTTTACAGGATCATGCTTTTTCCACTAACAATCATCAACGGGGCAGACGTGGTCCCCGTCAGTGAACACCTGGGCCATTCTGGCACGGCGGTCATGCTCCGAATGTATGCCCATGCCAGTGAGGAAAGTATTCGCCGGGCCGGTCAGATCGTCCTCATCAACCAGACCCGAAAAGCCAACAGGGTGCCGGAACTGCCGATCAGTGAGGCCCTGATGAATGCCGCCCAGACCCAGCGCAAGAGACAGCGATACCAGAAAGCCTCAGCATCTGGCAGCTGCCCCGAGAGGTGCGGCACATGGTCTGCACGTGCGTGGTCTCTCCCTTGATGACGGGGCCCTTCAACTCCTGCGGCTCAAAAGCCCGCCTGGGTCCTGCAGGAAGGACAAAAAGCACTGAATATCTCAGTGCTTTTTGTCCTATCCGGCGGTGCCCGTCCCGCTCCGGGGTCTCAGGCGGTGAGGTCGATCAGCACCCGCAGCACGGACTTGTCGGTCCGCGCCCGCTCGAACGCCTCCATGCTCTTATCCAGGGGGTAGATCGCGGAGACCAGGGGCCTCAGCTGCGCGTCCAGGACGCCGGAGTCGATGATCTTGACGGCGGCCTGCATGTCCGACATGGTGTGGTGGCGGACGCCCAGCAGGTCGCACTCGCTGTAGATGATCTTGTTGATGTCCAGGTCGAAGATCTTCCCCGCCGGGGGCATGCCCACCTGGACCAGGGCGCCGCCGCGCTTGAGCCGGCTGACGCAGGTGTCGAAGCTGGACTGGACCGAGGTGATCTCGAACACCCTGTCGAAGCCCATCCCCCCGCAGTTTTCGGCGCAGACCGCTTCGAAGTCCGCCCCTCCGGGGTCCACGACCGTGAAGCCCATCCCCCTGGCGATCTCCATGCGGGTCCGGTCGATCTCGGACAGGACCACATGGGCGGCCCCGGAGAACCGGGCCATGATGCCGATGATGAGGCCGATGGGGCCAGCGCCGCTGATGAACACGTCCTCTCCCGCCCGGAACCCGGAACGGCGGAGGTCGTGCACCCCCACCGTCAGCGGCTCCACCAGGGCGGCGACCTTATCGTCCACGCCGCCGCCGAACCGGATGACCCGGTCCGCGTTGACCAGCATGTACTGGGTGAACACGCCGTCCAGGCTCGTGCCCATGATCTTCACGGAAGTACACAAGTTTTCCCGTCCCGCGCAGCACCCCTCGCAGGCGTAGCAGGGCTCCACCGTATGTACGCACACCTTGTCCCCCACCTTGACGTCGGTGCGGCCGGAATCGATGGCGTACAGCTCACCGCAGGCCTCGTGGCCCATGACCAGGGGCGGCTTCGCCGTGGGGTGCAGCCCGGAAAAGACGTGCAGGTCCGAGCCGCAGATGCCCGCGTACTTGACGCGGACCACCGCCTGGCCCCTGCCGGGGACCGGGATCGGCGCTTCTACGACCTCCACTTTATGGAAGTCTGTCAAAACCAGTTTCTTCATAATCCCTTTACTCCCAACGCTGTGATCGGTATCCCGTATCCATCGCGGCCCCCTCTCTGAGGACCGTCCCGGGTTCACTCCCCCGCCGGGGTCATCCCGAAAAGGTCCATCAGCCAGTCCGCGGTATAGGAATTGCCCAGGGTCAGGTTGTCCGCGCAGACGTGGCAGCAGGCTCCCTCCTCCTTGGTGAAGAGCTTGAAGCTGACGCTGCGGGCATTGACCATCTCCTTGCAGATGCGCTCCGCGCCCTCCAGCGTCTGCTGAGGATCGTCCTCGCCGAAGGTGATCAGCACGTCGCAGGTGACGTTCTGGAGGACGCCCTCCAAGGTGAACCTCCTGAACTTCTCCAAAGCCTCCTCCATGCTGTCCACCCCGTTGATCCACTTGGCGTAGGGGGACAGGGCGTGCGTGCCCGCGGCGATCCTCTTTTCCCAGGTCCTGCCGTAATCGTACTCGGCGCCGTAGGTGATGCAGGCGGCGTAGCGGTGCTCGAAGGAGACGATGCGGGGCGCGTAGTAGCCCCCCAGGCTCCAGGCCACCACGGCCACCCGGCTCAGGTCCACGTCGTCCCGGGTCTCCAGGTAGTCGAAGGCCGCCGTACCCGCGGTCTCATAATCGTGGCGGGAGCGGACGCCGTTCAGGCGGAGGGACGCGCCCTGTCCCGGGCCGTCCACGATCAAACAGTGGAAGCCGCGCCTGGAGTAGTCCATGCAGACGGCGAAGTACGCCTCCTCCGCCGTGGAGTCCAGCCCGCCGAACCACACCATGGCCGGGGTCCTCCCGCTGGGGTCCGGGTCCTTCGCGGGCAGGAAATAGGCGTAGAGGAACGTGTCCTCATAGGGGATATGGACTTCTACGGGCCGGGAATCGTGGCGCTCCGTCCCCTTCAGGAAACACTCCCGGTACTTCCCGTAGATGCCAGATCTCCTGGGGTCGTCTCCGTCCAGGAAGAACTGGGCGTTGTGGTAATACTCCGTGGCCCGGCAGTACTCGCCGGAGGCGGTCACGAAGTGCCTCCCGGCCTCGGCGGCCTTGGCCATGCCGTACAGCCGGTCGCCCATGGCCTCCCAGGCGTCGGTCCAGGAGTCCGGGTCGTCCGGGTCGATCCGCTCACAGGCCTGCTGGATCTCGCCGAACTCCGCCTGGCCCGTACAGATGCCCCCGATCGCCCGGAGGACCTTGAAGGACAGGGCATAGTGGTCTGGAAAATATCGGAACATGCTCGCTCCTCCTAAATCTCAAGGTATGGCCCGCCATTCAGCCCAGGGCGGGAGGCGTCCGTCTCTCCCTGCGGACCTGGAAGACCTGCTGCGCCGCGATCGCGGCGATGATGGCCAGGGCGGCGGCGTCCGTCACATAGCTGGTGTTGACCAGCAGCAGCCCGGCCGCGCAGGCCAGCGCCCGGAAGACGATGCTGACGTCCGTCAGCATGTATCCGGAGAGGCCCACGTTCAAAATATAGATCCCGCAGAAGCAGGTCAGCACCGGGATGATGCAGCTGAGGAAGGGCGCGCCCAGGAACAGCACGCGGGTGTCGAACACGAACACCCAGGGGATGATGAACGCCGCGATGCACAGGCGGCAGCCCAGGGCGCAGGTCTTGCTGAAGCTGCACTTGGCGATGGACGCGGCCGTCAGCGCGCCCAGGGCCACCGGCGGGGTGACGGCCGCCAGCAGGCCGAAGTAGTAGATGAACAGGTGCCCCGCCAGCAAGTCGATCCCCAGAGAGCTGATCACAGGGCCCATGAGGGACGCCAGGATGATATACGCGGCGGCGCTCAAAACGCCCATGCCCAGGATGATGGACGCCAGCGCGGTGATCGCCAGGGCGATCCAGGCCCTGCCCCCGGCGGTCTTGATGACGAAGGTGGACATCTTGATGCCCAGGGAGCTCAGCCCCACGACGCCGACGATGACCCCGCTGATGGCGCAGGAGACCGACAGGGTGACCGAGCTCAGCACGCCGTCCACCAGCGCCGCGCACATGCGCCTGGGGCTCACGCGGGTCTCCTTGCGGAAGAGGCTCCCCACGATGATGGATAAGATCGCCAGCATGCCGCAGCGCTGCGGCGTCCAGCCGTAGGCCATGGTGGCCACCAGCACGGCGATGGCGACGACGAAGTGGATGCCGCTCAGGAAGATCTTCCCCAGGCTGTCGGTGTCGTCCTCGTCGACGCCCGCCCCCGCCTCCAGATGGAGCTTCTTGGCCTTGAAGTGGACCGCGATGAAGATGCTCACGAAATAGAGGATGGCCGGGGCGATGGCGTACAGGCAGATCTGGTTGTACGTCATGTTCACGAAGGTGGCCATCAAAAACACGGAGGATCCCATGACCGGAGGCAGGATCTGGCCGCCCATGGACGCGGCGGTCTCCGTGGCGGCGGCGAACTCCGCAGGGTATCCGTTGCGCTTCATCAGCGGGATGGTCACGGCCCCGGTGGTCGCCACGTTCGCCACGGCGCTGCCGTTGATCAGGCCCAGGAGCGCGGAGGCGATCACCGCCGCCTTGGCGGGCCCGCCGCAGGAGTTCCGGGTCAGCGCGTTGGCCAGGCGGTTGAAATAGTCGCCCGCGCCGAACTCGTTCAAGAACGCGCCGAAGATGATGAAGATGATGATATAGGTGGACGCGATGCCGACGCAGGAGCCCAGGATGCCCCCGGTGGAGTTGTAGAACTCGTTGTAGATCATCCGGGCCCCGATGGGCGCGTGGCGCAGGGAGCCGGTGAGCAGGTGCCCCCACAGCAGGTACGCCATGAACACGGCGGCGATCACCGTGATCGCCGGCCCGGCCCGCTTGTACGTGGCCAGGAACACCAGGAATATCAGCACGACGCAGAAGATCTTGTCCCAGGCCGCGGGCGTGCCGCCCCGCAGCTGGATATCGTGGTAGTTCGCCATCCCGTACAGCATGAACGCGGCGGAAGCGGCGGCACAGAGCGTATACAGGACCAGCTGGAAAACAGCGAAGCCGCGGTGCTTTTCAGACGGCTTTATCAGCAGGAAGCACAAGACCAGCATGGCGCCCAGGTGGATCGTCCGGTGCAGGTATACCGTCGGGATGCCGAACACGGCGGTGTATATCTGATAGACGCCCAGGACGAAGGCGATCGCCACGGCGGCCTTCTTCCTGCAGCTTAGAACTCGTTCCATAAATCGTCCTCTCTCAGCGTGTCGCCGCCCGCCCTCTCCGGGCAGAGGCGATCCAAGATAGCGTCAGAGCCCGTCTTGGGGACCGGGGCCGGCCCTTCCGGCGCGTCCCGCCCCGCGCGGGACAGGGGAGGAAAGGGGGGGCCGTCAGGACCAGCCGGCCTGACGGCCCCCGGGGCATGAAGCGTTTTTGCGGCCCGCTGCCGCGCCCGCCTTACAGCAGGCCGATCTCCTGATAGTAGCGCAGGGCGCCGGGATGCAGGTTGGAGTGCTCGAAGCCGGTGAGGCAGTCCGGAGTGCCGATCCAGGCGTTCTCGGGAACGACGGCGGCGAAATCGTCGGCGTTCTCGTGCAGGGCCTTGGTGATGGCGTAGACCACGTCGTCGGAAAGGTCCCTGCGGCAGCACATCAGCCCGGTCCAGGCCATGACGGCCTTCTCCTCGTCCTGCCCCTTGTAGATGCCCGCAGGCATGGTGGCCAGGGAAAAGGAGGGGTAGTCCTTGACGAACTTCTGAGCCGCCTCCCCCTCGAAGGACAAAACGTCGATATCGAAGGAGCTCTCCATCTGATGGGTGGTGGGGTTGTCCAGCATGCCGGAGACCACGGAGACGTCCACGTGGCCGTCCTGCATCAGCTCGATGACGTCGCTGAGGCCCTGGTAGTTCAGCGTGTGGCCGTTGGCCTGGATATCGTCGTAGGTGATGCCGTAGGATTCCAGGACGCGGCGGGTGAAGATCTCCACGCCGCCCCCGGCGGTGTTGCAGTTCAGATTGCTGTTGGCGATGTCCTCGATGCTCTTGATCCCGGCCCGGGCGGCGGCCACGAAGTACATATAGGAAACGTTGGTGGAGCAGATGACCGCCACGTTGTCCATGGCGCCGTCGGCCTCGAAATCGTTCACGCCGTGCAGCGCGTCCTCATAGGCATGGCCCTGGGTGAAGGCCATGTCGCACTCCCCGGCCTGGATGGCGCGCAGGTTGGCCGCGCCGGAGCCCGTGATCCCGGTGACGGTGACGCCGGGCAGGGCGTTCTCGATCGCGGTGACCATGGCGGGCTGGACGATGGCCCAGTTGCCTCCGGTGGAGCCGGACTGGAAGATGATGTCCTTGACGTCGATGTTCAGCTCGCCGCCCTTATCGGCGGATCCGCCGCCGGAGGGCTCCGCGGGTCCCGCAGGGGCCGCGGGGGGATCCTCCTGAGTCTTGCCGCCGTTCCCGCCGCAGGCGGCGAGAGAGGCGGTCAGCAGCAGCGCCAGCAGCAATGCAAGAAGCTTTTTCATAGGTCCTTCTCCTTTTCTTGTTTTGTTTTTCCCGTTTGAGCCTTCTCTATCCGTCTGCGAGCGGGCCCGCCGCGTCCCGGATCCGTCTCCTCCGGGGTCCATACAAGCAGGACGGGGCGTCCTGTGTACTGCGTGTTCAGCTGCGGGGGAACAGCGCCGGGTCGTGGCCGCAGACCACATAGGCGGGATCCATGGCGGGCAGCAGGGCCTTGATCTTGTCCACGCTCTCATAGTAGCTGTAGCAGTCGTAGACCAGGCTGGAGCGCAGGGACGGGGCATTGTCCGCGGCGGGGGTGATCTTGTGCATCACGCCGTCGCAGTCCGGCATCTCCGTCATCCACGGGAAGCAGCAGCAGGGCATGTGGAAGAGGTCCCCGACGAAGATGCGAAGGCCCTGGGTGGTGTTCACCACGATGGACTGGCTGCCCCGGGTGTGGCCCGGCGTCTTGACCAGACGGATGCCCTCCATGATCTCCAGGTCGCCGTCGATCTTGATGAAGTTGGGGTTGTCCTTGAGGTAGGGGACCACGTCCAGGTCGAAGTCCCTGCGCTGCAGCTCCGCGTAGGTGGGGGCCAGCAGGTTCTCCCACTCGTCCTTCTGCGCGATGGACCTGGTGGTGGGGAACAGGTTCGCGTTGCCCGCGTGGTCGTTGTGCAGGTGGGTGTAGAGGACCAGGTCGATGTCGCCGGGGCCCAGGCCGTGCTTCGCCAGGGAGTCCAGCAGGTCCTTGCTGCTGGCCCAGGCGGGGATGCCGCCCCACGCCTTGCCGTCCACGACGTAGCGCTCGTTGATCCCGTTGTCGATCAGGATGTTCATCTCCCCGTCCTGCAGCAGGTAGGCCAGGTACGGCAGCTTGATGAACAGCTCCTGGTCGTAGCCGGAGGACAGGGCCCCCTTGTAGTTCATATGGGTCCCGCAGGAAAGCACCGTCGCCTTCCACTTGCCCGCGCCATAATTGGCATTCTTATTCATGGCAGACCTTCCTTACGTTGTAGATTTAGGGGAAACCTCCCCTATATATTCACTATGTCCCCGTTCTTTCCCGGCGATCCCTCCTACTCTGTTGCCTCTTGATTATTGAATACGTATTCCCTTCCCGTATCTATACCATACTCCATTTACAGCGTTTTTGTCAATCAGTTT
The DNA here is from genome assembly GCF_910584465.1 of uncultured Oscillibacter sp. Classification (GTDB taxonomy): domain Bacteria; phylum Bacillota; class Clostridia; order Oscillospirales; family Oscillospiraceae; genus Oscillibacter. The sequence goes on from NZ_CAJUBK010000046.1 coordinate 11,910, forward strand.
TTGTTCCCTCTTCATAAAATCAGCAATATTGCACCGCGCTCATATCGGAAACTTAGTAAAATTCGATAAGGTCTCTGCATATTATGCGTATTGACATCGAAGGTCTCCTGTGATATAGTAGTCGCAGGAACTAATTTTGAATACGTATTTATATTCGCGTATTCGGATATGAGGTGGACGAATGTCAAACAACGCCCATAAGACGGTCACATCCATAGATGTCGCCAAGCGCGCCGGCGTCTCCCAGTCCACGGTCTCCCGCGCCTTCTCCTGCAGCGGCAAGCTGTCCCCCAAGACCCGCGAGGCTGTGATCCGGGCGGCCGACGAATTGGGGTACCGTCCAAACGCCATCGCCAGGAGCCTGGTCTCCAATCAGACCAAGTTCATCGGCATCGTGAAGAGCGCCACCGACAACTCCATGTTCTCGGAGCTGCTCACCTTCATGGTGGAGCGCCTCCAGAAGACCGAGTACCAGGTCATCTATTACGAGGTCGGCCACGGTCAGTCCATCGACGACATCCTCTCCAGGGTCCTGCAGTACCGGGTGGAGGGGATCATCCTGCTCTACGCCAACCTCTCCTCCGAGATCACCAGGGTCTGCCGCAGCATGGGGATACCCGTATTGCAGATGCTGCGCTACTCCACCAACGCCCAGGCCAACGTGGTCTCCCCCGCCAACCACGCCGGGGCCGCCCTGGCGGTGGAGCACCTGATGGAAAAGGGCTATCGCTCCTTCGCCTATATCACCGGAGAGCTGAACGCCTCCTCCAATATGGAGCGGCAGCTGGGCTTTTTGAGCAGGCTGGCGGAGCTGGGCTACAACGACCCCGTGGTCCTCCAGGGCGATTATACCTACGAGTCCGGCTGCCGGGCCCTCCCGCTCCTGCTGGAGCGGGACGTGAAGCTCCCCTGCGGCGTCCTGTGCGCCAACGACCTGATCGCCATGGGGGTCATCGACACCGCGCGGTCCATGGGCATCCGGATCCCCGAGGATATCGGCGTCATGGGCTTCGACAACATCTTCATGAGCAACTGGCCCGCCTACCAATTGACCTCCCTCCAAAACCCCACGGAGGAGCTGGCCGAGCGGGGCGTGCGCCTGCTGATCGACAAGATCCAGAACAACGACTTCACCCCCGATATCTTGCAGCTCAATTTCAAGCTGGTGGAGCGCAGGTCCACCCAGCTCACCGGGGCCCCCAAGTGACCCGGAGCCGCCTCTCCTTTCCCCACGGAAGGGAGAGATGTTCCTGGTGGTTTTTGAATACGTATTCCCTCCCCGCACAGGCTCATCAAGCTTACAGGAAAGGACGGCACGACCATGGAAAACTATCAAGCCACGCATGTATTCGACGTCAGAGGCAGGACGGCGCTCATCACCGGCGGCACGAAGGGGCTGGGCCGGGCGATGGCCGAGGGCCTGATCCAGAACGGCTGCCACGTGACGCTGGCCAGCCGGAACACCGGCGGGACCGAGGACCTGGAGGAGCTGGCGGCGCGGCACGGCTGCCGCTGCCACCTCCACGCCTGCGACGTGACGGACACGGCCCGCGTCGTGGACATGGTCCGCGCGGCGGAGGAGGCCATGGGCCGCATCGACATCCTCATCAACGCCGCGGGGATGAACCGCCCCAAGCTGCTGGAGGATATGGACGACGCCACCTGGGACGAGATCCTGGACCTGGATCTCCGGGCCTGCTTCATCGTCACCCGCGAGACCGCCCGGGTCATGCGCAGGCAAAAATACGGGAAGATCATCAACATCTCCTCCATGAAAAGCGTGCTCGGCGTGTCCGACGCGGGCTACACGGCCTACTGCGCGGCAAAGGGCGCGGTCAACGCCCTCACCCGTCAGCTCGCCTGCGAGCTGGCGGCGGACGGGATCACGGCCAACGCTATCGCCCCCACGTTCATCAAGACCGCCATCAACGCTCGCCAGCTGGAGGATCCCACTTTCTACAGATCCCTGACCAGCCGCATCCCCGTGGGGCGGATCGGGGAGTTCCGGGACCTCATGGGCCTTTTGCTGCTGCTGGCCTCCGACGCCTCCCAGTTCATCACGGGGCAGGTGTTCCTCCTGGACGGCGGCATCGCGGCGCGGCAGTAGGCGCAAAACGTTTCCCGACGGATAAGGGGGAGCAGCTTGGATATCCAGATGTCAGAAAAATACCGCCTCACCGCTCTTTTGACGGTCGTCGGCGGCTTCCTTGAGGCGTATACTTTTTTGACCAGGGGAGGCGTGTTCGCCAACGCGCAGACGGGAAACATCGCCCGCCTGGGTCTCGCCGCCGCAGGCGGAGACCTGCACGCGGTCCTGCGCTATCTGTTGCCGATCGTCTCCTTCATCGCCGGTGTATCCCTTTCCATGCAGATCCGGGCCTGCTGCCGGCGGTATCCCTCCAGGTCTTTCCACTGGCGGCAGATCGTCGTCCTGGCGGAGACCGCGCTGCTGGCCATAGTCGGCCTCATCCCCGCCGAAGCGCCGGATCTATCCGTCACAGGGACGGTCTCCTTCGTATGTGCTCTCCAGGTCGAGAGCTTTCGGAAATTCCATGGGAACGTTTTTGCATCCACCATGTGTACGGGGAATCTGCGGAGCGCGACGGAGGATCTGAACCACTACTTCGAGACCCGCGACAGGGGATGGCTGATGAAGAGCCTGATGTACTTTGCGATCGATCTGTTTTTCATCTGCGGGGTCACCGTCGGGTATTTCGCTGTGCTGTACCTCGGCCGCCGGGCCGTTTGGGTCTGTTCCGCTTTTCTTGCGGCGGCGTTCTGCATGATGTCCTGCCCAAAAAGCGCACTGGGGGAGGACGGAGAAGCCCGCAAACTATAGACTGTGCGCGGATCCAGACCGATGGTTTTCATAGCCGGCCAAAGGGCGGCTATGAACGCTAATATCCTTTCCGCGGTTCATCCTTATGCGAAAGCCTCCTTTAATGTCGCCGGGAAGCGCAGCAAAACCTTTATAATTTCCATGTTTTGATTGGAAATTATAGGCAAGCTTGAACGATCTCTTTAGAAGTCCCTAAAATGCCGATACAGCCCGGAAAGCCGGGCTGTATCGGCATTTTAGGCCAGATGAGGCAAGAAGTCCACATATACCATCATAATGTTTGGCATTTCCCTCTGAGCGGTAGCGAAAAGCAATAAATTTGCCTATAGCCATGTTGCAGTCAGCGGCACCTGTATTTTCGATAAAATCTGCTTGTGCGGTCTGGCCGCATAGAGACAGAAATGGATAAATTATGTCGGAGCAGGATGACCATGAAAGCGCGTTTTTCCCACCCGTGGGTGGGGCAAGCATCGCGGCAGGCTTATGATGGAGTATACCCCCAGCACGAACCCTATGGCACAGGGATCGGCACTATGCCAGGGCGGGTCGTTTGGGCACATGACCCGGATTCCGTAAATTGGAACGGCGAGGGCTATTGGTGGCAGTTGGACAACTTTGATGAAGCGGTCATTCAACGCATGGTAGACGCCAGCATCGCCGCTCTGGGCTGACAAGAGAACGCCAAAGATGGCTGGATCGCGCCGTTTCAGGCCCACAACAGCGGCAGCGGATATACTGCCGGAGAGAAAATTGCCATCAAAGCCAACATCAACAGTTCCGGGGTCATGGACGATGACACCTCCGGCGAGACACGGATGAGCTACACCAACCCGGTCCTGCTGAAAGTTCTGTTGACCTCTTTGGTGGAAGATGCGGGGGTGGCCCCGTCCGACATCACGGTCTATGACGTGTCTCGGCTGTTCCCGGACTATATGGTGGAGCTGTGTACCAGCGGCAATCTCCGGGGCGTGAATTTCGTAGGACGCAACAACGGTGCGGCGGATGAGAGCGCCCCAATCCTCTGGTCGCACCAATTCAGCGGCAAGGTGAACTATCTGCCTACCTGCGTCACGGAGGCGAAATGCATTATCAACTTCGCCAGTCTGAAGGGGCACAGCTATGGGATCACTCTCTGCGGCAAAAATCACTTTGGGTCTTTTATCAATGGATACATGATGCGTCCCCCGGAGGGAGCTAACCTCCACCAATGGCTGACCCAGAATGAGATAGGCATTTACAGCCCGCTGGTGGACCTGATGACAAATGCTGATCTGGGCGGCAAAACCGTCCTTTACGCTGGACGCGCTGATCTGCGCCCCCTCAGAGGGGGCATCCATCACCGGGGAGAACTCCCGATGGCAGCAGGCCCCATTTAACGGGGGCTATACCTCCAGCGTGTTCGTCTCCCAGGACCCGGTTGCCATCGACAGTGTGGGGGCGGACTTCCTGATGAACGAGCCGACTGTCACCAACCCCAACGGTTCTCTGGGTAAAGAGTATCTCAAGGGTAAGATCGTGGAGAGGGACATCACCAAAGCAGTGGAGTACCTCACCCAGTCCGCTGAGGCTGGAAACCAGTACGCACAATATGCCCTGGGCAAGCTGTATCTGGACATACAGAATCAGGAACAAGCCCACTACTGGTTTACACAGTCAGCCGCACAGGGGAATGAGTATGCTCAGTTTTTCCTGGACCGCTGGGATAACCTAAAGCCACCCTCGGTCATGCTATCCGTCACCCGATTACTCCATCACATCAGGGGCTCATTCCTGTCAATCCCGCTGACGAGGTGGAGCCGCCTAAGGTAGTTCGTCAGCCGATAAAAATTCTGAACGAAGAACAGCTGAATATCTTTATGGATGTAATTCGGAAAGACACAATCTGGTATGACTTCTTCTACACCGAGCTGACTACCGGTCTGCGTAGGGGTGAGATCTGTGGGCTCATGTGGACCGACCTTGATGAGCGTGTTGGCACCCTGAAAGTCTGCCGCACACTCCATCGGGAAAAGGGCGGCAGGCTGGTAGCCGGGGATACCAAAACCTATGCTGGCACCCGGAAGATCGTCCTGCCGCCCAGCACAGTGGAACTACTGCGAGAACGAAAGCGGAAATCCTTCTCGCCCTGGATATTTCACGATTCACTTCGGCCAGAGGCCCCTATGAATCCTGACAGTGCCTATCGACAGCTGAAGAAATTTCTGGTGGAGGCGGGTCTGCCAAATATCCGCTTCCATGACCTGAGACATACATTCTCAACTCATGCGCTGTCCAGCGGCGTGGACGCCAAAATCCTGGCCGGGATTCTTGGACAACCAAAGCGTCCTTTACCTTAGATACCTACACCCATACCACAGGCGATATGCAGAAGCGTGCTGCTGATATTGTCGGCAGCTTTCTAACTGACTACCTTGGAGAGGAGATGAAACCATGGCAAAACGCAGAAAGCGGGGAGACGGCGGCGTCAGTCTAAGAAAGGACGGACGTTGGGAGGGGAGGGTGGTTGTCGGCTACGATGATAAAGGTCTCCCCGTCACCAAAAACGTTCTGGCAAAGACCAAGTCGGACTGTATCGCAAAACTCAAGGCACTGAGGGACAGCATCCAGGCTCCTGCCCTTGAACAGCCTAAACCTGGAATCCTCCTGGGGGACTGGCTGGATATCTGGTATCAGATCTATAAGAAATCCAATCTTCGGCCCAACACCCAAATGTCCTATGAGCGGCGCATCTACCAGCACATCATCCCAGCTCTGGGAAACATCCAAATGGACAAGCTGACCACCAACGACATCCAGCAGTTCTACGCTAAACTCAAGCAGGGCGGCAGACTCCTCCGCACAGAGTTATACGGGGAGGGACTGTCCGACCAGACTGTTCGGGGCATCCACACCACCCTCCATGCCGCACTGGACAAGGCCGTCTCTGAAAAGCTCCTCTTCCGCAATCCCGCCAATGGCTGCCGTCTCCCCTCCGCCAAAGCCAGAGAAATGCAGGTGCTGGCTCCAGAGGAAATTCAGCGTCTGCTGATCCAAGCCAAGGAAGATAACTGCTTCGAGCTTCTCCTTCTGGAACTCTCAACCGGTCTGCGGCGAGGCGAGATATGCGCCCTCCAATGGGATGACCTCAACCTCCGCACTGGAGAACTCCGGGTAGAACGGAGGTTCACCGGGTCAAAGGCAAACTGGTAACCTCCCCACCCAAAACCAGGGCAGGTAACCGCAGCGTGATCCTCCCTGTGCCTGTTCTGGGTGTCCTCAGGGCCTACAAAGAAACCATGAACTCCTGGTGGATGTTTTCTTCCCCGGTCAGCGAGGACTTGCCCAGAAACCCAGCCGCAGTTCGCAAAGGATTACAGAACGTTCTGGAACGGGCAGAATGTAAGAAAATCAGATTTCACGATCTCAGACACACATTTTCTACCGCCGCTCTTGAGCATGGGATGGATATCAAGACCCTGTCCACTATTACCGGCCACGTCTCCAGCAGCACTACGCTGAATATCTACGCCCACGTTACCGATGAAATGCGCCGTACAGCGGCAGTGAAGATCGACCAGGGTATCGGCAAAACTGAGCTACAAGCAGAGTGTCGGTCCGCGCCTCGGAAGCCTGCTCCCAGTACATTCCAGGCCCACAAAGGCCAGCGGTGTAAGGCGGGGACCGGATGCGTCACCCAAATCAACGAGAATCTCTGGGAAGGACGCTACTCTCCTATCTGGCCGGACGGCAAAAAGCACCCCCGGAACATCTACGCTCACAGTGAGGAAGAGTGCGAAAAACTGCTGGCAGAGATGATAGCAGAAATGAAAACGGAAATTGCCGCTGAAAGAGAGCGTCTGAAAGCAGGATGACAAAAATCCACGGCTCAACGAGTGGGATATCCCCTCGGTGAGCCGTTTTTCTCTGTCCGTGGCTGTTTGTGTGGTCAAGTCTGAATCTCGAATTTTAAATCAGCGGGAAAAGTGCTGAAATACAAGAAAAATCCAGCCTTTCCGAAAGAAAAAGCTGGACTTTATGGAGCTGCTGGGCGGATTCGAACCGCCGACCTCATCCTTACCAAGTGATTGGAAACCTCGGGAGTGCCGCTGTTCAGCACTTTCGGGGCATTTTTGTTGCGGAGGCGCATGGTCTCTGGCACTTTCCCGTCCACTGACTCCGTCCGCTTTTTTCCGCATGTGGGTCAGGGTGTGGGTCAAGCGGATATTTCTGTGTCAAAAAAGCCACGGATGGGCTGCGCCACAGCACTTTTCTTTGCCGTCTCCCGCTCAAAATTGATGCGGGTCAGTTCCTCAATAAAGGCTTTTTGCATTTCACTGGCCTTGGACCAGGACACTCCAAATTTCCGACACATGGAAAAAAAGATTCGATACCACAGTCTGTCCTCATCGTTCTCGTGTGTGAAATACCACTTTGCATCATCCATTATCAGCCCTCCTCCAAGTAAGATGTGAAAATGTTTATGGCAGCCTCGTCACAAATCAAGTACCGCGGAGCCGCGCCGCTCTTACGCCCCGGAATCAAGAGCGCGCCAAAGTTCTGCTCGTAATGCTTCGCCAACTCCGGCGTTTTTGCGTCCAGCGTCACATCTCCATTGAAACCGGCATCCACAGATAGCTTGATACCGTAAGCGACCAGCGCCCGTCCAATACCCCGGTATTTCGGCTCTTCACAAAGAGTCGGATTACTCCGAGCTTGGCTCTCCATGTAAACGATATGGACAGTAACAACATTTTCCTCAATTTCATAAGCGCCCAAGGCCACTAATTCACCCTCTTTGCTCTTCAACGCATAGATTTCAAATCCGCTTTCTGCAATATACTCAGTTGTCCAGTCCGTTTGCCATACGGGTTCGGCAACAGTAGACTCCAAGTCTTCTCTTGTCGCTCTGAGCGCCTTGACAGAGACTTTTTCCCCCAACCGATCCCAAACAAAAAGTTCAAATCTCGCCACATCGATCGCCCCACTTTTCTTTTTTAGTATACCATAGAAAACCGAGAGATACAAGTCCCGC
>NZ_CAJUBK010000047.1 GCF_910584465.1 uncultured Oscillibacter sp.
CCTCCGGCCCTCCCGGCCCCCTGCGCCCCGGCGGTCCCCCCTGTCCGCCAAGATCCCTGGGCAGATTTCATAAACTGTTCACCATTTTCCCAGACGCTTCCTGTATATTATAGATAGCGATGACCTACCTGCTGCTACGACTTAGGCGGGCCGCCCCGCCCCTTCAGAAACGAGGCATGATCGTGAACATTGCTTATCTGTTGACCCCCAAGCACCGCGTCGCTTTTTTGTACGACGACAACACCATGCGCCAGGGCCTGGAAAAGCTCCGGCACCACGGCCGCAGCGCCGTCCCCGTCATCAACCGCAAGGGCCAGTACGTGGGCACCGTCAGCGAGGGGGATTTCCTCTGGCGGCTCCTCCCGGACGAGGGCACGCCCTGTCCCTGTTCCTTGAAGGAGCTGGAACGGCTCCACGTCCGGGACATCCTCCGGGAGAACCCCTCCGTCCGCATCACCGCCTCCCTGGACGAACTGCTGGACAACATCATCCGCCACAACTTCGTCCCCGTGGTCGACGATCTGAACAGCTTCATCGGCATCGTCACCCGGCAGGACATCATCCGCTGCCTCTCCGAGGAGAAGGACGCCGCGCCATGCCTCCGGAAGATCGTATGAGCCCTCTCGGGAAAGCCGAGGGGACCGGACCGTGAAAGACCATCGCCCGCCGAAAAGGATCTGCTTTTCGGCGGGCGCCGCTTTTATAGCGGTCCGGCATCTGCCAGGAGCCACATATGGGAGATCCAGGTCCGGGGAGGCATCCGGGACGGTGCATCCGGTATGCTGCGGCCGCGCGGGCAGGGACGATCCTGTGCGATGCCGCGGGGAGGAAGGTCCCCCGCGGCCGGGCCTTCGAGAGAGGGCGTCTCCCCCTCATGGGAAAAGGGCGGGCGTTCCCTTTAAGGATGTCATCATGCCTCACACAGCATGACCGGGCAAGAGAGACCGGCGCAGTCTGCCTTGCCCTCGATCTCGATCCTGAAGCCCGGCCTTCCTGAGGGGCCGTCGCTTTTTTGCACGATCTCCCCTCCGGCCGGGCCGCCCCGATCTGTGCGATCCTCCCGCGCCGCGGGACAGGGGCCGGAAACTTCCACAAAAAAGCCCCAAAACGCAAGTGCATTCATAGTAACTTGCAAAAATTATTTACTACTTCAAAATACAGCCTTGAAAAGCGCAGGACCCCGTGATATGATATGCACATACTTGCAGGAGCCATATCCGGCCCTGGCAAAATCCAAATCCTGACGAAAAGAGGAAGAACGATGAAAAAGAAATTCTCTCTGCTGATGGCCGTCCTCGTGCTGGCCATGGCCCTCTCCGCCTGCGGCGGCAATAACGACAGCGGCTCCGGCTCCCCCTCCGGCACCTCCGCCCCCGCCGACTCCGGCTCCAAGGCCGAGGCCGTGGACACCAACACCGTGGCCGTGGGCGCGGTGGTCATCGCCCGGGACGACGTGTCCGAGGACGACGTGTACAACTTCGTCTCCACCATCTTCGAGAACACCGACGCCATCACCGAGCAGCACGCCAAGGGCGGCGAGCTGGACCTGGCCTTCGCCTCCTCCGTCACCTCCGTGCCCTATCACCCCGGCGCGGCCAAGTACTTCGCTGAGAAGGGCATCGAGGTCGCCGCGGTCAAGGACGGCGCCGGCTCCGGCGACTCCAAGGCGCTGACCTTCACCACCGGCGGCGAGACCGGCACCTACTACGCCTTCGGCGGCGTGCTGGCCAGCTATGTCTCCTCCAACTCCGACGTGTCCGTCACCGCCGTCGTCGGCAACGGCTCCCAGTCCAACGTGGAGGACCTGACCGCCGGCGACGTGCAGCTGGGCTTCGTCCAGTCCGACGTCATGAGCTACGCCTACAACGGCGAGCGCCTTTTCGAGTCCCCCGTGACCAACTTCTCCGTGGTGGCCGCCCTGTATATGGAGCAGGTCCAGATCGCCACCACCGATCCCGAGATCAAGTCCGTGGCCGACCTGGCGGGCAAGACCGTCTCCATCGGCGTCTCCGGTTCCGGCGTGTACTTCAATGCCATCGACGTCCTGGGCGCTTACGGCCTGACCGAGTCCGACATCAGCCCCGTGTTCCAGAACTTCGGCGACAGCGCCGACAACCTCAAGGACGGCAAGATCGACGCGGCCTTCATCGTGGCCGGCGCTCCCACCCCCGCCATCTCCGACCTGGCCCTGTCCCAGCCCACCTATCTGGTCGGCCTGGACGAGGAGCACACCAACGCCCTGCTGGAGAGCTCCCCCTTCTACAGCGCCTATACCATCCCCGCCGGGACCTATTGATCTTAACCCGAGCCCGTCTGGCAAGGGCCGCGTATCGCGGCCCTTGCCGCATTGAAAGGGCGGCACGGATCTCCGCCCCTTCAATACGGCAAGGGCACTATATTCAATGAACAAGGAGAACATCCCTATGAGCGAGAAAGACAAGAACCACCTTCCCGACGTAGAGATCGGCACCGCGGCGGAGATGGAAGAGGTCATGCGCAAGTATGACCGGGAATCCGCCACCCGCATCTGGGAAGGCAGACCCAAAGCGCTGGTCAGCGTGGTCATGGCCCTGTTTTCCGTGTACTGCATCTGGCTGACCCTCCGGTGCAACTGGGACATGCCCATCCGCCTCAGCTCCTTCCTGGGGCTCATCATCGTCATGGGCTACCTGACCTATCCCGCCCGGAAGGACCACGTGCGGCCCAACTCCATGCCTTGGTACGACGTCGTCCTGATGGTCCTGGGCGCGGGCTCCTTCTTCTATTACTGCGTCAACTACATGTCCCTGGCCAAGATCCTCACCAGCGCCGCCAAGATCAACCCCTTCGGCGAGGGCTCGGTGGACAACGCCTGGTTCTATATCGTCCTGGGCATCGTGGGCGTGGCCTGCCTGGCCGAGCTCTGCCGCCGCTGCGTGGGCCTGCCCATCCTGTGCGTGGCGGGCGTGCTGCTGGTCTACACCTTCGCCAGCGGCCAGAACCTGGCCCGGGTGGTCTACACCCTCTTTTACGGCACCTCCGGCGTCATGGCGACGCCCGTCCAGGTCTGCGCCAAGTTCATCGCCGTGTTCATCATCTTCGGCGCGTTCCTGGAGCGGACCGGCATCTCCAACTTCTTCATCGACCTTGCCAACTCCCTGGCGGGCAGCACCTCCGGCGGTCCGGCCAAGGTGGCCGTCATCTCCTCCGCCCTGTGCGGCATGGTGTCCGGCTCGTCGGTCGGCAACACCGTCACCACCGGCTCCGTCACCATCCCCATGATGAAGCGCACCGGCTATCAGGGCGAGTTCGCCGGGGCCGTGGAGGCCGCGGCCTCCACCGGCGGGCAGATCATGCCCCCCATCATGGGCGCGGCGGCCTTCCTCATGGCGGAGTTCATGGACACCACCTACGCCGACGTGGCCCTGAAGGCCATCCTCCCCGCGTTCCTCTACTTCACCGGCATCTTCATCGCCGTCCATCTGGAGGCCCGCCGCCTGGATCTGAAGGGCATCCCCCGCGACCAGCTCCCGAAGTTCGGGGCCCTCATCAAGAGCATCTACCTGCTCCTGCCCCTGGTCGTCCTGGTCTGGATGGTGTCTACCAACATGAAGACCCTCCAGTTCTCCGCCGCCGTCGCCATCGGCCTGGCGATCCTGGTGAGCCTGCCCCACCTCTTCGCCGGCAGCCGCGCCCAGCACGCGGAGGGCGTGCCCGCCCGCTTCGCCAAGGACACCTTCGGCATGATCGTCTCCTCCCTGGAGGCCGGCGGGCGCAGCTGCATCACCGTGGCCGTGGCCTGCTCCGTGGCGGGCATCGTATCCGGCTGCATCACGGTGACGGGCCTGGCCTCCAAGCTCATCAACGGCGTCATCGGCGTCAGCCGGATGATCCCCTTCCCGGCGCTGTCCCTGTTCATCGCCCTGTTCCTGACCATGCTCTGCTGCATCGTCCTGGGCATGGGCGTGCCCACCACGGCCAATTACTGCATCATGGCCTCCACCTGCGCGCCCATCCTGATCCAGCTGGGCATCGGCAAGATCCCCGCCCACTTCTTCGTGTTCTACTTCGGCATCGTGGCGGACATCACGCCTCCCGTGGCCCTGGCGGCTTACGCGGGCAGCGCCATCGCCAAGTCCAACCCCATGAAGACCGGCATCAACGCCACGAAACTGGCGATCGCCGCCTTCATCGTGCCCTATATCTTCGCCTACAGTCCGGAGATGCTCTTCGTGAACGTGACCAGCCCCTTCCAGGTGGTGCAGATCGTCATCAGCGCGCTGCTGGGCATCTTCGGCGTGGCCGCGGCGCTGAACGGCTTTTTGTTCCGCCCCATCCCCGGGCTGCTGCGGCTGGCCCTGGCGGCGGCGGGCCTTGCCATGATGATACCCGGCGCCCTGACGGACGTGGTGGGCCTGGCCGCTCTGGCCGCCATCATCCTCTTCCAGCGGGCCCTGGCGAAGCGTGCCCCCGCCGGTACCTGAACCTGTCTTCGAGACCGCCCTCCGGGGCGGTCTCAGCCTATCGAAAAGACGTTTTCGACAGCCTGGGCAAGTTTTCAGAACGTTACGAACGTTCTGAAAACTTATGATCCGAACGGCGCAGGAGACCCTTCCTGGGTCTGCCGCACACACGCGTCCTTCCCGTCATTTGAGTTCCCCGCCTCGTTCGGCGGCCCGGGACCGCCCCTTGGGGCGGTCTTTTCTTTCCTGGATGTGGGGACGACGGGAGGCGCGCCCTCTCCTTCCAAATTTTTGTGAGATCTGCTCTGAAACCTCCGCAGCCCTTCCCACGTCTATAAAAACGGGGCAGGCTTTCCTGCTCTTTAGAAAATCTTAAGAAAACTGTAACCGTTTTGTTGTTGTTTTCCCCGGCAAACTGTTCTAGCATAGGTGATACAGTTTTGGTGCCAGGGCCTGCCGCCCTGTCTCGAAGTCCAAAGACCTGTACCCACGCCCGGAGGACGCCGGACAGGCGGGGATCCTCCCCGCCGGGCCAGGGCCCCTCCCGCGGCCACACCAGCGTGCGGCCGGGGGACCGGCGCAGTCGGCGCGTCCAGCGGGCACGGGGCGGGTCCTAAGCCGGCGGAGGCCGCTCCCTCCAGGGGACAGCCGCCGCCTCCGGGATCCTATCGAACCGATGAAGGAGAAGTCATATGTCAGAAGTCATGGATCGTGAAAAGCAGACCGCTCAGGCGGACCCCGAGGCGGCTCCGGCAGCTCAGCAGGCGGCTCCCGCTCCGGAGGCGGCCCCCGCTCCGGAGAAGAGCTCCCTCTGGAAAAAGTGGAAGGGCATGCCCCGGAAGAAACGGCGGAAGATCGTCCGTCTGTTCGTCATCCTCCTCATCCTGACCGCCGTGGGCCTCGCCGTGTGGCGCTTCCTGTCGGGGAAGGACGACAGCGGCGAGACGATGGTCCTCACCGATATGGTGCAGTACGGCTCCATCACCTCCACCGTGGAGGGCAGCGGCCTCACCAAGGCCAAGGACAGCGAGACCATCACCATCGCCACCGCCGGCACGGTCTCCGAGGTGTTCGTCAGCGAGGGCGACACCGTGGAGGCGGGCGCGCCCCTCTTCGTCATCGACTCCGACGACGCCCGCGCCGCCGTGGATAAGGCCCGGCAGGACGTGCTGGGCTATGAGAAGCAGCTGGCCGCCCTCCGGAAGGACATCGCCGGGCTGAACTTGGCGGCGGGCTACCCCGGCAAGCTGATGGAGACCCTGGACCTGAACCCCGGCGACGAGATCAGCAAGGGGCAGAAGGTGGCCGTCCTGGCGGACGACACCCGGCTCCGCCTCACCCAGTACTACAGCTACGCCTACGAGGGGCAGATCGTCCGGGGGCAGAAGGTGGACGTGTCCATCCCCGCCCTGATGAGCTCCCTCCCCGGCACGGTGGAGGCCGTCCACATGGTCAGCCGCATCACCCCGGAGGGCACCAAGCTCTTCTCCGCCGACATCCTGGTGGACAACGAGGGCGCCCTCAGCGCCGAGATGGCCGCCACCGCCACGGTGGACGTGGGCGGCGAGACCGTCTACCCCTATGAGCCCGGGAAGCTGGAGTACTACCGCACCGGCGACCTGAACTCCACCGTCAACGGCACCGTCATCTCCAGCACCCTGGTGGACTTCCTCCAGGTCTCCGCCGGGCAGGTCCTGGTGGTCATCGACGGCGAGGACAGCGAGGCCGAGATCTTCTCCGTGGAGCAGAGCCTGGAGGAGGCCCAGAAGAACCTGGAGACCGCCGAGAAGAACCTGGCGAACTGCAGCGCCGTGGCGGGCATCTCCGGCAAGATCATCGGCCTGACCATGAAGCCCGGCGACGAGGTCGCCGCCAACACCACCGTGGTCAACATATCCGACACCTCCTCCCTGATCGTCAACGCCACCGTGGACGAGCGGAACGTCAGCGCCGTCCAGGCCGGCATGATGGTGGACCTGGATCAGTGGGGCACCTATGCCGCGGGCATGGTGGAGAGCGTCAGCCTCTCCAGCACCATCAACAACGGCGTGGCGACCTATCCCATGGTCATCTCCGTGGACAATTCGGAGGAGGCCCTCCAGGTCAACAGCTACATCAACTATTCCCTCACCGCCAGCGAGAACGACAACTGCCTCATCCTGCCCCTCCAGTCCGTGCGCACCGTGTCCACGGAAGAGGGCGAGACCCTCCAGGTGGTCTACGTCAAGGGCGACCGCCCGGACGACGCGCTGGAGGGCATCATGGCCGACGAGACGATCCCCGAGGGCTACTGGCCCGTCTCCGTGGAGATCGGCATCTCCGACAACTACAACGTGGAGATCAAGTCCGGCGTGGAGGAAGGCACCGAGGTCTTCACCCAGATCCAGTCGGCCAACCCCTGGGGTTATTGATATGAAGGATCTCATCGAACTGAAGGACATCTACAAGATCTACGGCGAGGGTCTTGAGAGCGAGGTCCGGGCCCTGGACGGGGTCTCCCTCACGGTGCAGCGGGGGGAATTCGTGGCCATCGTGGGCCAGTCCGGCTCCGGCAAGTCCACCATGATGAACGTCCTGGGCTGCCTGGACATCCCCACCCGGGGGGACTACCTCCTGGACGGCACCGACGTCCGGGAGCTGACGGACAAGGAGCTCAGCCGCATCCGCAACAAGGAGATCGGCTTCATCTTCCAGCAGTACAACCTGATCCAGTCCCTGACGGTGCTGGAGAACGTGGAGCTGCCCCTGATCTATCAGGGCATCAACGCCGACGACCGCTATGACATGGCCCTGGAGGCCCTGGACCGGGTGGGCCTCAGCAAGCGCGTCAAGCACAAGCCCACGGAGATGTCCGGCGGACAGCAGCAGCGGGTGGCCATCGCCAGGGCCATCGCCACCAAGCCCCCCATCATCATGGCCGACGAGCCCACCGGCGCCCTGGACTCCCGGACGGGCCACGAGGTGCTGGAGTTCCTCCAGCAGCTGAACCGGGAGGGCACCACCGTCATCCTCATCACCCACGACAACGGCATCGCCGCCACGGCCCGGCGCTGCGTGCGCCTCACCGACGGGAAGATCGTGGAGGACAAGGAACAGGAGGTGGACTGGTTTTGAACATCCGTCAGGCAGTGAAAATGGCCTGGAAGTCCATCATCGGCAAAAAGGGCCGGTCCATGCTGACCATGCTGGGCGTCATCATCGGCATCGCCGCCGTCATGACCATCGTCTCCGTCATGAGCGGCTACGCCGCCAAGACCATGGAGCAGTTCTCCGCCATGGGCAGCAACAAGGTCACCGTCGAGATCTACAACTATTTCTACGAGGTCGACGAGAACGGCAACATGGTCTCCTCGGGCCGGGACTACTTCCCGGATCTGTACGACTACTGCAAATCCATCCCCCAATACGTCGTGGGCGTGACGCCGGAGGCTTATGCCAGCGTCAACGTGGTCTACGGGACCAAGAACTCCGCCAATTTCCAATGGGACTGGGACGAGCGGGGCAACATGACCGGACAGTACCCGCCCCAGGTCTACTACGTCAGCGACCAATACAGCGCCTGCAACAACCTGATCGTCGCCAAGGGGCGGGACCTGGGCGAGCTGGACGTGGAGCGGTACAACCAGGTCTGCGTCATGGGCTCCCAGGCGGCGGAAGCGTTCTTCGATTCCGCCGACCCGGTGGGCAAGGTGCTCCAGCTCAACGGACAGAACTTCGAGGTCGTGGGCGTCTATGACCCCCGGATCACCGGGAGCGACGCCCAGGGCAGCACCATCGACAACTTCATCCTCATCCCCTATACCGCCCGGCGGCTCCTGGGGGGCGAGAACATCTCCAGCTTCATCGTCAAGGCCAGGGAGGGCGTCTCCACGACGGAGGTCGCCACCCGCATCCGAGGCTTCTTGAAGGGCCTGGTGGATTCGTCCACCGGGGACTCCTACGTCAGTCCCGACGACCGCTGGCAGCAGAGCATGAACGAGCAGATGGGCATGATCTCCCTGGTCCTGGGGGGCATCGCGGCGATCTCCCTGCTGGTGGGCGGCATCGGCATCATGAACATCATGCTGGTCACCGTCACCGAGCGCACCCGCGAGATCGGCATCCGCCGGGCCATCGGGGCCCAGCGGAGCTCCATCGTCACCCAGTTCCTGATCGAGGCGGCGATGCTGTGCGGCATCGGCGGCATCATCGGCATCCTGATCGGCACGCTGGGCTGTTATACGGCGGGGAACCTGCTGTTCCACATGACCATCTATCCCTCCGCCGGCGTGACCGCGGGGGCCCTGGGCTTCTCGGTGCTGCTGGGACTGATCTTCGGCTGCTACCCGGCCGTCAAGGCGTCCAAGCTCCAGCCCGTGGAGGCCCTACGGGCGGAGTGACCTCAGGCGGATGACATCGGCAGCGCCGTCGAAATCGATCAAAAACGAAAGGGACCCTTCCTGGGTCCCTCTCGTAACGCTCCTCCTTCCCGTCGATGGAGCCTTCCCTACTTTTTTGATACTCTGGAGCGCCCGGACGTTTCGTCCGGGCGCTCCCTTTCCCGGCGGACGGTTGCGCAGGCCGCCGCTTTATGGTATGATTTGGGGAACGAGACCAGCCCCGCGTCAGAAAGGAGCGTCCCTATGACCGATCCCATCAAAGCCGTCACCCATGTCCAGAACATCCGCTATGACAAAGCGGCGGAGGCCCTCTACATCATCGACCAGAGCCTCCTGCCCAACGAGGAGAAGGAGATCCGCCTCCGGACCGCGGAGGAGATGGTGGAAGCCATCCGGGCGCTCCGGGTCCGGGGCGCGCCCGCCATCGGCATCTGCGCCGCCTACTGCCTCTATCTCCTGGCCCGTTCGATCGAGGAGGAGGATCCCGACGCCTTCCAGGCCCGGCTCCGGGCCTATTCCGCCCAGCTCAACGCCTCCCGCCCCACGGCGGTGAACCTGGCCTGGGCCCTCCGGGAGATGGAGGCGGCCGCCGCCGCCCATGCCTCCGACCCCCGCCCCGCCCTGCTGGAGGCCCTGTACCGGAAGGCGGTGGAGATCCACGAGGACGACATCGCCAAGTGCCGCGCCATCTCCGAATACGGCCTCAGCCTCCTCAAGGACGGCGACGGCGTCCTGACCCACTGCAACGCCGGGCCGCTGGCGACCTCCCGCTACGGCACCGCCCAGGGGCCCTTCTTCCTGGCGGCGGAACGGGGGATGCACATCCGCGTCTTCGCCGACGAGACCCGCCCCCTGCTCCAGGGGGCCCGGCTCACCAGCTATGAGCTCCACCGGGCGGGGGTGGACGTGACTTTGATCTGCGACAACATGGCCTCTATGGTGATGAAGAACGGCTGGATCCAGGCCTGCTTCGTCGGCTGCGACCGCATCGCCGCCAACGGGGACACCGCCAACAAGATCGGCACCAGCGGCGTGGCCATCCTGGCCAAGCATTACGGCATCCCCGTCTACACCCTGGGCCCCACCAGCACCATCGACCTCGCCTGCCCCGACGGGGCCCACATCCCCATCGAGCTCCGGGACCCGGAGGAGATCAAGGCCCTCTGGTATGAAAAGCCCATGGCCCTCCCCGGCGTGAAGTGCTATAACCCCTCCTTCGACGTGACGGACCACGGACTGCTGGCGGGCATCGTCACGGAGAAGGGCATCTGCCGTCCCCCCTACACCGAGAGCCTCGCGGCCCTCTTCCGCTGAGGGGGGGAGGGATCCGATGCTTCAGATCTACGGCACCCTTGGCCCCGCCTGTTCCGACACCCGGACGCTGGCCCGGCTCTTCGAGGCCGGCATGACCGGCGTGCGGCTGAACCTCTCCCACGTGGGGCTCCCCGGCGCGGCGGAGCAGATCGAGCGCCTCCACGCCGCCGCCCGGCAGTGCGGCGTCACGCCGCAGCTCCTCATCGACATGCAGGGCCCGGAGCTCCGGGTGGGCGTCCTCCCCGCCCCCCTCGCCCTGGAGGACGGGGCGAAGGTCCGCCTGGGGGAGGACGTCCCCCTGCCCGCCGCCGTGCTCCCCCACCTGCTCCCCGGCCAGGAGGTCCTGCTGGACGACGGCAAGCTCCTCCTCCGGGTGCTGGAGCCCCTCCCCGGCGGGGCGCTGGCCCTGGTGGAGCGGGGCGGCGTCCTGAACGGGCGGAAGAGCGCCGCCCTCCCCGGCGCGGACGTGCGCCTCCCCGCCATGACGGACAGCGACCGCCGGAACCTCCGCGCCGCCAAGGGGTACGGCGTCACCGGCGTCATGCAGCCCTTCGTCCGGGGCCGGGAGGACCTGGAGACGGTCCGGGCCGCGCTGGACGAAGCGGGCGGGCGGTCCATCCGCCTCTTCGCCAAGATCGAGGACCGGGACGGCATGGCGAAGCTGGCGGAGCTGATCCCCGCCGCCGACGAGATCGTCATCGCCCGGGGGGACCTGGGCAACTCCGGCCCCCTCTGGGAGCTCCCCGCCCTGCAAAAGCGGATCGCCGCCGCCTGCCGGGACGCGGGACGGCCCTTCATGGTGGTGACGCAGATGCTGGCCTCTATGGAGCAGGCCCCGGTCCCCACCAGGGCGGAGGTCAGCGATATCTTCAACGCCGTGCTGGACGGCGCGGCCTCGGTGATGGTCACCGGGGAGACCGCCGTGGGGAGATGGCCCGTGGAGGCCATGCGGTACCTGGTCAACACCGCCAGGGAGGCGGAGGCGTATCTGAGGGCCCTCCAAGGCTGAAGAGCAGCGTGTCAAAAAAATAAGGGAGACTTCCCCGACGGGAAGGGAGCGAGTTACGAGAGGGACCCAGGAAGGGCCCCTCTCGTTTTCGATCGATCAATTTTCAGGACCTTTTTGAACGTCCTGAAAACTTGCCCAGCCTGTCGAAACGGCTTTTTTTCGACAGGCTGAGGGAGCGCCCGGCTCCTGCCGGGCGCTCCCCCTTTCCCTTATCATCCCGCATCCCGGTCATCCCAGCTCATACAGCGGCCTCTCCCGCTCATAGGGCTGGACCCGGTAGGTCACGGAGGCGATCTTCCGTCCGGACCTCCCGTACCTCGGATGCACGCCGAAGAGGTCGATGTACCGCTCCAGATCGTCCTTCTCCTCCGCCATGGCCTCCAGCAGCAGCGCCGCCGCCCGGGCGTCGTCGAGGCTTCGGTGGCTGTTCACCGCCTTGTCCTCCAGGTGGTACGCCTCGATGGCATCGCACAGCTTGTGCGGATGATCCCGCCGGTCCCGGTAGACCGTCATCACATCCAGGAACCGGGGCGCTTTCAGCACGCCTCCCAGGCCCCAGGGCTGGAGCAGGAAAAACAGGAAGTTCAGATCGAACTGGGCGTTGTAGGCCGCGATCAAGGGCCGCTCCGCCCCCTCCAGGAAGGCGGCGAAGGCTTTGGCGGCCTCCTCATCCCCCACGCCCTCGGCCTCCAGGCGCTCCTCCGTGATGCCGGTCAGGCGCGTGATGAAGGGATCCAGGCGCCATCCCTCCGGCAGGCGGAGGAAGAGGTCCATGCCGTCCGTCTCCGCCCCGTCCTCCAGGGCCACGGCGCCGATCTCGATGATGCGGTCCCTCCCGAACTCGACGCCGGTGGTCTCCGTGTCGAATACGACGATCCGGTCGAACCGCTCCCAAAGCCTGGTCATGCCGCGTCCTCCTCCAGCCAGCTCTCGCCGGTGGCGTAGTCGATGCCCACTCCCGGCTGGACGTTGTAGGCGAAGACGTTGAAGCACACGCCCTCCCCGGCGTCCTCCACGGAGTATGCCTCCATCTGGACCCCCCGGGCCACCAGCTCGGAGCCGACGAAGACCGGCGTCACCCGATAGAGGACGTGGTTGTCGGTCCGCTGGACGTAATCGGCCACCTCGTTCTCGAAGGGGAGCATCCCCGTGACGTTCAGATACCGGGTGCCGGTGATGAGGTTGCACTCGTTGGCGTTCTCCCCCGCCAGCTGGAACCCGATCAGGTGGCAGCGGTTGTAGAGGTACTTCCCGTCCACGCAGTCGTATTTGGCGGAGATCCAGCCGGTGGGCTTCACATTGCCGATGCTCTCCCGCTCCTCCGTGGGCATCAGCTCCGGGCAGATATTGGCGTAAGCCACGCCGCAGCGGCCCAGGGCGTCCAGCTCGCTGTATTCCTCGAAGACCTCCAGGGTCATCTCCTCCTTGGTGAAGCCCGGCTCGTTGCCCTCCAGCTCCACATAGGGCGCGCCGCCATAGGCCGGGATATCCTCCAGGGAGACCGGCTCCGGCTGGAGATACCACCGCACTGCCGCCGCCGCGACGCACAAGAGCAGCACCACCGCCATCTGCTTCGGCGTCAGCTGCTGCTTCGTCTTCGACCGGCTCCTCTGCTTCGCCATATCTGTCTCCCCCTGTCGTTCAAGATCTGGATACTCCAAATATAACATTTCCCGGCAGGTTTTTCAACCGATGAACCGGCCGTTTTCGGATATGCTGAGTGATGACGAACATCATCGAACGATCTTTCATGGAGGTGCCTTATGCTTCAGCGTATCCGCGGCGCGCTCATCCTGTCGCTCCCCTGCCTCTTCCTGGCGGCGATGCTCTATCTGCAGGGGAAGTCCATCCCCGCTGCCGCCCCCGCCATCATCCCCGCCTCGGCGGACAACTGGGGGCTCTCCTTCCCCAACGAGGGCCAGTCCCCCGTGGGCAACGCCTCGGCGGAGGAGCTGGCGGAGCATGACGCCTGGTTCCTGGGCGATACCAGCGACAAGGTCATCTACCTCACCTTCGACTGCGGCTATGAGAACGGCTATACGGAGAAGATCCTGGACGCCCTGAAAAAGCACCACGCTCCCGCCGCCTTCTTCGTGGTGGGGAACATGGTGGAGACCGCTCCGGACATCATCCGGCGCATGGCCCAGGAGGGCCACATCGTGGGCAACCACACCTATCACCATCCCGACATGTCCGCCATCTCCGACCAGGCGGCCTTCCAGAAGGAGCTGGACAGCCTGGCCGCCCTCTATCAGGAGACGACCGGGCAGGAGCTGCCCCGCTTCTACCGGCCCCCTCAGGGGAAGTACAGCGAGGAGAACCTGAAACAGGCCCACGCCCTGGGCTATCGGACGGTGTTCTGGAGCCTCGCCTACGTGGACTGGTACGTGGACAACCAGCCCACGGCCGAGCAGGCTTACGCCAAGCTCCTCCCCCGCATCCACGACGGGGCCATCGTGCTCCTGCACTCCACGTCCAAGACCAACGCGGACATCCTGGACGAGCTGCTGACCAAGTGGGAGGACATGGGCTACCGCTTCGCCTCCCTGGAGGAGCTCCCCAAAGTCTGATCCGCTCTCATGAAACCGGCCGGTGCGGGAGGGCCCCTCCCCGCCGGTCATTTTCCTCTTGACAAATACCCCTCCGGGGTATATTATCAAGATACCCCCACGGGGTATCGAACATAAGGAGGCCACTATGGAGACCTGTGAGTGCCATAAGACCAAGGAACGCTCCGAGGAGGAGTACAAGCGCCTCATCAACCGCCTCAGCCGCATCGAGGGCCAGATCCGCGGCATCCGGGGCATGGTGGAACGCAGCGCCTACTGCCCCGACATCCTGTCCCAGGTGGCCGCCGCCAACGCGGCGCTGAACGCCTTCAGCAAGGAGCTTTTGTCCGAGCATATCCGCACCTGCGTCACCCGGGACATCCGGGAGGGGAAGGACGAGACCGTGGACGAGCTGCTGGCCACCCTGCAAAAGCTTATGAAATAACTTTCATAATATCCCGATATATCATTCGGCAAAGGAGGTCCACTATGGAACAATACAACGTCACCGGCATGAGCTGCGCCGCGTGCAGCGCCCGGGTGGAAAAGGCGGTGGGCAACGTGCCGGGGGTCACGTCCTGCTCCGTCAGCCTGCTGACCAACTCCATGGGCGTGGAGGGCACGGCTTCCGCCTCCGCGATCGTCGCGGCGGTGGAGGAGGCGGGCTACGGCGCGTCCAGGAAGGGCGCGGGGACGGCCGCTCCCTCCGGATCCGCCGCCGCGGCCGAGGACGCGCTGGCGGACCGCGACACCCCCTTGCTGAAGCGCCGCCTCATCGCGTCCCTGGGCTTTTTGCTGGTGCTGATGTACTTCTCTATGGGGCACATGATGTGGGGCTGGCCCGTCCCCGCCTTCTTCCGCGGCAATCACGTGGCCATGGGCCTGCTCCAGCTCCTGCTGACCGCGGCGGTGATGGTCATCGACCAAAAATTCTTCGTCAGCGGCTTCAAGAGCCTCTGGCACCGGGCGCCGAACATGGATACCCTGGTGGCCCTGGGCTCCTCGGCGGCCTTCGTCTACAGCACCTATGCCCTCTTCGCCATGACCGGGGCCCAGGTCCGGGGGGACATGGAGGCCGTCATGGGGTACATGATGGAGTTCTACTTCGAGTCCGCCGCCATGATCCTGACCCTCATCACCGTGGGCAAGATGCTGGAGGCCCGCTCCAAGGGCCGGACTACCGACGCGCTCAAGGGATTGATGAAGCTGGCCCCCAAGACCGCCGTGCTGGAGCGGGAGGGCCGGGAGGTGACGGTCCCCATCGAGCAGGTGCGGAAGGACGACGTCTTCCTGGTCCGCCCCGGCGAGAACATCCCGGTGGACGGCGTGGTCGTCGAGGGCGCAAGCGCCGTCAACGAGTCCGCCTTGACCGGCGAGAGCATCCCGGTCGACAAGGCCCCCGGGGACAGCGTCTCCGCCGCCACCACGAATCAAAGCGGGTTCATCAAGTGCCGGGCGGTCCGTGTCGGCGAGGACACCACCCTCTCCCAGATCATCCAGATGGTCAGCGACGCGGCGGCCACCAAAGCCCCCATCGCCAAGATCGCCGACAAGGTCTCCGGCGTGTTCGTCCCGGTGGTCATCTCCATCGCCGCCGTGACCACCCTCGTCTGGCTGCTGCTGGGCCAGACCGCCGGCTTCGCCCTGGCCCGGGGCATCTCCGTGCTGGTCATCTCCTGCCCCTGCGCCCTGGGACTGGCCACGCCTGTGGCCATCATGGTGGGCAACGGCATGGGCGCGAAAAACGGCATCCTGTTCAAGACCGCCGCGTCCCTGGAGGCGGCGGGCCGGACGGAGATCGTGGCCCTGGACAAGACGGGCACCATCACCAAGGGGGAGCCCAAGGTGACGGACATCCTCCCGGAGGAGGGGCTATGCGATGGGGAGCAGGAGCTGCTGCGGCTGGCCTGCGCTCTGGAGCGGAAGAGCGAGCACCCCCTGGCGCGCGCCATCCTCCAGAAAGCGGAGGAGGAGCAGGTCCCTCTGGAGGAGGTCACGGACTTCCAGGTCCTCCCGGGGAACGGGCTGACCGGGAAATGGAACGGGGCTGCCCTCAGCGGCGGGAACCACGGTTTCATCAGCACCCGCGCAGCGGTGTCCCGGGAGACCCAGGCCAAGGCCGAGGCGCTGTCCGCCCAGGGGAAGACCCCCATGTTCTTCAGCCGGGACGGCATGCTGCTGGGCGTGATCGCCGTGGCGGACGTCATCAAGGAAGACAGCCCCCAGGCGGTGCGGGAGCTTCAAAACATGGGCATCCGGGTCGTCATGCTCACCGGGGACAACCAACGGACCGCCGAGGCCATCGGGGAGCAGGCCGGGGTGGACGAGGTCATCGCCGGGGTCCTGCCGGACGGCAAGGAGAGCGTCATCCGCAGGCTCAAGGAGCAGGGCAAGGTCGCCATGGTGGGCGACGGGATCAACGACGCCCCGGCCCTGACCCGGGCGGACACCGGCATCGCCATCGGCGCGGGGGCCGACGTGGCCATCGACGCGGCGGACGTGGTGCTGATGAAGAGCCGCCTCTCCGACGTGCCCGCCGCCATCCGGCTCAGCCGGGCCACCCTGCGCAACATCCATGAGAACCTGTTCTGGGCGTTCTTCTACAACACCATCGGCATCCCGCTGGCGGCGGGGCTGCTCATCCCCCTGGGGCTGACGCTGGACCCCATGTTCGGGGCGGCGGCCATGAGCCTCTCCAGCTTCTGCGTGGTTTCCAACGCCCTGCGGCTGAACCTGTTCGACCTGCGGGACGGGAAAAAGGATAAAAAGCGGAAACATCCCAAACAAATCAAGGAGGAGCCAACTATGGAAAAGACCATGAAGATCGAGGGCATGATGTGCGGCCACTGCGAGGCCCGTGTGAAGAAGGCCCTGGAGGCCCTGCCGGAGGTCAGCGGGGCCGCCGTCAGCCACGAGAGCGGCACCGCCGTCGTGACCCTCTCCGCCGCCCTGGCGGACGAGGCGCTGAAGAAGGCCGTGGAGGACCAGGATTACAAGGTGCTTGGCATCCAGTGAGCCCCCTGCGCGAGGAAGCGGACTGCCGCCCGGCAGTCCGCTTCCTTATTGTCTTTATAAAAGATGATAGGATAACCCGTGCGTCACTTCCCCGCGGCCCGGTCGGCCTCGATCTGGAGCTTCAGCGCCTCCACGGCCACCCGGACGGAGGTGCTGGTATCCTCGCTCATCTCCTGATCCAGGCCCGCGGCCTCCCGCTCCTGGTTCCACACCACATGGAAGCAGGAGCCGCAGCGGCATCCCAGCGCCGCCGCCACCACGAACAGCGCGGCGGACTCCATCTCGCTGGCCTTCACCCCCAGGCGCTTCCAGCTCTCCCACTTCTGCTGGAGCTCGTAATACACCGGGGAGGCGGCGGGATCGTGCTGGCCGTAAAAGCTGTCCTTGCACTGGACGATGCCGGTATGGAGGGGGTAGCCCAGGGCCTTCGTGGCCCGGACCAGGCAGTCCACGATGCCGAAGTCCGCCACGGCGGGGAACTCGATGGGGGCATACTCCAAGCTGGTGTGCTCATAGCGGATGGCCCCGGTAGCGACGACGATGTCGCCGGACTGGACGTCCACATCGATGCCGCCGCAGGTGCCCGTGCGGATGAAGGTGTCCGCGCCGCACTTATGGAGCTCCTCCATGGCGATGGAGGCGGAGGGCCCGCCGATGCCGGTGGAGCAGGCGGTGACCTTCTCCCCCAGCAGGGTGCCGGTCCAGACGTTGTACTCCCGGTTATAGGCCACCTGCTTGGCATCGTCGAAGTAGGCGGCGATGGCGGGGACCCGGCCGGGATCGCCGGGCAGGATGCAGTAGCGGCCGACGTCGCCGGCGGTACAGGCGATATGGAACTGCTTTTCGAGCTTTTGCATGATCGTCACCTCAATGTCGTGATATTGTGGAGATAGTATAGCAAATTTTGGTCGACCTTGCAACGATCCGACGAAAAATTTTGAAGGGCCCGCCTGGATAGGCGGGCCCTTCGGGAAGATCCTGCTCCGGCCGCAGGGGGATCGGCCCTACGGCCCCTTCCCCGATCTACTTCATCGTCACCACGGTGACGCCGGTCTCCCCCTCTCCGTAGACGCCAAGGCGGAAGCTCTTCACCGCCTTGTTCCGCCGGAGGATGTCGTGGACGGCCTTGCGCAGGGCTCCGGTGCCTTTGCCGTGGATGATGGTGACGGACTCCAGCTTCCCCATCACGGCGGCGGAGAGGAAGCCCTCCACCACGCCCTCCGCCTCCAGGGTCTCCATGCCCCGGATGTCCAGCTCCCGGCTGGCGGCGGGACGCAGGGCCCGGGCGCCGCCGGAGGAGGGGGCGGGCTTGGGCTTCCGCGCGGCGCGCTCATCGTCCTCGATCAGGCGGACCTCATCGGCCTTCGCCTTCATCTTCAAGATGCCGGACTTCAATTGCAGGGTCCCGTCCTTCCCCACGGACACCACCTCGGCGGGCTGGCGCACGCCGGGCAGCTCCACCAGATCGCCCTTTTGGATGGGACGGCTGGGCTTGGGGATGGGGGGCGGGGCGTCCTTCCCGGCGCGGAGGCGGTCCTCCGCCTGGTTCAGCCCGGCCCGGATGGCCGCCTGCGCGTCGTTGATGTCCCGGGCCGGATCCGCCTGGGCCTGGAGGCGGCGCAGGGCCGCCAGCTCGCTGAAGGTCTGGTCCGCGGCGGCCTTGGCGTCCCGGAGGATGCGCTTGGCCTCGGCCTCGCCCCGGCTCCGGGCGTTCTCCTTGGCCCGCTCCATCTGCTCCCGGAACTCCCGTGCCTTGCGGGCGTCCTCCTCCCGCTGTCGGAAGAGCCGGTCGGACTCCGCGTCCCGCTTCTCCAGCGCCTGGCGCTTCGCCTCCAGCTGGGTCAGGATATCCTCGAAGCGGACGCTGTCCCCGCTCATCTGCTCCTGGGCAGCGGCGATGACCGCCTCCGGCAGGCCCAGCCGCCGGGAGATGGCGAAGGCGTTGGACTTGCCGGGGATGCCGATCAGCAG
>NZ_CAJUBK010000048.1 GCF_910584465.1 uncultured Oscillibacter sp.
GCGCCGCCCCCGAAAGAGCCGCCGCCGAAGCCGCCCCGGCCTGCGCCCCCGCCGCAGGAGCCGCCGCCGAAGCCCCCGGGACGTCCGCCCCGGCCCGCGCCGCCGCCGAAGCTGCCGCCTCCGAAGCTGCCGGGGCCGAAGCCCCCGCCGGAGCGGGGCCTCCCCGTGCCGCCCCCGAAGGAGCCGCCGCCGAAGCCGCCGGGCCCGAAGCCGCCGCCGGGCCCTCTGGGGGGCCGCCTGGGCGGGGGAGGCGGCGGGGGCCGCCGGGGCCGTCTCGGACGGCCCCAGAAGACGGGGTAGTACACCGGCCTCGGGACGCCGATGACCGTGGGGCCGTAATACCGCCGCCGGTAGCGGCGGTAGCGCACCCCGTCCAGGACCACCCAGAGGAGGAACAGCACGATCACCAGCGTCACCAGCCCGGTGACGACGGCCCCGACGGCCACCGCCCCGCCGGTGGACCGATAGCCGCCGGAGATGGTCTGGTAGTTCCCCGTCACCTCCGGGGAGGGCGGCGCGGCAGTGACATCGACCCGGTAGAGGTCTTCCAGATAAGCCACCAGCGCGTCAAAGGTGCGGCGGACCCCGTCGTCGTACCGCTTGGCGGCAAAGGGATCTTCCAGCGTGCCGTAGAGGATGTCCTCCAGCCGCTCCTGCTGACCGGAGCTGAAGCCGCTGCCCCAGGCCAGGTAATAGTCCCCGTCCGGCGCGCCGTTGTACTCGTTCTCCAGGGCCAGCACCAGCAGCAATCCGTTGTCCCGCTCCCGGGACCCGACGCCCAGCTCCCGGAAGGTCTCCTCGGCATAGGCCCCGATCTCCGCGCTCCCGGTGGTCCGCACCACGTCCACGGCGATCTGGGCCCCGGTCTGGGCGAAGAGGGACGCGTTCATGGCCTCGATGTAGGCGGCGGTGTCCTGCGTGACGGCGCCGCCCTCGTTGTGGACGAGGTACAGGAAGTCCCCGGTCAGGGCGGCCTCGGCGGGCCGCTTCGCCCGGCCCAGGCCGATGCCCGCCAGGATCGCCAGGACCATGATGACCGCCGCCACGGGGCGTTTTTTCAGCAATCTCATAGGCTCATCCCTCTGTGCCGCTGGTATGGAGGTCCGGATCGTCCGTCCGGCCCACCAGGTAGTCGATGGATACTCGATAGTAGTCCGCGATGGCGATCAGGGTCGCGAGCTTCGGCTCGCTCTGGCCTGTCTCGTAGTTCTGATAGCCCCGGAAGGACATGCCCAATATCTTCGCCAGCTCCCGCTGGTACATCCGCCGGTCCTCCCGCAGTCCTTTCAGACGCTTTGCAAGCATTTCCATGACACACCTCTTGACAGACCTTAATCAGGTATGTTAATATACCTATATCTTGTATATAGGAGGACTCTCCCATGAACGATCTTATGGAACTATTGTATGGATTCACGAAGTCCAGGCGCCTCGCGGGGCACGTGGACTGCCGGAGCTATGAGGAAGCGGAGCAGGTGGAGGCCAGGAACCTGGCCGCCCTCAGGCAGGACCTCTCCCCCAAGCAGCTGGAGATCCTGGGGAAATACCAGGACGCCTGTCAGGAGCACCAGATGCTGGAGCTGGAGGCCATGTTCCTGGCCGCCTTCTCCGTCGCCCGGGAGCTCCCCTGACTCACTTGCGCAGCTCCAGCAGCTTCGCCCGGAGCTCGCCCTCGATGCGGCCCAGCTCCGCCTCGGCGGCCTTGCGCTTCTGCGCGCCCTCCCGCTGGATGCCCAGCACCTCGTCCAGGGTGGAGATCAGCTGCTGGTTCGTGTGCTGGAGCGTCTCGATGTCCACCACGCTCCGCTCCGCCTCCTTGGCGGTCTGGATGGTGCCCATCTTCAGCATGTCGGCGTTCTTTTTCAGCAGCTCGTTGGTCATCTCCGTCACGGCGCTCTGGGCGGCGGTGGCCTGACGGCTGTGCTCCATGCCCAGGGCCAGCACCATCTGGCTCTTCCACAGGGGGATGGTGTTCACCAGGGACGACTGGATCTTCTCCACCATGAGGGTGTCGTTGTTCTGCAGCAGCCGGGTCTGGGGGCCCATCTGGATGGAGATCATCCGGGTGAGCTCCAGGTCGTGGAGCTTCTTCTCGAACCGCTCGCACATCTGCTGGAGGTCGTTGTACCGCTGCGCGTCCTCCTGGGCCCCGGTCTGCTCGGCCTTGGCCCGGAGGGCGGGGAGCTCGTCCGCCCGGACCGCCGCCAGCTTCTTCTTCCCGGCCAGGATATACATGGTCAGCTCTTTGTAATATTTCAGGTTCAGCTCGTACATCTGGTCGAACATGGCCACGTCCTTCAGCAGCGTCACCTGATGCTGCTCCAGCTCCCGGGCGATCTTGTCCACGTTGCCCTCGACCTTGGCGTACTGGGCCTTCATGACCTCCAGCCGGCTCCCGGTCTTCTTGAGCCGGCCGAACAGGCCCTTCTTCTCCTCCTCCTCGCCGAAGCCCTTCAGCTCCACCACCAGCTCGGACAGGGACTTGCCGATCTCCCCCAGGTCCTTGGTGCGCACGGAGGCCAGGGCGCTCTCGGAGAAGCCCGCCACGTTCTTCTGCGCCGCCGCGCCGTACTGGAGGATGAGGTCGGAGTCCATCACGTCGATCTTCTTGGAGAACTCCTCCACCGCCTTCTTCTCCGCCTCGGACAGCATGGAGTCGTCCAGCTCCACCGGCGCGGGCTGCGGCTGTTCCGGCGCCGGGGCGGCGGGCGTTGCGGCGGGCTCCAGGGTCAGCTCCGGCGCGGGGATGGAGACGGCCTGCTGGGCGGCATCGGGGTCCAGGGTCAGCTCGGGCATCCTATCTTCTGTCATGTTCGATCTCCTCCAATGATGATGTTATCCTCCTCACAGCCTCACAGCTCCAGCCGGATGTCCGTGCCGTCGGCCTGGACGGCGTCGGCCTTCATCTCCGGCTCCTTCAGCCCCTCCCGGGCCAGCAGGGTCTCCATCACCTGGATGTCGGCGGAGACGTCCAGGGCGTCGGCCCCGAAGAGGGCGTCCAGCTGCTTCTCGAAGGCTTTGACGATGGTCTTCAGCATGTCCTCCACCTTGGTCTTGGTCCCGTCGATGTTCTCGCCGGAGACCCCCGTGCCGCTCATGCGGTCATAGGCGTTCAGCAGCTTCAAGGTGGTGGGCAGGTAGTAGTCCATGAACTTCCGGATCTGGGGCAGCTTGGCGGGGTCGTCCTTCACGGCCTGGAAGATCTTGGCCGAGACCTGCCGCAGCCGGACGATGTCGGCGGAGACGCCGGGGTCGGCGATGCTGCCGTCCAGGCGCTCCATCTCCCGCAGGGCCAGGTCCCCGTCCCGGAGCATCCTGTCCAGCTCCGTGTCCCCGGCGGGGGGAGCGGCCCCCTCCTTCGATGCGGCCTTCGCCTCCCCCTCCGTCCCGGCCACGGTCCCCGCGCCCCGGCAGAGCCGGCCGGTCAGGAAGAACACGGCCGCCGACACCAGGGCCATCAGGATCAGGCCCGTATCCGTATACAAGGGCAGGGCCAGCCCGCCCAGCAGCCACAGCGCCGCCACGGCGTAGAAGGGCGCGACGGGTCTTCGTTCACCGGCTGTCATAAGCGATCCTCCGATCCTTGGATATGTCCTCTCATTATACTCCCCCGATGGCCCGGCGGTCAAGCCGGGGAATGTAAATAAACGAAAAACGCCCGGGCGGGCGTTTTCACGGGATGCCATAGATCCCCGTCACCGGATCTTGCCACAGGGGCAGGCGGACCGGGCGGAAGGTGCACCAGACGAAGCAGAACGCCAGCCCCCACAGCACCGCCAGCCCCAGGATCTGCTGCCAGCCGGAGGAGAGCCGCCCCCGCCGGAGCAGGGCGAAGTCCAGGGAAAAGGCCCCCAGGTCCGCCAGGAAGAAGATGGCGATGTCCGCCCAGACCACGTCCCGGCCCAGGATCCCGGTGTAGGTATAGAACAGCACCGGGATCAGCGCCAGCCCCGTCAGGGCGCTGACGGCCCGGACCGCCGGCAGGTCCGGATAGTTCCGCCCCGTCAGGCAGACCTGGACCACGGAGCACAGGAAGATGGGCACGAACAGCATCTTCATGTGCTCCCAGGTGGACTCGTTGACGGCGGAGAAGGCCCCCGCCAGCATGCTGCCGCCGCTCCACTCATAGACGAAATGGAGCAGGGTCCCCAGCGCCCCGGTGAACAGGAAGCCCCCCAGCTCCCAGAAAAACAGCCTCCGCTCCATGGCCCCAGCCTCCCCGCAGGAAAAGTCGCGGCCGAACGCCGCCCCTCCAGTATATGCAGGGACCAGGGAGATGATACGCCCGGGGGCGCGCGGGGCCGCGCGGTCCGGCGCGGCCCCGGATCTTCACATATGCTCCGGCGCGTCCACGCCGATGAGGGCGAGCCCGTTCTTCAGCACGATGCGGGCGTCGTCCGCCAGCCGCAGCCGGGCCGCCGCCAGGGCGGGGGCCTCCTCCCGGATGCGGCACGCGGTATAGAAGCGGTGGAAATGGCCCGCCAGCTCCATCAGGTAGCGGTTGACGTGGGAGGGGTCGTAGGCCCGCGCCGCCGCGCGGATGGTGTCCGGCCAGGCAGCGAGCTGCTTGATGAGCATCCGCTCCGCCTCCGCCGTCAGCAGGCTCAGGTCCGCCGCCCCCGGAGCGGGGACGGCCAGCCCCTCCCGGGCCAGCTTCTCCACCAGGGAGCAGATGCGGGCGTGGGCGTACTCCACGTAGTAGATGGGGTTCTCCGAGTCCTCCCGGACGGCCAGTCCCAGGTCGAAGTCCATCTGGGTGTCCGGCTTGGCGTTGAAGAACCACCGGGCGGCGTCCACCGGCACCTCGTCCAGCAGGTCGCGCAGGGAGATGGCCTTGCCGGTGCGCTTGCTCATCTTCACCAGCTCGCCGTCCCGCAGCAGCTTCACCAGCTGCATCAGCACGATGTCCAGCTTCCCGGAGCCGTCCAGGCCCAGGGCGTCCAGCGCGCCCTTCAGCCGGGCCACATGGCCATGGTGGTCCGCGCCCCAGACGTCGATCGCCCGGTCGAAGCCCCGGGTCTCGAACTTGTCCCGGTGATAGGCGATGTCGGCGGCGAAATAGGTGTAGAACCCGTTGGCCCGGCGGAGCACGTCGTCCTTCAGGTCCAGCTTCTCGATGTCCGCCTCCCCCTTCCCGGCCTTGCGGAGCTGCTGGCGCAGGATGTCGGCGGTCCGGAGCCAGAGGGCCCCGTCCTTCTCATAGGTCCAGCCCGCCTCGCGCAGGCGCTCCGCCGTCTCGGCCACCGCCCCGCTGCTGTGGAGGCTGGACTCATAGAACCAGGTGTCGTACTCGAT
Organism: uncultured Oscillibacter sp.; assembly: GCF_910584465.1. GTDB lineage: Bacteria > Bacillota > Clostridia > Oscillospirales > Oscillospiraceae > Oscillibacter. Next base: position 5,296 of record NZ_CAJUBK010000048.1, read on the forward strand.
CTTGTAGCGCCGCAGGTCCGCCTCCATCTTCGGCAGGTTCACGGACAGGCCGTACTCCGCCATGGCGTCCATCCACGCCGCCTCGTCCTTCCCGCCGGGGAAGCCTCCCCCTGCCTGGGCCAGGAAGCCCTCCGCCAGCTCCCGGATGTCGTCGCCCTGATAGCCGTCCTCCGGGAAGGCATAGGCGTCCTCCCCCACGGTGAGCTGCATGGCCCGGGCGTAGATGGAGCGGGCGAACTTGTCGATCTGGTGCCCGGCGTCGTTGACGTAGAACTCCCGGCTGACCTCCGCCCCGCAGGCGGAGAGCACGGAGGCCAGGGTGTCCCCCAGCACGCCGCCCCGGGCGTTGCCCATGTGCATGGGGCCGGTGGGGTTGGCGGAGACGAACTCCACCATGATCTTCTGGCCCTTGAGGATGTCGGAGCGGCCGTACTCCCCGTCCTCCCGCTCCACGGCGGCGCAGACCTCCTCGTACCAGCGCCCGCTCAGGCGCAGGTTCAGGAAGCCCGGCCCGGCGATCTCGGCGGAGGCGAAATAGCTCCCCTCCAGCTCCAGGTGCTCCAGCAGGGCCTGGGCGATGCTCCGGGGAGGCCGGCGCAGGGCCTTGGAAGCCGCCAGGGCAAAGGTGGTGGTGAAGTCGCCGTTGGCGGCGTCGCGGGGGATCTCCACCGGGACGGCCGGGACCTCCGCCTGGGGCAGGGCCCCGTCCGCGGCCGCCGCCCGATAGGCCGCCATGGCCAGGGCCGCGGCCTGGTCCTTCGCGCTTTGGATCATGTTCGTCATGGAAACAACCTCTTTCTTCTCGGTGTCTTTCGTATCAGTCCTGCCCGTCCCTCCGGGCCTCATGCTTCCGCCTGACGCGGATCTTGAAGGCGTTCCGCCCGGTGACGGAGTGGTCCACGGAGATGGAGTACTGCAGATCCATCAGCCCCCCCTGTTCCGTCAGGCTGTGGCGGAGGCGGCGGGTCTGGATGTCCACCGCCAGCTCGCCGAAGGGGGTCTCATAGAGGGAGGTGTGCTGCTTCCCCTCCTCGAAGACCATCTGGGAGTTCACGCCCCCGGTCCGGGTCAGGATGACCCGGGGGCCCCGGACCTCGAAGGTGGTGGTGGTGCCCTCCAGGCCGGTGAGCGCGCTCTCCTGATAGGACAGGAGCAGCCCGCCCCCCTCCACCGGCTCCAGCGTGCCCTCGGTCATCAGCTCCACGCCGTCGGGCTCCATGTCCTCGTACCGCTGCTCCGCCCGGATGGTCAGCAGGACGGGCAGCCTGTTCGTCTCAATACTGGTCAATGTCGATCCTCCGTGCCATGTGATGGATGTCCTCCTGCAAAAACAGGGAGGCCACGCCCTCGAAATCCTCCGCCCGGTCGCTGACGTAGAACTCCGCCGACCCCCGCCGCCCCGACGGGGCCCGGAGCCCCCGGGATGTGAGCAGGCGCTTGAGCTCGAAGGCGGACTCCTCCCCCGCGGAGACCAGGGCGACCCCCGGCCCGCAGATCTGGGCGATCACGTCCTCCAAAAGCGGATAGTGGGTGCAGCCCAGGATCAGCGTGTCCGCCCCCCACTCCAGCACGGGGGCCAGGTACTCCCGCGCCACGGTCTCAATGACCACGTCCCCGGGCCGGAAGCGCCCGTTCTCCACCAGGGGGACGAACAGCGGGCAGGGCCGGCAGAAGACCTCCACCTCCGGGTCCAGCCGCCGCAGCGCCGCCTCATAGGCCCCGGAGCGGACGGAGGCCAGGGTGGCGATCGTGCCCACCCGGCGGCTCTGCGTCACCGCCAGGCTCCGGCGGCAGGCAGGCTCCACCACGCCCACGATGGGCAGGTCGTTCTCCGCCTGGAGGGTGTCCAGGGAGGTGGTGGACACGGTGCCGCAGGCGATGACCACCGCCTTGAGGTCGAAGGACCGGAGGAAGCGCAGGTCCTGCCGGGCGTACCTCAGCAGGGTCTCCCGGGAGCGGCCTCCGTAAGGGACGCGGGCGGTGTCGCCGAAATAGATCAGATCCTCCTCCGGCAGGATGCGCCGCAGGACCCGCACCGCCGTCAGGCCGCCGAGGCCGGAGTCGAACACGCCGATGGGACGTGTATCCATTGCCGTCACTCCTCTCATCCAGGAGGCCGGAGGGGCCTCCCGGCGCAAATCGCTCTGAGTTATGTATTATACTATGAGAGCCCGTTGGCCGCAAGACAGATTTTAGTCTTTTTGCCCTCTTTTTTATCTGGAATTTTCCCTCCCGGTCTGTTATAATCAAGCCGTATGCAAAGATCCGCCGCCATCGGCGCCGTTAGGAGGGGGCATCGCCATGAAAATCGAGCTGACGGAACGACAGTACCGCTATCTGCTGGACCTGGTCTACATAGGCAACTGGGTGCTCAATTCCACCAGGGAGGACGACCGCATCAAAGAATACGACCAGGTGGAGAGCCTGATCTTCTCCCACTGCCTCCGCCTGGGCATGAAGAAGCTGGTAGAGCTGTACCAGGGGGAGCTGATCCCCTCCCGGGCCTTCGCCAACGGCGGCATCCACGAGGCCATCGAGAACTATGAGGACGTGGTCTTCTATGAGATCCTGGCGGAGGAGCTGGCCCTGCGGGACCTGGACGGCGAGCCCCTGACGCGGGAGAACTACGGGGCCCTCATGGAACGCATCGACACCTATCTGGACGAGTTCGACGAACACGGCACGGAGCACATCTCCATCGACCTGGACGAGTCCGGGCCGCCCGTATGACGGGCGGCCCCAGGCTGTCGAAAACGTCTTTTCGACAGCCTGAGCAAGTTTTCAGGACTTTTTTGAAAGTCCTGAAAACTTTTTTATCGAAAACGAGAGGGACCCTTCCTGGGTCCCTCTCGTAACGCTCCTCCTTCCCGTCGATGGAGTCCTCCCTACTTTTTTGACATTCTGAAAGGAGGCCCTCCGCCGCTGGCGGAGGGCCTCCTCATCTCTTCCATCCCTTATCGGTATCGATCCAAGGCCCGCTCCCGGGCTTATCGGAACGTCATCCGGAACGCTGCGCCGGGATCCCCGGCGAAGACCGCCAGCCCGTCCTCCGGCAGCTCCACGGAACGGTCCCCCCTCAGGACGGAGGAGGCCGCGATGCCGCCCTCGCTGTCGTAGACCCAGAACCCGGCGTCCTCCGGCAGTTGGACCGTCATGGTCTTCCCGGCGGCGCCGGCCCCGATCTTATACCAGCGGGCATAGCCGTCCGGCCCGACCGTGCAGGCGGCGCGGCCATCCTTCCCGATGGAGAGCTCCGGCACCGCCTCCAGATCCATGGCCACGCTGCCATTGGACTGCTCCATCCAGAGCACGCCGTCCCCGTCCCGGCGGAACGTCACGTCCACGCCGTCCCGGCCCGCGGTGCCGGGGATCTGGGGGGCGTACTGGGCATGGTCCTCGTCCACGATCTTCATGGACCCGGTGTAGCCCGGGACGCTCTCCGGCGCGGGGACGTCCTGCGCCGCCTCGGCCGCCATGGCCGCGCCGAGGACGGCGTACACCTGGGAGCTGTACCGCTCGTTCACGGGGACCACGCTGGTCTCGCTCATCCGCGTGTCCCAAAGGGCCTGGAGCTCCGGGGAGATCTCGTTCTCCGGCAGCTTCATGGCGGTATAGCTGTTCCCGGGCAGGCCGGTCAGGCCGGGGAGATCCGTGAAGGTCCATTGGCGGAGATAGGTCTGGCCGTTGTCCTCCTCCACCAGGTACACGGCGGCGGTCCCCTCCTCGTCCCGGAACGAGCCGTCGCTGTGATAGGTGAAGACCTGGTCCGGGACGCCCGGCATGGTCGTGTAGTGCAGCGTCAGCTCCCCGTCCTTCGCCACGTCGATCTTGTAGGTATACAGCGAGGCGTAATAGCCGGAGAGCTCCGTCAGCTCCTCGGGCATGGCGGCGGGCTCGGCCTCCGGCAGGGCCAGCGGCGTCTGGTCCACCTCCACGCCCTTGGCCTCCAGCGCCTCCACCAGCATCATGGAGGCCGCCAGCTCATCGTACGTGGACACGCCGCCGGAGCTGACCACCGCCGCCGCCAGATCATGCTCCGGCAGGACCACCAGGCCCGCATGGTAATACTGGGTGTCGCCGCCCTTCACCAGGGCGGTGATGCCGCTCTGGGCGAAGGGATACCACTCCACGTTGTCCCAGCCCAGCCCGAAGGCCAGCGCGTCCGGGCCCTCCTCCGGCCAGAGGCCCCTGGCGTACTCCGGCGCGGCCATGGCGTCCAGGGAGGCTCCTCCCAGCAGCTCCCCGCCCGTCAGCGCGCCGCCGAAGCGGGCCAGGTCCTCCGCCGTGGCGTAGATCCCGCCGGCGCCCACGATGCCCAGGCAGTCCATGGGCATGGGGCCGCTCTCCCCCGCCTGGTAGGCATCGACGACCCGGTCCCTGGCGTCCCCGCCCAGGATCCCCGCGGGGGTATAGGTCTCCTCCAGCCCGGCGGGGGCGAAGACGTTCTCCTGGAGGTACGCCTCGAAGTCCATGCCCGAGACCGCTTCCACCACCAGCTCGGCCAGGGTGAACCCGTCGTTGCAGTAAACGCTGTACGCGCCGGGATCCGCCTTGAGCCGCTGCCCGGCCAGCACGTCCAGCAGCCGGTCCGCCGCCGCGGTGCTGGCGTCCTCCAAGAGCAGGGCGCTGCTCATGCTGGAGCCCATCAGGCCGGAGGAGTGGTCCAGCAGCATCCGGACGGTGATGTCCTGATAGCGGGGGTCCGCCATCTTGAACGCGGGCAGATAGGCGGTGACCGGCTCGTCCAGGGACAGCTCCCCCCGCTCGGCCAGCTGCATCACGGCCACGGTGGTGTAGATCTTGCTGACGGATCCCACGCCATAGAGGTCCTTGCCGCCGGCGGGAGCCTCCGAGGACGGCGGGACGCTGCTGCCGCTCTCCGCGATCTCCCCGTCCTGCCATACCGCCCAGGCGATCTGGGCGGCCTGGCCGTAGGTCATGGCGGCCTCGGCAGCGGCCTTGGCGCCGGCGGCCCCGTCCTGCTCCGCCGCCAGGGCGGGGACAGAGAGGCTCAGGCTCAAGGCCAGGGCCAGCAGCAGCGCACTGAGGGTCTGGATCTTCTGTTTCATGTCGTTCCCTTTCCCGCTCCGGCTCTCCCGCCGGGGCGCCTTCGAAATCTGCTGTATCAGGATACACCTTCCACCAGGGGGAAAGTCAAGAGATAAAACGTTAAATTTTCGATCCCGTGCCTCCCGTCCCCCCGGGGCAGGCGTCCGGCCGGGGAATACCGGCCAAATTCTGATGTTTAACACAAGGATACTCTCCGGACATGCTAAAGTCAAGAAAAATTCTGAACTTTAGCGAATGACGGAGGGAGGATCCTGATGAAGATCTATGATTACAACGGGAAAAAGAACATCTCCGGGGACCGCATCCGGGCAGCCCGGAAGAAGCGCCGCCTGACCCAGGAGGATCTGGCGGCCAGGATGCAGCTGTCCGGGGTGACGCTGGAGCGGGACAGCATCAGCCGGATCGAGATCGGGACCCGCTTCGTCCCCGATTATGAGCTCCTGATCTTCGCCCGGGTGCTGCGGGTATCCGTGGATCAGCTTTTGGGCGCCGAGGAGCTTGACGGCGGGGCCAAGCCGTGATATACTCCCCCTGAACAGATTGGAAGGGGTGGGAACGTGAGAATGACTTCCTGCTGAAAACCAAGTCCTTTGGTTCCCGGCGCCGCCATGTGCGGGGCCGGGGCGGCAGCGTGCCGCCGCGCGGAGAAGTCCTCTCGTTCCCAGCCCTTCCGCCATACCGTCCTGCCGCCCGTTTTTGGGGCGGCTCATGTCGTGCTGTGACGGGCCGCGGGAGGTCTTCCCGCGGTCTTCATCTTTTCACGGCAAGGAGATGACGCGTATGTCTATGATCCAGGCGAAAGACCTGACCTTTTCTTATCCCGGCAGTCCCTACCCCGTCTTCGAGGGCGCTTCCTTCCAGATCGACACCGACTGGAAGCTGGGCCTCATCGGCCGGAACGGCCGGGGGAAGACCACCCTCCTCCGGCTGCTGCTGGGGGAGCACGCCCCCGACAGCGGGACGCTGGCCTCCTCCGTCCCCTTCGACTACTTCCCCTCCCCCGTCCCGGACCCGGCGCGCATGACGGCACAGGTCCTGGAGGAGCTGTGCCCCGATGCGGAGAGCTGGCGCTTCCCCAAGGAGCTGGCGGCGCTGGGCGTGGAGGAGGAGGCCCTCTGGCGGCCCTTCTCCACCCTCTCCAACGGGGAGCGGACCAAGGTCCTCCTGGCGGCGCTGTTCCTGCGCCAGGGCCGCTTCCCCCTCATCGACGAGCCCACGAACCATCTGGACGCCCGGGGGCGGGAGCTGGCGGCGGCTTACCTCCGGCGGCAGAGGGGCTTCATCCTGGTGTCCCACGACCGCCGCTTCCTGGACGGCTGTGTGGACCACATCCTGTCCCTGAACCGCTCGGGCATCCAGGTCCAGGGCGGGGACTACTCCACCTGGCAGGAGGAGTTCGACCGCCGGCAGCGGTCCGAGGAGGCCCAGGACGAACGCCTCCGCAAGGACGTCAAGCGCCTGCGGCAGGCGGCGGCACGGACCTCCCTCTGGTCCGACCGGGTGGAGGCGTCCAAGATCGGGGCCTATGACAAGGGCTTCGTGGGCCATAAGTCCGCCAAGATGATGAAGCGGGCCAAGTCCCTGGCCGCCCGGCAGGAGAAGGCCCTGGAGGAGAAGGCGGGGCTGCTGAAGGACCGGGAGACGGCGGAGGCGCTGAAGCTCTCCCCCCTGGACCACCACGCCAGGGTATCGGTCCGCTGTTCGGAGCTGGAGATCTGGTACGGGGACCGCCGGGCCTGCGGACCGCTGTCCTTCTCCCTGGAGCAGGGCGAGCGGGCGGCGCTGGAGGGCCCCAACGGCAGCGGCAAGAGCAGCCTTTTGAAGCTGCTGCTGGGCGGGCCCATCCGGTACACGGGGGAGCTGGCCCTGGCCGCGGGGCTGAAGATCTCTTACGTGCCCCAGGACACGTCCGCCCTCCGGGGCGGCCTGACGGAGTCCATCCGGGCGCGGGGCCTGGACGAGAGCCGGTGCAAGGCCATCCTGCGCAAGCTGGGCCTCTCCCGGGAGCAGTTCGACCGGGACCTGGCGGACTACTCCGAGGGCCAGAAGAAGAAGGTGCTGATCGCCCAGAGCCTCTGCGAACAGGCGCACCTGTATGTCTGGGACGAGCCGCTGAACTTCCTGGACATCGACGCCCGCCTCCAGATCGAGGCGCTGCTGGAGCAGTCCCGGCCCACCATGCTCTTCGTGGAGCACGACCGGGCCTTCCAGGAGGCCGTGGCGACCAAGACGATCCGGCTGTAAAAACAAGAGGGGCCCTCCCTGGGCCCCTCCCGTGGATCCCTTCCCTCCCGTCGATGTAAGCTCCACTGCTTTTTCGACGCTCTGAACAGGGGCGCCCCTCCCGAGGGAGGAGCGCCCCTGCCTGCTCACATCAGCGCCACGATGAGCCACAGCAGTCCGATCGCCGCCGCGCCCATCAGGGTATAGACCGCCGGGCTCAGGTCCCGCCATGCCCGGCTGAACCTCCCGTGGTCGCCCCCGGCGTAGTTCCGGGCCACCCGGCGGGCCTCCTCCACCAGCTCCTTCGACGTCACGCCCTCTCCGGCGGCGTCGTTGCGCACGATGAAGATCGCCTGTTCAAAAAACCGCTGGTCGGGGGAGTCCACCACGACCACTCTCCTGGAGATACCTTTCACCATCTCGCTCACAAACCTCCTGTGTATTGCAGATCGATAGTTCCAGTTTTCCAGGCCGCCGGGAAAAATATACCTGCGGGGCGCTTATTTCATCAGTTCGTACATCACGGCCTTGATGGTGTGCATCCGGTTCTCCGCCTCGTCGAAGACGATGGACCGGGGGGACTCGAAGACCTCGTCCGTCACCTCCATGGCCTCCCGGCCGAAGCGCTCGCCCATCTCCCGGCCCACCTTCGTCTCATGGTCGTGATAGGCGGGCAGGCAGTGCATGAAGCGGCACTGGGGCCCGGCGGCGTCCATCAGGGCCTTCGTCACCTGATAGGGGCCCAGGGCGGCGATGCGCTCCTCCCAGACCTCCGCCGGTTCGCCCATGGAGACCCACACGTCCGTATAGAGCACGTCCGCGTCCTTGACCGCCTCCATGGGGTCCTCGATAAAGGAGAGGGAGGCCCCGGTCTCCTGCGCTGCCGCCCGGCAGGTCTCCGTCAGGGCCCGGTCCGGCAGGTAGGCGCTTGGGGCGCAGGCCACGAAGTCCATGCCCATCTTGGCGCAGCCCACCATCAGGGAGTTGCCCATGTTGAAACGGGCGTCCCCCAAATAGACCAGCTTCACGCCCTGGAGCGCCCCGAAGTGCTCCCGGATGGTCAGGAAGTCCGCCAGGATCTGGGTGGGGTGGAACTCGTCGGTCAGCCCGTTGAACACCGGGACCCCCGCGTGGGCCGCCAGCTCCTCCACGATGGACTGCCCGAACCCCCGGTACTCGATGCCGTCATACATCCGCCCCAGCACCCGGGCGGTGTCGGCGATGGACTCCTTCACGCCGATCTGAGAGCCGGTGGGCCCCAGGTATGTACTGCCCATGCCCAGGTCCCGGGCCGCCACCTCGAAGGCGCACCGGGTCCGGGTGGAGGTCTTCTCGAAGATCAGCGCCACGTTCTTCCCCTCCAGATACCTGTGGGGGACGCCCGCTTTTTTCTTGGCCTTGAGGTCTGCCGCCGTGTCCAGGAACTGCCCGATCTCCGCCGGGCTGAAGTCCAGCAGCTTCAAAAAGTGCTTTTGGTCCATATCGCTCATCCCTCCGTCAAATCAAGAGTGAGGCCCGGGACGCGCCGGGCCTCACTTTTATCATCCCATGGTCTCCTGCTTATGCCAAGACCTTCTTCATGATGGCCAGGCCCTTGTCCATCTCCTCCTTGGTGATGACCAGGGGCGGCAGCAGCCGCAGGCCGGGGCCGGCGGTGAGGACCAGCAGGCCGTTCGCGATCAGCTCGCCAGCGATCTCCTTGTTGGTATAGCCGTCCTTGACCGCCACGCCGATCATCAGCCCCAGGCCCCGGGTCTTGCCCAGGCAGGGCAGGCCCAGCGCCTCGATGCCCCCGCGGAGATACTCGCCCTTCTCCTGGACCTCCTTCAAGAAGGCGTCGCTGAGGATGTCCTGGACCACCAGGCCCGCGGCGGCGCACACGGGGTTCGCGCCGAAGGTGGTGGCGTGCATACCGGGGCCCAGCACGTCCTTGCACTTTTCATTGGCCATGATGCCGCTCATGGGCAGGCCGCCGGCGATGCCCTTGGCGAAGGAGCATACGTCGGGGAGGATGCCGTACTGCTGGAAGGCGAACAGCGTGCCCGTCCGGCCCACGCCGGTCTGGACCTCGTCGATCAGCAGCAGCCAGTCCTTCTCCGCGCACAGCGCCTCCACGGCCTTGACATAGCCCTTGTCCAGGGGGAGCACGCCGCCCTCGCCCTGGACCAGCTCCAGCATGACGGCGCAGACGTCGCCCTTGTCCTCGGCCTTCAGGGCCTCGAGGCTGTCGGCCTCGGCGTAGCGGAAGCCCTGGGTGAAGGGGAAGAAGTAGTTGTGGAACACCTCCTGGCCCGTGGCCTCCAGGGTGGTGATGGTCCGGCCGTGGAAGGAGTTCTTCAGGGTGACGATGGTGGAACGGCCCTGGCCGTATTTGTCGAAGCTGTACTTCCGGGCCAGCTTGATCATGCCCTCGTTGGCCTCGCCGCCGCCGTTGGCGAAGAAGACGCAGCTCTCGCCGGTGCGTTTGCACAAGAGCTCCGCCAGCTTGGCGGGGGGCTCGGTGTAGAAGAGGTTGGAGGTGTGGCCCAGCTTCTTGGCCTGGGCCGTGACGGCGTCCACCCAGGGCTGGCAGCCATAGCCCAGGGCGGTGACGCCGATGCCGCTGGTGAAGTCGATGTATTCGTTCCCCTCGGGATCGTAGACGGTGGCCCCCTGGCCGTGGTCCAGGACCACGGGGAAGCGTCCGTAGGTGTTCATCACATACTGATGGGTCAGGCCCTTGATCTGTTCCGAAGTCATGGCTCAATGCTCCTCCTTTTTCATCATGGTGCCGATGCCCTCGTCGGAGAGCAGCTCGATCAAGATCGAATGCGGGATGCGGCCGTCCAGGATGTGGACCCGCTCCACGCCGCCGTGGACGGCGTCCACGCAGCACTGCATCTTGGGGATCATGCCCCCGGAGATGACGCCCTCGTCCACCAGCCCCGGCACTTCCTCCGTGCGGACCACATGGATCAGCGTCTCCTCGTCCCCGGGGTCCCGCAGAAGGCCCCGGACGTCCGTCAGCAAGATCAGCTTCTCCGCCCTCAGGGCCTGCGCTAACCTTGCGGCGGCGGTGTCCGCGTTGACGTTGTAAGCGGTGTCCGCGTCCACGCCCCGGGCCACGGTGGATACGATGGGGATATACCCGGCCTGGAGGGCGTTCTCCACGGTGGAGGGGTCCACGCCGGTGATCCTGCCCACGAGGCCGTACCGCTCGTCCAGCCGGACGGCCTGGAACAGGTCCCCGTCCAGGCCGCACAGGCCCACGGCTTTCCCGCCCAAGCGGCCCAGCTGGGCCACCAGGTCCTTGTTGACCTTGCCGCAGAGGATGGACTGCACCACGTCCATCGTGGTCGCGTCCGTGTACCGCAGGCCGTCCACGAACCTGGACTCATGGCCGATCATCTTCAGCATGGCGGAGATCTCCGGCCCGCCGCCGTGGACCACCACCACCCGGATGCCCACCAGGGTCAGCAGGACGATGTCCGTCATGACGGAGCGGCGCAGGCTGTCGGAGGTCATGGCGTTGCCGCCGTATTTGATGACGATGGTCTTGCCGGTGTATTTTTGGATATAGGGCAGGGCCTCGACCAGCGTCTGGGCCTGCTGTTCATGGGAAGACATAGCGTCCGCCCCCCCTCATGTCCGGTAATCCCCGTTGATCTTGATATAGTCGTAGGTGATGTCGCAGCCCCAGCAGGTGCACGAGGCCGCGCCTTCCTCCATGGTGATGTCGATCTCCACGTCGTGCTCCGTGAGGATCTTCTTGGCGAGGTCCTCATCGAAGTCCAGCCCCCGGCCCTGGGCGCAGACCTGGACCTCCCCGGCGGCGCTGGCGAAGCGGACCGTCACCTTGTCCGGGTCGAACTCCTCCCCGGAGTAGCCCATGGCGCACAGGACCCGGCCCCAGTTGGCGTCCGCGCCGAAGATGGCGGCCTTGGTCAGGGTGGAGG
>NZ_CAJUBK010000049.1 GCF_910584465.1 uncultured Oscillibacter sp.
CCGTAGATCTCCGCCATCTCCTTGTTCTCCGGCAGGATCCACCGGGAGGGGATGCCGTAGGCGGGCTCGATGGTCTCGATGCCGTCGATCTCGCCCAGGGGGTTGGCGGGCTCCAGGGCCAGGTAGTAGTCCACCAGGATCTCGCCCCGGGCCACTTCCTCGCCCCGGATCCGGATGACGTACTGGTTCGTCCCCAGGGACGAGGCGTCGTGCAGCCGGATGGAGGGGAAGACGAAGCCCATGTCCTGGGCATACTGGCGGCGGAAGATGACGATGCGGCTGATGAGCTTGCCGCCGTGGCTCTCATCCACCATGGGGATGAGGCTGTATCCAAACTCCATCTCGATGGGCTCCACCGAGAGGAGGTTGTAGACGTTGTTGATGTCCTTGTAATAGTCGGTCTCGCTGGGCGCGGCCTCCGCGCTGGCCTGCTGCTGTTCCGCAGCGGCCTGGAGGGCCGCGGTCTCCTGCCGCTCCCGCTCCATGCGGCTGCTGACGAACCAGCCCACGCCCAAAAGCAGGCCGCCGCCGATGGCCAGGGCCAGATGGGGCGTGTTGGGGATGGCCGCCAGGAACAGCAGGATGACGCCGGTGGTCATGATGGCCCGGGGCTGGTTCTTGAACTGGCCGATGACGTCCTTGTTCAAACTGCCCTCGGACACGGACCGGGTGACGATCATGCCCGTCGCGGTGGAGATCATCAGCGCCGGGAGCTGGGAGACCAGGCCGTCGCCGATGGTGACGATGGAGTAGCGGGAGATGACGTCGGAGAAGGTCCCGGCGTTCATCACCATGCCGATGACGGTGCCGCCGATGAAGTTGATCAGCGTGATGATGATCGACATCGTGGCGTCGCCCTTGACGATCTTGGTGGCGCCGTCCATGGCGCCGTAGAAGTCGGCCTCTTTTTGGATCTTATAGCGCCGCTCCTTGGCCTCCTGCTCATCGATGAGCCCGGAGCTCAGGTCGGCGTCGATGGCCATCTGCTTGCCGGGCATGGCGTCCAGGGTGAACCGGGCGGCGACCTCGGCCACGCGCTCGGCGCCCTTCGTGATGACGATGAACTGCACCAGCACGATGATGAGGAAGATGACCACGCCGACGACGATGTTGCCGCCGGTGATCAATCCGCCGAAGTTCTGGATGACCTCGCCGGCGTAGCCGTGCCAGAGGATCTGGCGCGTCGTGGAGACGTTCAGTCCCAATCGGAACAGCGTGGTGATCAGCAGTAAGGATGGGAAGATGGAGAACTCCAGGGCCTCCGAGATGTTCATCGTGATCATCAAGATCATGACGGACAAGCCGATGTTCACCACCAGCAGGATGTCCAGCAGGGGCGTGGGCAGGGGGATGATCAAGAACAGGACGATGACCACGACGGCGAGGGATATTGCATTGTCAAGGATCCTTCTCAAGCGCCGGTCACCTCCTGTCCCGCATGTTCCTTCCCGCCCCGGCGCGCTCCGCGCCGGACTGCTCTGTCCTCCCTCTATCCTTTGGATGGAGCGGCAAATTTATTTTACTAACTTATGGTCTTCGTTCAGCCGGAAGATGTAGACCAGCACCTCCGCCACCGGGTTGTACAGCTCCGGCGGGATCTCCTGGTCCAGTTCCGCGTCCGCATAGAGGGCGCGGGCCAGGGGCACGTTCTCGATGGTGGGCACCTTGTTCTCCTCCGCCACCTTCACGATGCGCAGGGCCAGCTCATCCATGCCTTTCGCCAGCACGATGGGCGCGGCGTCCTCGTCCGGGCGGTACCGGAGGGCCACGGCGAAATGGGTGGGGTTCCGGATGACCACGTCCGCCTGGGGCACCTGCTGCATCATGCGGCTCTGTGCCCGCTTGCGCTGCATCTCTTTGATCTTGGACTTGATCTGGGGGTCGCCTTCCAGCTGTTTGTATTCTTCCTTGATCTCCTGCTTGCTCATGCGCAGCTGCCGCTCGTAATCCCACCATTGGTACAGGAAATCCAGCGCGGCCAAGGCGATGAAGGCGATGCCGACCTTGACGATCATGCTCATGCCCCTGGAGAACAGGTGGGCCGAGGAGGCCCGCAGGTCCACGTACAGATATTTCGCGCTCTCATGGAACATGCCCTCGATGCTGATATAGACGATGACCATGAGGATGCAGATCTTCAGGATGCCCTTCAAAGCATTGATCGCGCTTTTCAGGGAGAACAGCCGCTTGAAGCCCTCCAAAGGGTTGATGCGGCTGAATTTCGGCTTCATCAGTTCGCTGCTGACCAGCAGCCTCGTCTGGGCGAAGGTCGCGACGACCGCGCACAGCGCCGTCACCAGGGTGATCGGGAGCACGGTCCGCGACATCATCCCCAGGGCCTGCATCATGATCTCCCGGAGCGCGTCGCCGATGACGATGCCCCCGGAAAGGTCGCACTCCGCGAAGCAAAAACGCATGAACCCCGCCAGCTGCTCCGCGATCTTCCCGGACATCATCCAGAACATGGCGAAGGAACCAAGGAGCGTGACCACCGCCACGGCGTCCTGACTGAGGAAGACGTTGCCCTTCTTCCGTTCGTCTCTTCGCTTTTTTGGGGTCGCTTTCTCGGTCTTAGAACCCTCCGCCAACGGTCATCCCCCCTTTGGGCGTGCGCACGGTCTCAGGCCATCAGCCTCAGCATGTCATGGAGGCTGCCCAGCATGGTCTGCTCCGCCTCCAGCAAGAACTCGCTGAACGGGAGCATCAGCGTCAGCAGCAGGGCCAGGCCGACCAGGACCTTCAACTCGATATTGATGGAAAACACATTGATCTGGGGGATGACCTTCATCAAGACGCCCATCCCAAGCTGGCCGATCAGCTCCGCCGCCAGCACCGGCATGGCCAGCTTCACCGCCAGCACCGTGCACTCGATGAACAGCTCCAGCGCCAGCTCGGTGACGTCGTTCCCCAGGGCGACGCGGCCGTACCCCACCACCTCGCCGGAGGTGATCATGATCCGCAGCAGTGTATGATGGCCGTTCCCGGCGAAGAACAGCAAGATCATCAGGGTGTTCAGCAGCGTCCCCGTCACGGACATGTTGGACCGGGAGCCGGCGTCGTAGATCTGGCTCATGGTCATGCCCATCTGGGTGTCGATGGCCAGGCCCGCCAGCTGGGGGATATAAAAGAAAAAGTGTACGATCAGCCCCAGGATGAACCCCACGCCCACCTCCAGCAGCATCGACGCCGCCAGGGGCAGGACGCCCGAAGGCGGCTCCACCCGTCCCCCCACCACCGAATAGGTGAAGGCGGAAAGGACCAGGGTGAACCCGGCCTTGAACGGCGCGGGGAAATTCTGGCGGCTCAGAAGGGGGTTGAAGCCCACGAAGCCGCTCATCCGGGCCGTGATCAGCAAAAAGAGCGTCAGGGCCCCCTCGTCTATCATAAGGCGCCTCCGCTAGATCCGCGTCATCAGGTCGAAGATCTCCCGGGTGTACTCCTGGAGCGTCGTCAGCATCCAGCCGCCCGAGAGGAGCAGGACTCCCACGATGATGACCACCTTCAAGATGAAGCCGATGGTCTGCTCGTGGATCTGGGTCACCGCCTGGAAGACGGCCACCACCACGCCGGCCGCCATGCTCAAGATCAGCATGGGCCCGCCCAGCTTGATGACCACGCCCACGGCGTCCCGCATCACGTCGGTTATCATTCCCGTATCCATCCCTCAGCCCTCCGCTAATGGAAGCCCCGCACCAGGGTGGAGAACAGCAGCTCCCACCCGTTTAGGGTCACGAACAGCAGCAGCTTGAACGGCGCGGAGATCATGGACGGCGGCAGCATGATCATGCCCATGGACATCAGCGTACAGGACACCACGATGTCGATCAGCATGAAGGGGATGTACAGCAGCAGTCCGATGGTGAACGCCTTCGAGAGTTCGCAGGTCACGAAGGAGGGCACGATGATCCGCAGCGGCAGCGTCTCCACCACCGTGTCCACGTTGACCTCCTCCGGCATGTCTACATGGGCCATGTCGCAGAACATCTCCAAGGTGCTGATCTTGGTGTTCCGGGCCATGAACTCGGCCAGGGGCACCGCGGCCCGTTCCAGGAACTCCTCCTGAGAGATCTCCTCCGCCCGATAGGGCTCATAGGCTTCCTCCTGGATGCGGGTGATGGTGGGCGACATGGTGTAAAAGGTCAGGAAAAGCGCCAGTCCGATCAGCACGAGGTTGGGCGGTGTCTGCTGGGTGCCCATGGCGCTGCGCAGGAACGAGAAGGAGATGACAAACCGGGCGAAGGACGTCATCATCACCACGAGAGAGGGCAGGAGCGTGATCATCGTCATCAGGAAGATGATCTCCAGCGCCTGCACGTTCTCGCCGTTCACATTGATAAGCCCTTCCGGCAACTCCGATTCACCTCCGCCCCTTCTGTTTCATGATGGTGAGGAAAGCCTCCTTGAAGCCCGTCCCCTCCTGGCCCGCCGGAGGCGGCTCCCAGGAGGCGGCCTCCTCCGCGGTGAGCTCCGCCAGCAGGGTCACCCCCGCCGTCCCGGCCCCCAGGAGCAGGTACCGTCCGCCCACCCGGGCCAAGATCACGCTCTGATCCCGTCCCAGCGGCAGACGGTCCAGGACCTCCATCCGCCGTCCGCCCTGCAGGGCGCCGAAGCCCCCCCGGCCCGCGATATAGCGCGTGCACCAGTAGGCCAGGCCCAGGACCAGGACGACGCAGACGATCAGCCACAAGAAGGAGGCCAGGGCCGCCGCGTCCTCCCCCAGCATCCCGTCAGGGATTGCCCAGGATCGTGCTGACGGTCTTCAGCACGCGGTCGGGCTTGAAGGGCTTCACGATGAAATCCTTCGCGCCGGAGCGCACCGCGTCCATGACCATGCTCTCCTGGCCCATGGCGGAGCACATGACCACATTGGCGCTGCTGTCCTTGGCGCGGATGGCCTTCAGGGCCTCCAGACCGTCCATGTTGGGCATGGTGATGTCCATGATCACCAGGTCGGGGCCGATCTCGCCGAACTTCTCCACCGCATCGGCACCGTCCACAGCCTCATAAAGCTCGGTATATCCATTCTTGCTCAGGGTGTCTTTGATCATCTTCCGCATAAAGGCAGCGTCATCGACCAGCAGGATCTTCTTAGCCATTGTTGTATTCCTTCCTTCTTATCCAATTGATGATTATTTCAAAGCGCCGTTTCGCTGTTCCGCTTGGGTCCGGCGTCTTATTTTTTCGCCAGTTCGATCACGGGATCCTGGACGATCTCCGTGATGCGGACGCCGAAATTGTCGTCGATCACCACCACGTCGCCCTTGGCCACGCATTTGCCGTTGACGAACAGATCCACCTGGTCGCCCGCCAGTTTGTCGAGCACCACCAGGGACCCCTTGGAGAACTCCAGGATGTCCTGGACCTTCCGCTGGGTCCGTCCGATCTCCACGGTCACCTGGAGCGGCACCTCCATGATCAGGTCCAGGTTCTGGGCCTGTTCCCTCCCCAAGACGTCCGCCGGATCCAGATCCCTCAGCGGAGCGGGCTTGGTATTGATCACCTTCGGCTCCGGCGGCGCCGCGGCCGGCTGGGGCGGATAGGGATACGGATACGGATAATACATCGGCGGATACATCCCATTCATGCCATCCGGCATGGGATAAGGCGGCATCTGGGGCATCTGGGGCATCTGGGGCATCTGGGGCATCTGCGCCGCCGCGGCCCCTGGCTGCTGCTGAGGGGCAGCCGGCTGCGGGGCGGGCTGCGGGGCCGCTGCGGGAGCGGGAGCCGGTGTCGGAGCGGGGGCCGGGGCGCCGCCGGCCATGCCGGCCATCATCGCCTCGATCTCCTCCTGGCTCATCTTCTTGTTGGAGGGCTCCGGTTCGGGAGCGGGGGGCGGAGCGGGCTCAGAGATGCTGCCGGACGCGATGCCGGCCATCATCGCCTCGATCTCCTCCTGGCTCATCTTCCGGTTGGGGTCGCCCGAGGGCTGGAAGGCGGGGGCAGGCTCCGGCTCGGGCTCCGGGGCGGGAGCGGGGGCGGCTTCCGCCTCCTCCTCGCTGTCCAAGCCCAGGCCCCTCAAAAGCTCCTTGGCCAGCTCCACGCTCATGACGTTCATGAACTCGCTCTCCAGGGCCCCCTCGATCTTCAGGGAGAAGCGGACGATGACGATGTTCTCCGCCCCCTGAGGCAGGTGCTCCCGCTTGAACGCTTCCAGATCGTCCAGTTCGAACGGCTGCGGAGTGGAGATATCCACCTGATAGCCCAGGAAATCGCTCATGGCCGTGGCGGCGGCGCCCATCATCTGGTTCATGACCTCGCACACGGCGCTGATGGTCAGCTCGTTGAGCTCGAACTCCTCGTCCGGCGACTCGCCGCCCATGAGGATGTCCACGATGACCTTGATGTCGCTCCGCTTGAGCAGCATGAAGTTGCTGCCCTGGAGCCCCTCTACGTACTTGATCTCGACGCCCATGGCGGGCTCCAGGTTGCCCAGGGCGAAGTCCGCTGTCTTGATCGCCGTGACTTTTGGTGTCGTGATATCGACTCTGTGCTCCAAAAGATTGGATACCGCGGTGGCAGAGGAGCCAAGGCTGATATTCATCATTTCCCCGAGGGCGTCGGTCTCCATCGGGCTAAATAACAGTTTCTCCATTCCGTCTACTCGCTCCTTTGCTCAAGCTGATAGCATACTTCATCTATCTTCACAGCCATGTTTTTCTTGTGGGTACCCATTTTCCCGGTGAACCAGTGATAACCGCCGATCTCCAGGAAGACGGGCGTTTCCTTAGGCTGTCCAAGATCGATGACGTCCCCCACGTTCAAGTGGTAGATGTCGCTGAGGGACAGCTGAGTGCTGGGCAGCTCCGCGATGATCTCCAGCTTGGAGTCGCGCAGTTTGTCGAAGATCTCCTCCGACTTGTCCTCGGCCGCGACCTTGCGGATGGGGTTCTCCCGGCTGATCTCGGCGAAGATGTTGGTCAGGACCTCGCCGGGCAGGCAGATGCTCATCCGTCCCGACAGGTTGGGGAACTGCATCTTCAGGTCCACGATCACCACCGTCTCGTCCAGGCCGATGACCTGGTTCAGCGTGGGGTTGACCTCCGTGCGGCTGTAGATGAAGCTGATGGGCACGTAATTCTCCCAGCTCCGCCCCATCACCTTGACGATGTCCTGGGCCAGGTCCTCGAAGAGCTTCAGCTCCAGGTCCGTGTAGCTGTAGTCGGAGTCCAGCTCGTCGTCCACCGTGCCCTCGCCGCCCAGCATACGGTCCATCATGCTCAGCGCCGTGGTGGTGGAGATGAAAAGCATCGCCGGCGTCTCCTGCACCTGGTCTTTCAGGCCCACATCGATCAGCCCCAGCACATCGCCCTCCGTCAGGGCATTGGAAAACTCGTAATAACGCTGTTCTTCGATGCTCTCCACCGTGATCTCGCAGGTGGAGCGCAGCCGCCCGTTCAGCCGGGAGCCGATCACGCGGGAATAGTTGTCGAAGATGCCGTTGAGCATCTTGATGCGGTCTTTGGTGAATTTACGGGGACTGCTGAAGTCGTATTTTTGATACTTCTTTTCCTGGTTCTCACTGGATTGCTCCAGGTCCTTGTCTCCGCTTCGAACCGCGTTCAGCAAAGCATCAATCTGCGCTTGCGATAATACGTCTGCCATGTCATCCCCCCTATTCTGCTATGGTATTGGCCAAAGGCCGTTTAGTCAACGATAACTTCAAAGACCTGCCCGGATCGGGACTGCGCCGCCCTGCGGCCGGTCCCGGCCGGCGAAGGTCAGGCGATGACCTCGAAGACCTGCTCGAACTGCGAGAGCGTCGCCTCGCCGGCGAGCTCCGCCTCGATGTCCCGGCCGCTGATGATCATCTCCACCCGCCGGTTCTTGGCCCGGTTCTCGGGAGTGTCGTTGGCCGCGATGGGCCGCCACTCGCCGAAGCCCTCGCTCACCAGGCGCGCCGGGTTCAGGATGCCGTGATCTTGGATGTAGATGACCACGTTGGTCGCCCGCTGGCTGGCCAGCGTCCGGTCCTGGACCGTCCGGTTGGGATCCTCCCTCACCCGGGCGGTGTGGCCCTGGACCCGGACCTCGTCGATCGAGCCCGCCACGCCGTCCAGCATCTCCGTGACCGCGTCCAAGATGGGATACGCCTCCTTCAGGAGGACCGGACTGTCCCCCGCGAAGAAGACCGATTGGCTGAACGAGATGAAGACCTTGCCTCCGTCGGAGCTGACCGTCACGGCGTCCTGCAGGTTCTGGCTCTCGACCATCTCCTGGATGGCCTCCATCAGGGACTGCATATCCTGCTCCACCTGCTCCTGCTGCTCCTCCGGTGTGGGCATCATGCCGGTCTCCCCGGTGTGGTCGGCGTCGGGGCCGCCCGCGCCGGTGTTGGCCGTCGGGGTCTGCACCGCCGAGGGGTTGAAGCTCTGGACGATGGCCTTCCAGTTCTCCTCACTGATGGTAGACATGGAGTACAAAAGCACGAAGAAGCACAACAGCAGCGTCACCATGTCGCCGTATGTATCCATCCAGTTGGCGCCTCCGCCTCCGCTGGACTTTTTCCTCCTGGACACTGCCGCTCACCTCCTCTTCGATCCAAGACGGCTCCGCATCACTTCGCCTCGCCGCCTTCAGCGCCAAGCTCCCTCTGCTTCTGGGACATGTAGGTCAGGAGCCGCTCCCGGAGGGACTTGGGGTTCTCGCCGGCCTGGATGGCCATGACGCCCTCCACGATGATCTGCTTGCAAAGGCACTCCTCGCTGTCCCGGCCCCGGAGGAGCTGGGCCACGGGCCCGAAGATCACGTGGGCCAGCAGGCAGCCGTACAGCGTGGTGATCAGGGCGGTGCCCATGCTGGTGCCCAGGCTGCTGGCTCCGCCGCTGTCGCTGAGGTTCATGGACTTCAGCATGTTGATCAGGCCCACCAGCGTGCCCACCATGCCGAAGGCCGGGGCCACGCTGGACGCCTTGTCGTACATCGCCGCGGCCTCCTCGTGCCGGGCGGACATGCAGTCGATGTCGTTCTCCAGGATGCCCCGGACCTTATCCTGGTCGTTGGCGTCCACGATGAGCATGATCGCCTGCTTGAAGAAGGGGTCGGCCTGCTCGTTGGCCTTCTCCTCCAGGGACAGAAGGCCGTTTTTCCGGGCGATCTGGGCCAGCTCCACCAGCTGGTCGATGTAGCCCTTGGGATCGTAAGCCTTGTTGTTCAGGATGATCTTGAAGTGCTTCGGGATGGCCTTCAGCATCCCGCCGGAAAAGCTGGCCAGCACGACGAAGATCGTACACCCGATGGTGATGAAGATGGATGCCGCGTCGAAGAAGTTCCAGAGGTTTTTCGGCGTGAACGTGAACAGCGGTAACTCCGCCGCCGCCGCGTCGGGACCGATGTTGATCCCCAGGACGCAGCCTAATAGGAACACGCCGAACGCGCCGACGATACCGATGATATAGTTTATATTCATGGATGAGTTCCTCGCTCCCTCGGCCGGGCGCCGGGCCCCGGCCTGTGTATTCTGTCTATTTGATCAACGCTTGTCCGATACCACGATCTCGCGGTGGATGTCTTGGACCTTGGCGTTGTATTCCGCGATCTTACGGACGATCTCGTCGATGCTCTCACGGACCAGATAGTAATCGTGGTTCATCATGGTGATCTTGGATTCGGGGATGCACTCGATGTGCTCGATCTGCAGGTGGTTCACCAGGAATTTGTCGTGGTTCCTCTTCGTCAAAAGGATCATAATGGACCATCCTTCCGTGGTCCGCCGGGGATCCCGCCCCGGCGGACCGTCATTTTATTCAGCGTCCCGGCCAGCCGGTCAGCGCTTCATGTTGACAAGCTCTTCCAGCATGGAGTCGGTGACGGTGATGATGCGGGTGTTGGCCTGATAGCCGCGCTGGGTGGTGATGAGCTCGGCGATCTCCTCGGCCAGGTCCACGTTGGGGGCCTCCAGGAAGCCGACCATCATCTCGGTGTCGCAGCCCAGGATGTCCGTGCCGGGGAGGGGCTCCGTTTGGGTGCCCTGCGCGGCGTTCGGGTCCGCGGCCAGGCGGGAATAGCCCACGCTCTGGAGGCCGATGTCCTTCTGCACGCCGCCCAGCATGCTGATGCTCAGGCTGCCCGCGCCGTCGCTGCACTTGTAATAGGACTCGCCGATGTGGCTCACGCCGTTGGGGTTCGTGACGCTGCCGATCGCCAGATAGCCGATGACCACCGGCTTCCCGTCCGCCTTGCTGGTGCCGGAGATGCAGCCGGTCTTGGAATCGATGGTGATGCTGTCCAGCTGGGCGAACTCATACTCGGTCTCCACAGTCGTGCCGTCCGCAGGAGGGGTCGCGCCGTCAGGCGTGTTGCCCGGGAAGTTCGGCTGATCGTCCACCAGCCGCCCGGCGGCCCCGCCCTGCGCGATCGCCGTGCCGGTCTTGTTCCCGTTCGCGTCCACCGTGACCGTGAGGTCCGTCCGGGCGTATTTGATGTTGTGGTTCTCGTCCCAGCGGGGGAGCCGGATGGGCACCAGCTGGTCGCTGACCACCTGGCGGGTCACCGGCTTGCCGTCCGGGCCGGGCTCCGTGATCGTGTCCCGGGTGGTCATGAAGCCGTAGACCACGTTGCCCTTGCCGTCCACCAGGTAGTTGTCGGGGCCGATGTCGAAATCGCCCACGCGGGTGAGGTTCAGGGCCTTGAAGTTCTCCGCGGAGAAGTTCTGGTCATAGGTCTCGGGGTTCGTGCTGTTCTCCACGTCCTTGGTGCCCACCAGGAAGAACCCGTCGCCCACCAGCGCGCAGTCCGTGGTGTTGCCGGGGTTGTAGCTGGAGGAGGACATGTTCAGGTCGATGCTCCCGATCATGGAGCCGTAACCCAGCTGAGAGGGGTTCATGCCGCCCACGGTGGTGGTGCCGTTGGAACCGGCGGAATACATGCTGTAGACGCTGTCGCGGAAGACGGTCCGCTGCTTCTTGTATCCCTGGGTGTTGACGTTCGCCACGTTGTTGCCTATCACGGTGAGCTTCTGCATGTGGGCCTTCAGGCCCGCAACAGAAGCGTACATAGATCCAGTCATGAGGGATGTTCTCCTTTCGGTCTTCGCGCCGCCCGGCCCCCGTCAATCGGACGGGGGCCGATGGCCTCCGAAACTCGGTCCTGCCATCTGTAGCCTTACAGGAACACGGCGCCGTCGATGTTGGTGAATACGCTGTCTTTCATCTCGTCCTGGGTGATCGCGGTGATCACTTTCCCATGGGGGACGTTGATGATGAATGCCTTCTCGGTGTCCATCGCCAGGATGTTGGTGGCGCCCTTGGCCTGGGCCCGCACCATGCTGCCCTTGATCTGGTCGATGAGGATGGGGGTGATCTCGATGCCCCGCTCCTCGGCGCGGGTCATGGCATGCTTGGAGAACTGGACGTCCTGCCCGGCCCTCGTCAGCTCCTGCTGCAGCGCCGCAGCGAAGCCGCCGGCAGCCATCCGCTTCCCTGCGTCCGGTATCTGCTGCACCTGGCTTTGTCTGGTC
Source organism: uncultured Oscillibacter sp. (assembly GCF_910584465.1). Lineage (GTDB taxonomy): Bacteria > Bacillota > Clostridia > Oscillospirales > Oscillospiraceae > Oscillibacter. The sequence continues at coordinate 11,459 of NZ_CAJUBK010000049.1, forward strand.
ACGCGTTCGATCATGGAAGATCACTCCCCGCTGTTCTCCGATGTGCCGCCCTTCCCGTCCTGGTCCGGGCCTGTGGTCTCGCCGCCGGGCTGTACGGGGCCCGTCGTCCCTGTGGAAGAGCCGCCGCCCTCGGTCTTGTCGGTGCTCCCGGCGTCTCCGGCGCCCTCGGTCTCGCCGCCGTCCCCGGTCTCCTTGTCGTCTTCTTCTTCCTTGGGGGGCAGCTTGCCGACGGCCATGATGTCGCTGAGGTAATAGTACTCATCGTCGTCGATGAAGATGACCTGCTGTCCGTCCATGGTGCCGGTGCCGGTGACCATCCCGTAGACCTCCTGGAGCTTGCCGTCGTCTCCGTACTTGCCCACGGTGACGTATTTGCCCACCAGGGAGGCGGAGTAGTTCATGGTCACGGCGTCGGTCATGTTGACCATGGAGGTGATCATCTGCATCTGCACCATCTGGTTCAGCATCTCAGAGGTGTCCATGGTGTCGTCGATGCCCTGGCTGGTCAGCTGGGTGATCATCAGCTGGATGAAGTCCGTCATGTCCAGGTCCATGTTGCTGCCTTTCCTGGCGATGGTGACGTCCTTCCCGGTGCTGGTCTTATGGGTGCCGTAAAGCCCGCCGATGTCCTGCATCAATGCGTCCATCCGTTCACTTCCTTTCTGTCGGGGTCTCGGGGCCTCATTCCCCCTCCAGGGGGATCAGGCCCAGGCGCAGCTGCTGGAGGAAATCCTCGCTGCTGGTCTCCGGCTCCCGGCGCTGCTCCTGCTGGCGGCGCTGGCGCTGTCCCTGCTGCTGGTCGTAGAGGTCCTGCCGCTGGCTCTCCTCCTGACGGGGGACTTCCACCCGGACCTCCTGCTCCGTCTCACGGCCGAGCATCTCGGCCAGGTTCGTGGTGTGCTTGCCGAGCAGCTCCTGCGTCCCGCGGTCCTCCGCGTGGATCTGGACCACCAGGCCGCCGTCCCTGCCCTGCGTCATCTCGACGGTGATCTTGCCCAGGTTCTCCGGCGTCAGCTGGATCTCCACGCGGGTCTCGCCCTCCCGCAGGGCCTGCGCCAGCTTGGGGGCGATCTGCTCCTCCATGGGCTGCTCGCTCTCCCGGGCCTTGGGGGCCTCGCCCACCTTCACCGGGACGGCCTCCACCTCCTCGAACACGGCGGTCTCGGCCTCCGCGCCCTGGGGCTCGGCAGTCTCCTCGGTGTCGGCCGCCTCCGCAGCCTGGGGCTCGGCACGGCCGGCCGTCCTTGCCTCGATCTCCACGGTCCGGCCCTCGGTCTCCTGTGCGGCCTCCGGGGCCTCGATGGTCTGGGGCAGCTCTTGCGCCAGGTCCGGGTCCACGGTCTGGGCCTCGCCGCTCTCCGGCGTGGTCTCCACGGTCTGTCCGGCCTCCGGCACGAAGCTCTGCTCCTCCGGGGCCAGCACGGTCTCGGCCACCAGGGGGGCGATCTCCTCCACCACGGCCTCGGCCTGGACCTCCGGCGTCATCTCGGCCTGCTCCGCCGGCACCACCGGGTTCTGGAGCATCGCCATGGCCGCCAGGATCATCTGCTCCTCCAGCTCCTTGCCTTCCTTCATACCGGCCTGGGGCTGCTGGGGCTGTTCGATCTCCTGGGGCCCTTTCGCGCTCTCGCTGGTCTGGGCATCCTGCGGCTTCTGCGCGGCGTCGGTCTTCTCCGGCTTGGGAGCGGCCTGGGCATCGGCGCTCTGCTTCTGCTCCAGCAGCTTCTGGAAGCCGTCCTTCTGGACGCCCTCGCTCTTCTTCCCCACCTGGGGGATCTGAGGCATCTGCGCGTTGGCCAGCATGTTGTTGATCAACTGTTCCATACTCTCATCTCACCTCCTCGTCATCGTATGATATCTATCTCCAAACGGCGCTCCCACGCGCCCGAATGGACCTTCTCTCCGGAGCGCTCACGCGCCCACGCCGGGCTGGGAGGCCCGGGTGGAGCTGACGAACTCCTCGATGAACAGCTCCTCGCTCTTGGCCTCCGCCTTGTGATAGGCGTCCAGCTTCTTCTCCTTCAGCTTCTCGATGGAAGAGGTCTCCTTCTTGGCCTCCACCATCTTCTCCCGCCGCCGCTCGGCCTCGGCCTCCAGCGCCTCCAGCCGCTCCGTCTCCCGCTGGATCTCCATCTCGCTGGCCCGGAGGGCGTTCTGGTACATCAGGGCCTCCGTGATCGGCATGCCCTCCAGCGCCCGGTCCCGGTAATCCTCGTTGCAGTCCCGGTACTCCCGCCACAGCTTCTCCAGCAGGGCCTCCTGGGCGCGCACGCGGCCCATGGCCTCGGCGTATTCGCCCTGGAGGGCGCCCAGGACCTGCTCCTTATAGGAAAGGACGGTGTCCAGGGAAAACTTGAACTTCTTCACAGGGGGCGGCCCTCCTTAGTTCAATATCTGCCTCAGCTTCTCCACGCACTGGCCATAGCTGAACGCCTCGTCGATCTCCTGGGTCAAGAACCCGTTCACCGCGTCGATCTTCGAGAGGGCGTAGTCCAGGTTCCGATTGGTCCCGGGCTTATAAGCGCCGATCGCCACCAGATCCGCGTTCTTCTCATAGGTGCTGAGGATGTCCCGGACCCGGGAGGCCAGCTGCCGGTGCTCCTTGTCGACGATCTCCACCATCAGACGGGAGATGCTGGCGGAGACATCGATGGCCGGGTAGTGGTTGCTGTTCGCCAGCGCGCGGGAGAGGACGATATGGCCGTCCAGGATGCCCCGGACGGTGTCGGCGATCGGTTCGTTGGTATCGTCGCCCTCCACCAGCACCGTATAGACGCCGGTGATCGAGCCTCTGTCGAAATTGCCGCTCCGCTCCAAGAGCTTGGGCATCTCCGCGTACATGGAAGGGGTGTAGCCCCGGGACACCGGGGGCTCGCCGATGGCGAGGCCGATCTCCCGCTGGGCCATGGCGAACCGGGTCAGGGAATCCATCATCAGCAGCACGTCGTACCCCTGGTCCCGGAAATACTCCGCGATGCCCGTCGCCACGCTGGGGCATTTCATCCGCAGCATGGCGGGCTGGTCGGAGGTCGCCACCACCAGCACGGAGCGGCGCATCCCCTCCTCGCCCAGATCCTTCTGGACGAACTCCAGGACCTCCCGCCCGCGCTCGCCCACCAGGGCGATGACGTTGATATCCGCCTTGACGTTCTTCGCGATCATGCCCATCAGCGTGGACTTGCCCACGCCGGAGCCCGCGAAGATGCCGATGCGCTGGCCTTTCCCGATGGTGATCATGCCATCGATGGCCTTGACTCCAAACTCCATCCGCTCCCGGATCGGGGGGCGGCGGAGGGGATTGATGTAAGAACCGCCGACGCAGTAGAGCTCGCCGCCCTCGAAGGTGGCCTTCCCGTCGATGGGCTGGCCCATGGCGTTGATGATGCGCCCCCGGAGGAACTCGCCTACCCGCAGCGTCAGCTGCCGTCCGGTGTTGCGGACGAAGTTGCCCGCCGAGATGCCCGCCATGTCGGAATAGGGCATCAGCAGGATGTGGTCGTTCTTGAAGCCCACCACCTCGGCGGTGACCTGCCCGCCGGAATCGCCGTTGTAGATCCGGCAGATGTCGCCGACGGCCGCCCGGCCGCCGGACGCCTCGATGGACATCCCGACGATATTCTCGATCTTCCCGGTCAGGCTGTAGGTCTGCGCGTTATAGACCTGACGGATCATTTGCCGGAACATAGCTTCTCCTTTTGCCTCACACGCCGCCGCCCAGGTTCAGGTTCAAACTGCCGAAGCCGACGCCCTCCTCCATGGGACCGGCGTCGGACAGCAGCGTCCGGATGTTGTCCATCTGGGTGGCGGCGCTGGCGTCCACGATCTCGTCGGGCGTCTCGATGATGCAGGTGCCCGCCTCGTCGTCCGCCATGGGGATGATGCGCACCCGGTCGCTGAGGGCCGAGAGCGCCGTCATCAGCGAGGCGGGGACCTTGGCCAGGTGCTTGGCGTCGCATTCCGCGATATAGATATGGGCCCACTCCCGGCGCTTGCGCTTGTCGATGGCGGTCTGTATCATCCGGCAGATGACCTCGCTGCTGCTCTTGAGGCTGACGCAGACCACCTTCTCCGCGATGGCGATGGCGAGGTCCCGCAGCTCTTCCACATTGTCGTCCATCTGCCGGTCCAGCGCGGAGCCGGCCCGCTCCAAAAAGGCGTCGAACTCGGCGGCCAGAGCGGCGGCCTGCCGTTCCTGGGACCTGCGTCCCTCCTCGATGGCCTGGGCCACGCCCTGGGCCACGCCCTCGGCCCGCCCGGCCTCCAGCCCGCTCTGGCGGGAGGTCTCATAGAGCTCCTGAGAGCGGACCTCCGCCTCCAGCCGGGCCTGATCCACGATCTCCTGGGCCCGCCGGCGGGCGTCCGCCAGGATCTGCTCCGCCTGGATCTGGGCGAAGCTCACCGGATCGGCCTCCGGCTCCTCGGGAGGGGCGTCTCCTTCTTCCTCCGCTCCGATCCGGACGTCCAGCTCCGGCGGCCCCGCCTCCGTCTCCCCGCCGGAGGGCGGCGGGGGGGCGGCGGGCTCCTCGTCTTCCAGGATCAGCTCCTCCGCCTGGGGGAAGCGGTAAGGCTCGGCCTTGGGGCGCAGGATGGCTTTCCAAATATTAGGCAATGATATCGTCCTTTCCGCCCTTCAGGATGATGATCTCACCCTTCTCCTCCAGTCCGCGGATGATGCCGACGATGCGCTGCTGGGCCTCCTCCACGTCCTTCATGCGGACGTTGGTGGTGATCTCCAGGTCGTCCTTGATGCTCTGGGCCATACGGGTGGACATGTTGGTGAACAGCTTGTTGGCCACCTCCGAATTGGCCGCCTTGAGGGCCAGCACCAGATCCCTGGGGTCGCAGTCCCGGACGAAGCGCTGCACGGAGCGGTCGTCCATGGTGATGA
>NZ_CAJUBK010000050.1 GCF_910584465.1 uncultured Oscillibacter sp.
GAGCGGGCTCCCCCTCGATCTCCCCCGCCACCAGTGACATCGGTCACTGGTGTGTTTGCCCCAGGGGCAAACGGGTCGAGGTATTTTTGTGACGCGCATGTCGTCACAAAAATGATATCATCTTATCCCTCTGCCTTTGGCAGAGAGACCAGGGGCAAGCCCCTGGTCCCCATTTCTATTAAGGGAAGGCGATCTGTTATGGACCAGAACAAACAGGCGGCTGTCGCCGCCATCGATGAAAAAGCGGATGTCGTCTACCGGGTCTCGGACGCCGTCTGGGAGTATGCCGAGCTCTCCCTCCAGGAGGAGGCGTCCGCCGCCCTTTACTGCAAGGTGCTGGAGGAGGAGGGCTTCTCCGTGGAAAAGGGCATCTGCCGCATCCCCACGGCCTTCTCCGCCTCCTACGGCGCGGGACGGCCGGTCGTCGGCATCCTGGCGGAGTACGACGCCCTCTCCGGCCTCTCCCAGAAGGGCGGGAGCCTGGAGCGGGAGGAGGCCGTCCCCGGCGGCTGCGGACACGGCTGCGGACACAACCTGCTGGGCGCGGGCGCCCTCGCCGCCGCCCTGGGCGTGAAGGACTACCTGGAGCGGACGAAGCGCCCCGGCACCGTCGTCCTCTACGGCTGTCCCGGCGAGGAGGGCGGCGCGGCCAAGGCGTTCATGGCCCGGGAGGACCTCTGGCGGGGCCTGGACGCCGCCCTGACCTGGCACCCGGACGACGCCAACGAGGTGGTCACCGGGTCCAGCAACTCCTGCATCCAGACCCAATACACCTTCACCGGCGTGGCCGCCCACGCCGCCGGGGATCCGGAGCGGGGCCGCAGCGCCCTGGACGCGGTGGAGCTGATGAACATCGGCGTGCAGTTCCTCCGGGAGCACATGAGCGGCAAGGCCCGCATCCATTACGCCATCACGGACGCCGGAGGCCGGAGCCCCAACGTGGTCCAGCCCAGGGCCACGGTGCTGTACATGGTCCGGTCCAACCACGTGGCGGAGGCCGTGGAGCTCCAGGCGCGGGTGGACAAGATCGCCGAGGGCGCGGCCCTGATGACCGGCACCACCTTCGAGAAGAAGTTCATCGACGGCCTGGCGGACACCGTTCCCAACCACACGCTGGAGTCCGTGCTGTACCGGAACTTCCAGGCCCTGGGCGTGCCCGCCCACTCGGCGGAGGAGCACGCCTGGGCCGACGCGCTGGCGAAGACCTATCCCGGCAGCGACTGTGTCCCCGGCATCGGCGCGGAGAACGACGGGCGCATCGCCCGGCAGGTCAAGGCCCTCCGGGAGGCCCACGGCCACGCCATGAACGATTTCCTCCTGCCCCTCTACCAGGGGGACGCCTTCCAGCCCGGCTCCACCGACGTGGGCGACGTGAGCTGGCAGGTCCCCACCGGGCAGATCCACGCCGCCGCGTGGCCCAACGGCGCGCCGGGCCACAGCTGGCAGAACGTCTCCATCGGCCGGACGGACATCGGCCGCCGGGCGGCCCTCCACGCCGGGAAGGTCCTGGCGGCGGCGGCCATCGACCTCTACGAGGACCCGGCCCTGCTGGCCGCGGCGAAGGCCGAGTTCGAGGAGCAGACCGCCGAGGGGTACACCTGCCCCATCCCGGCGGACGCCGTGCCGACGATCGCGGATTGAACGAAAGGCCCGGGAGCAGACGCTCCCGGGCCCAGGCTGTCGAAAAAGTCTTTTCGACAGCCTGGGCAAGTTTTCAGAACGCCACAAACGTTCTGAAAACTTATGATTTGAACGGTGCAGGAAACCCCTCCTGGGTTTCCCGCACACACTCTTCCTTCCCGTTGGCTCGGCCTTCCCTTTTTTCGACAAGCAAAGCCCGGGAGCAGACGCTCCCGGGCCTTCACATTTGCTGGAGGTCCTTAAAGTGGATCGGACCATGCTCTTCCTCGAACTCTTGGATGCGTATGCGGATCATATGCTCCAGCTCTTTGTTTTTCGTGCGGGCTTCAAACTTTGCAATATACTCCAACTTGTCCAACAGCTCCTGTGGTACACGTAATGTAAAGTGAGGAAGTTTGTCTTTTTTCATAAACATGCCTCCGACGCAATATTGACTTCATAATAGCGTCGTGTTAAGATGGCAGGAGAAAGAGAAGTCACTGTGACTTCATTATTGCTCTGCGGAGGTAGGTTTATGACAAAAGAAGAACTATACCAAGACCTGCACTCGAAGCTGTATCGTTCGATGTGGGAATGCGTGGCCCTGCTGGATCAGGGGCGGACCGACGAACTGCGTGAGACCATGATGACCGCTATCGAAAAGAGCGAGTACCACCTCTGGCACTATGACTACCCCCTCTTCGATATGGAGGAGGTCGTCCGCAAAAGCGGCCGCAAACATTGAAGCGGGAGGGGCCCGCGTCCTCCGAGGGACGAGACGGCCGCCGGCATCCAGTCGGCGGCCGCCTCATCATCCTTTACCCTCTCATTTCGTCCCGAAGATCCGGTCGCCCGCGTCGCCCAGGCCGGGGACGATGTACCCGTTCTCGTTCAGCCTCTCGTCCACCGCGCCGCAGTAGATGTCCACGTCGGGGTGCTCCTTCTGGATGCGCTCGATGCCCTCCGGCGCGGCCAGGAGGACCATCAGCTTGATCGTCGTGCAGCCGTACTCCTTCATGAACCCGATGGCGGCGGCGGCGCTGCCGCCGGTGGCCAGCATGGGGTCGACGATCAGCACGTCCCGCTCCGCCACGTCCTTGGGCATCTTGCAGAAGTACTTCACCGGCTCCAGGGTCTCCTCGTTCCGGTACAGGCCGATGTGGCCCACCCGGGCGGAGGGCACCATCCTGAGCACGCCGTCCACCAGGCCCAGCCCCGCCCGGAGGATGGGCACCACGGCGAACTTCTTCCCCTTCAGCGTGGGGGCGGTGGTCTTGCAGATGGGGGTCTCCACCTCCCGGGAGGCCAGGGGCAGGTCCCGGGTGGCCTCGTAGGTGATCAGCATCCCGATCTCGGAGACCAGCTCCCGGAAGTCCTTGACGCTGGTGTCCTTGTCCCGCAGGATGGTCAGCTTGTGGGCCACCAGGGGGTGGTCCATGATGTGCACTTTCCCGTTCATAAAGTCGCTCCTTATCATAAAAAGATCCCTTTGGTCCAGCCTTTTTCAACGGCCCTGCCGCTCCAGGCGCAGCCTTTCCGCCTGCGGGGGCCGCAGGTACACCGGGGCCAGCTCCTGGGCCGTCACCAGCCCCCCCGCCCTGGCCAGCTCCTCCGCCTCCAGGGCGACGGACACCGCGTCCTCCTTCACCAGGTGGGCCGGGGCCAGGCGGCAGGGCACCCCCGCCGCCGTCAGATAGTCGAAGCACATCTGCCCGCCGTCCCCCAGGACGGTCTTGGGCCGGGGATCGTCCCGCAGCGCCTCCGCCAGGTCCGCCAGCGCGATGGCACGGTCCGGCGTCAGCCGGGCGGGGGCCCCGTCCCGGGCCTCGAAGAGGGCGTTGTAGACCTGCTGCCTCCGGGCGTCCATGGCGCAGACGATCAGCCCCCCCGCGAAGGCCACGTTCCGGGCCAGCGCCGCCAGGGTGGACACGCCGATGCAGGGCTTGTCCCCGGCGAAGGCCAGCCCCTTGGCGGCGGACACGCCGATGCGCACGCCGGTGAAGGACCCGGGCCCCGCCGAGACGGCCACGGCGTCCAGATCCCCGACCGTCATGCCCGTATTTTTCAGCAGGCCCTCCACGATGGGCATCAGGGTCCGGCTGTGGGTCAGCCCGGTGTCCTGATAGCCGGAGGCCAGGACCTTCCCGTCCTCCGTGATGGCGGCGGAGACGGCCTTGGCCGCGGTCTCCAGAGCCAGTATCCTCATATCGGCCCCACTCCTTCGATGGTGATGATCCGCCACTCCTCCCGCTCCGGATGGCGGGCGATGGCGACGGTGACGGCCTCCTCCGGCAGGGCCTCCTCCACCCGTTCGCTCCACTCCACGGCGCACACGCCGCCCCGGTCCAGGTAGTCCTCCCAGCCGATGCCGAAGAGGTCCTCCGGGCCTTCCAGGCGGTACATGTCGAAGTGGAACAGGGGCATCTGCGTCCCCTCGTACTCGTTGACGATGGTGAAGGTGGGGCTGGTGACCCGGCCCTCATAGCCCAGGCCCCGGGCCAGGCCCCGGGTGAACGCGGTCTTCCCCATGCCCAGGCCCCCCCGGTAGGCGGCCACGGCCCCCGGCGAAAGCGCGGCGGCCAGGCGGCGGCCCAGGGCCTCGGTCTCCGCTTCGCTGCGGGAAACGTATTCCACAGGCGTCCCTCCTCTCCGCGTCCTCCTAAGATCGATTCAGTATACCACAGTTTGAACAGAGTGTAAAAAGAAATTTTCCATTGTTTACAGGTTTTTTGATTTGTGGTAGAATCACTTGATATCCCGCAGGCCCGCGCGCACGAAGGAGCCGATCATGCTGAACCGACTGAAAGCCACCCTCATCGATTTCATCCAGCAGGCCGACCTGGTCCTGCTGGCCCTGTGCTGCACCGCCACGCTGTACGGCATCGTGCTGGTGTTCAGCGCCACCCGGTACATGTCCCCCGACACGGGCACGCGGCGGATGATCGTCCAATGCGCGGCGCTGGCGCTGGGGATCTGCGTCTATATCTTCTTCTCCATGCTGGACCTGGAGTCCATCACCCGGAAATGGAAATGGGTCCTGGCCTTCAACATCGTCTTCATCCTCCTGCTGCGCACGCCCTTCGGCGTCGCGGGCAACACCGGCAACCGGGCCTGGCTGAAATTCCCCGGCATCCCCTTCCAGATCGGTCCTGCCGAGGTGGTCAAGATCACCTTCGTCCTGCTGCTCGCCAAGCAGATCGAGTGGCTGCGGGAGGAGAAGGAGGACCTGAAGTCCTTCCCCGCCGCTTTCTTCGTGGCGGGGCACACGCTCGGCATCTGCGGGCTGTACTTCGTGGTCTCCCGCGATATGGGCAACGGCCTGGTCTTCATCTTCATCTTCCTCTGCATGTCCTTCGTGGCGGGGTTCGCCCTGCGGTGGTTCCTGCTGCTCTTCGCCGGGGCCGGCGGAGCCGTCGCCGCCGTGCTGCTGCTGGATCTGGTGCCGGAGGACATGATGTATATGCTCAAGCGCTTCATCGTCCTCTTCGACCACAGCTTCGAGCCCCAGGGGACCGGCTGGCAGCAGACCCGGAGCCTGCTGGCCATCGGCTCCGGCGGGCTGTACGGGAAGGGCTACCTCAGCGGCAGCCTCACCCAGGGCAGCAGCCAGTCCCTCCCCGCCAAGCAGACGGACCTGATCTTCTCCGCGGCGGGGGAAGAGCTGGGGCTGTTCGGGTGCCTGGCCATCATACTGCTGCTGGTGCTCATCATCTTCCGCATCCTCCTGGTGGCCCGGAGGGCCCGGACGCCCTTCTACCGCTATGTCTGCGTGGGCATGGCGTCCATCCTGATCTTCCAGACCATCATCAACATCGGCATGTGCCTCTTCGTCATGCCCACCATCGGCATCACCCTGCCGTTCTTCAGCTACGGCGGGTCCTCCATCGTCACGCTGTACATGGCCATGGGCGTGGTCTCCGGCATCAAGAAACGCTCGCCGGAGATGCGCCGGACCGCAAGGTCGCCGATACGGTAGGGGGAGGCAGGACGCATGGACATCATCGCCGGACTGCAGAGCAAAGATGACCGCGAGGCTTACCGGCTGCTCCTCCTGTTGGAACAGCGCTCGGAGGAGTCGGACGAGCTGTACGGCTGTCTCGAGGACTTCCTCGACCTCCTGCACAGCAAGAGCGCCTTCGTCCGGGTCCGAGGCTTCCGCCTGGCCTGTGCGCAGGCCCGCTGGGACGCGGAGGACCGGCTGGAGCGGCATCTGGACGCGCTGCTCACCATGCTGGACGACCCGAAGCCCACGGCGGTGCGGCAGTGCCTGGCGGCGCTGGGCCCCGTCATCCTCCACAAGCCGGGCCTGCGGGGCCGGATCGCCGTCAAGCTGGACGGCATGGACCTCTCGAAGTACAAGGACAGTATGCGCCCGCTGATCGGGCGCGATATCCAGGCCCTGCGGGAGCAGATGCGGTCTCCCGGCCCATCAGGAGGGCTCCCCCATGGATGGACATGAGCAGGCGCTCCCCGCCAAAATGGTCAGATCCGGCGCCGCCTCCGCCAAACGCGCCCCGGCGGCGGCAGTCAGCCGTGCCGCCGGACGCCTCGTGGGCCGGGCTATCCTCCGCGGCCATCGGGCCGGACGTATGCGCCCATGCCGAGACCTCCGCAGCGCGCCGCCGCTCCTCTCCCGGGACGGCGGTTTTTCGCATAATTTCAAGGAATGGGAAAACACTACTCCTGTACCAATTCATACAGGAGGATGATTCTCTATGAAACACCATCTGACAAGAGCCGCCGCCCTGCTGGCATTGACGGCGGTGCTGCTGACGGGCAGCGCCTCGGCGCTGTTCGGCAAAAAGGCCGAGGAGCCCGCCCCCGCGGAGGGCGCGCCCCAGGTCTGGGACCTGGAGATCCGCACCTACCGGGGCATCCCCGGGCAGGGCCAATTCCTGGCCTCGGACCCGGAGGGCGAGGAGATGACCTTCGCCCTGCTGGATGAGCCCCGGAAGGGCGTCGTGGTCATCGAGGGCGACAGCTTCACCTACACGCCGGACGAGGGCATCACCGGCAGCGACCGCTTCACCTACACGGCGACGGACAGCCAGGGCCACACCTCCGCCCCCGCCAAGGTCCGCGTGACCATCGACAAGACCCGCTCCGGAGTCACTTACTCCGATACCGAGGACAGCCCCGCCGCCTGCGCCGCCCAGGAGCTGGCGGAGAAGGGCATCTTCACCGGCGGGAAGATCGGGGGGCACTACTATTTCCAGCCGGACCAGCCGGTGACCCGCAGTGAGTTCCTGGCCATGGCGCTGGAGACGGCGGGCCGGGAGGTGACGGACGTCACCATGACGGGCTTCTGCGACGATACCAGCATCCCCACCTGGGCCAAGGCATACGCCGCCGCCGGCGCGGCGGACGGCATCGTCCGGGGCAGCGGCACTGCCGAGGGCGTGGCGTTCCGGGGCGGCGAGGCCATCACCTTCAACGAGGCCGCGACGATCCTGGACCGGATGCTGGACCTGGGGGACGTGGACCTGGACGTGTGGTACGCGGACCGGGCGGCGGCGCCCTCCTGGGCGGCCCAGGCAGTGGGGAACATGGAGGCCGTCAACGTCCTCTCCGCCGGGAGCTTCGGCAGTCAGACCATGGAGCAGGCCGTGACCCGGGCCGACGCGGCCCAGATGCTGGCGGCGGCAGGCGTCCTGCTGGAAGGCGAGGAGCAGCCCAAGGGGCTTTTCAGCTGGCTGGGGTAACGGCCAGGCTGCGCGATCGGATGAGGCCCGCCAGGATATCCTGGCGGGCCTCTGGGCGCGGGGAAAATTTTTGAAGGAAATTTGAAAATAGGGCTTGCATTCCCTGGCGAAGTGTGGTAAGGTATATGAGCTGACATGAGTGAGTGTCTTTATCCGGGTGTAGCGCAGTTGGTAGCGCACTTGACTGGGGGTCAAGGGGTCGTGAGTTCAAGTCTCGCCACTCGGACCATCGAAAAAGCCTGTAACCGCAATGGTTACAGGCTTTTCTCATACCTGTTGCTCCGGCGGTTTCCCTTATTTTTTCCCTTATTCCCTTTAGGCCCCGGAAACACTTTGAATAAACTTCTCCATCCGGTCAGCACTGGCCCGCTTCATTTCCTCCGTGACATGTCCGTAAACATCCAGGGTAAAGGCGGCGGTATGGTGTCCCAGGTTGCTTTGAACCGTCTTAATATCGTCCCCGGCCCGAAGCGAGGCCACGGCGTAGCTATGACGGAGGTCATGCAGACGCGCCTCCGGCAGACCAATAGAGGCCACCAGCCGCTTGTAATTGTGATAGACTGTGTTCGGAGAAAGGCGGTGCCCGACTTCATCCGTGAACACAAACCCTTCTTCTTGCCAGAGAGGACCAGCTTTCAAGCGTGCTTCTGTCTGGCGAACCTTGTGCCGCTTCAAAGCGTCTATCACAAAAGCGGCGGCGGTAATCGTGCGGCCTTTGCCGTTCTTGGTGGGCGTAAGCCGAAATTCCCCGGATTGTCCCGGAACCTGTTGAAGCTGTTTATTGATGAAGATAGTTCCACGGTCCAGGTCCACACAGTCCCAAGTCAAGCCGCAGACCTCGCCTCGCCGCAAGCCAGTGAACAGTGTCACCAGATAGATAATTTCAAAGCGGTGTCCCTGGATAGCTTTCATAAAGGCCCGAATCGCTTCATCGTCCAGCGGCTTGATTTCCTTCCGCTCCACTTTGGGCAGTTCACAAGCGGTTGTAGGATTGGAATGAAGATAGCCTATCGCAATCGCCTGTTGTAAAGACTTGTGGAAAATCCCGTGAATGCACTTAATTGTTTTAGGCGACAGTCCAGGCTTATCTCCGTGAGCAGTTCCCAGGTCATTGTAAAACTGTTGCACCGTGTGCGCGTTCAGCTTATCAAGCCTCACTTTTCCGAGGGCGGGTTTGATATGGTTGTTGACGTGCTGGGTATAATTTAAGACCGTGTACGGTCTTACGCCTCCCAAGTAGGTTTTCAACCAAATATCAAGCCATTCACCGACCGTCATTTTAGACGGTTCCTGATAGGTCCCGTTATCTACGTCCAGGGACATTTGCTTTAGCTTCTGGGCAACCTCTTTTTGCGTCTTGCCGGTAATGGATTTCTGGATTTGCTTTCCTGTTCCGGGGTCGTAACCCACCGTGCAGCGGGCCTCCCAATAGGTGTACTCTTTGCCATTTTTCGTTACGGTTTTCTTGCGAATGGTCCCGTTGCCATTGGCGGCACGGCCCATAGATTTTGTACGCGGCATATATCCTCCTTATCCGCCGCGCAGATGTACTAAAAACTACTATTATTATACATCAAACGCGGCGGATAATCAATATTTTCAACTTAAATATTCTAAAAGAGCCGACTTCGGGATGCGGATTTGCCGCCCCACCTGAACGCTCTTAATCCTTCCGCTGCGAACCAACTCGTAAGCGGTATTTTTTCCAATAACGAGAATTTCCGAAATATCTGAAACTGTCAAAACAAGCGGCAGGTCATTGATATTTCTAATCGTGGACGCTTTCATATTGGTCTTGTTCATCGCTCTAACATCCTTTTATCAAGAATTTCGAGCTTTTTTATCTTGCTTCTCCTTAATAATAATTTTGAAAGTGCATTTTCAACTCACGCAAACATGGAGTTGTAAATGTCAATCGGGTCAACGGCGGAAGCGGCCCGCGCCGCCTGTGAATATGGGTTTGGACGGGCGGAATTAGGAATCACCACATACTGGTTCCAAGTGGCGTTATACTCGACCGCATAAATGGAATCTGAATCCATGCAAATTGTAAGGGCAATCCGGCGTTGAAGCTGGTCGAACCCATCCAGGTCCTCCGCCTTGTCTTTGAACGTTTCCCAGTGAAAAAAACTAGGGCTGTAGGGAGAGGTAATGATGATTAGGTCACAGGCAAGAGGCTTGTCGCTATAGCGGGCAGGAGCCATGACCTGGGTATCAATCCCGTGGGGGTCCGTAATCCGCAAGAGGTCCGCGTACTCTATAACCTTGGGCCGCAGCTCGTCCATAATTATCGTGTGTTCGCCGTTGTAGCTTTGAAAAATGTCCCGGCTGGAGCCTGTTATATAATAGGGCTGTCCCTTCTTTTCAGCGTACTCCCGCGCAAGGCTCGTCTTTCCGGTCCCCGCCGCTCCATAAATCCATATCACGGAAATACGGGCGTTCTTCTCTCGCATTTCCTTGCGCCACTTTTCGGCTTCATTTTGAAGCCGCTTGTCGTTCACGTCCTCAATCTGGCGGTGGTAACGGGCATAAACAGAGCCGGGGAGCTGCCGTTCGATTTCTTCCTTGGTCGTGACACCGGCATACAGGGCGTCCAAAAGGGCTTTCGGGTTCGCGCTCCGCTCGGCCCGGACCTGGGCCACATCTAAGGCGATCTTGGTCAGAAGTGCGCCGTAATCAAAATTGGCGAGGACGTCTGACGGGTCATACTGGTGCTTTCCGCCCTTTCGGGCCTTCGTCGTGGCGTGGATGAGGTAGGCATAGCCGTTGTTCGCTTCGCCGTCCCATTTCTGGATATATTGAGGCTTGTCGCCCAGCTTCTTCGCAACGGAGGCCAGGGAGCGGGGATTCTTGAACGACATCATAGCGTGTATGTCCGCTTCCTTCGGCTGGCCCTGCTCGTCTACCTCCTGGTCGTGGACGATGATGGCATACTGCTCCGGTCTAAGGTTCGCCTCAATGTGGCGGGCTAAATCCTCTTTGGTATTGATTCCCGGAGGCAGATGACGCATCTGCTGTGCGTACATCATATGCCGGTATCTTGGAGTTTGCTTGCCCATGGTTCATCAGCTCCTTTCATGGGCATCGGTTATTCTGGCACAATCGCACAGGCAATGTGCCGCGCTATAACAAGCCCCCGCGCGGCACATTGCAAGGGTTACAAGGATTTTCATTTCGGCACAGCCGCCCCCGCCTCTGCGTTCCGCCCGGCGGGGGCGGCTGTAGTAGCGTCAATCGCCGCAATACTCCCGCAGGAGCCGCCCCAGCTCCCGGTACACGCGGAACTTCATGCGCGGGAAGTGTACCCGGCTGACCGTGTCATGCTCGCCGTCCGTGGAGCTGAACCAAGCGTCGCCCGCTTTCAAGGCTGGCAGACGGCTTATCGCCTCCAGGTTTTTCCCATCCCAGATGAAAGAGGCCTCCTCCTTCGTCGGCTTAAACAAAATCCGGGTAGACAGGGCGTCCCGGAGCATCGTCGGCAGGCCGCCCTCTCCGGCGCTGGCCTGGGCAATGCTGATGATGACGTAGCACCCCGCCGAGGCCCCCATCGTCACAATACGCTTGAGCACATTATCAAATTCCGCCAGGGAATAGTCAGGCGTGTCCTTCTCGGCCTTCTTCGGGAACAGGCTTCGACAGGCCACGTATTCATCAATAAACAGGAACGAGGGGTGCATCCCGGCGTCCCACCAGTGGACCGCGTCGCCGGATTCCTCCGACAGGTCGTTCAAAACCCTCTGACGTTCCCGAATCGTTTGGGCAAACCGCTTGATAGCGTCAAGAATGGTCCGGGCCTCGCCGTCCTCGTCCAGGGTCACGACATGGGGGAGGCGGGACAGCTCCGCTTTTTTGGGGTCTATAATCAGTACTTGGCTGCCGTACCTGTCCCGGCCCTGTAAAAGGACCTGCAACAGCAGGGCGATGACGCTCGTGGTCTTGCCGCTCCTGGTCTTGCCCGCCGCCAGCATGGAGCCGGAGGTGGTCAGGTCGATTTCCGTACCGCTCTGTACTGTCAGCTTGTAGGGCGAACCGGGCCGCATACTCCTTGCGGAATGATAAGTCAAACTCTTGTCCTTAATGACGTCCTCAATCAGGTATGTAACGCTTTCGCCGGACGGGGAACGCTCGACATAGACCACCGCGAGATATTCCAGTCGTTTACGAAGAAAAGCGGACAGGTAGGGATGAATTTTTTCCAACTCATCCACCGACTTGGAGATGCCGGTTATCGTAAGGACGTAAGTGCCCTTGCCCCTTTTTTTGCAGCGTACCACCGGCAGCAGCTCCCCGTCCTTCAAATGGAGCGGATTGGAATACAGCGGCGAGTACAGCCCGCGGCGGATGATCTGCCGAATCCGGGCCGTGTCCGGTGTGGACAGGAACACAAATGCAGCTATCAGGAACAAGAGCGAACCAACGCCCAGGATGACAGCGGCCAGAAAATGCAGCTGGTCCGCCGTCATAGCCATCGCGGCAGAGCTGACAAAATAATTCTGCGGGACCTGCAAAACCAGCCAGCGCAGGAGCCAAACAGTCATCGCGGCCAGGAGGGTGGCCGCCCCCAGGACGCCAATCTTGGCGTAGGGGGCGGCATATCTAAGCCGCGAGACTTGCGACGAATACACCCTCATGTCAATTCTTCTCCTTCCCTGCCGGAGCAGTCACGGCGGACGCGAGAACCACGGCGTCGCACTTCACAGAGAGATTGTTCCTATAATCTCCATAAATCGTGGCGACCGGGTTGACCGGGACAACCTCGTCGGAGATGCCGACCGTCGGCTGCTTGACGCACTTAAAAGAAAGTTTTTCGTAGAGGTTGCTGCCAGTCTCCCCGTCCTTGTGCTTATACGGCGTCTTGTCAGCGGTAATCGCAACATCGACAATCCAGCCTAGCGGCTGCTTGCTCTGGTAGTCAGTCCAAGGACGAATGCCCGTGACGGTGAATATCTTCCCTGCCGCGAACGTAGACCAGCAGAACATTAAAAACTGCGCTAAATACTTCAACTTAATCACGTTCCTTTCTACAAATTTCCTTTGAAGCCGTAGACTGCATGCCGCCTACGGCCTCATTGGCATCCTTATAATAACACAGCCAACAGGAAAAGTCAAACTATCTGCAACGATAAACGGCGTATATCGAAATAAATTAGCCAGTTTTCGCAGCTTTTGACCGCGTTTGAAAAAATGGTAAAAATATGAAATCGCCGATAGAACGCAGAAAGTGAGGGTGTTGTAAAATCTTGGTTTTCGGAATTTGCAACAAAAAAATTTTTTGAATTTTTTTCTATGGGAGGCATCCAGGAGGGCTTGCATATATTCAAAACGTGTGCAAATATGTATAAACGTGGACACGTATATATTAGCCGCATATATTAGTCCTAGCGTTATATATTCTTATCCCGAAACCCGGAGGGGATTGAAAAGTGCACATCAAAAAAGCCCTCTGCCGTCAGCTGGCAGAGGGCTTAAAAATATCATGTTTTCCCTTGCATTTCATTCCCCGCAGGTTTATAATAAGGCCACAAGATGAACAAAAAGGCAGGGCGAAGGGGACGGCAATCCCCAACGCCCCTATGCGGGAGAATTGGCCTCCCACACAACAGTATATTACTGTACCCATCCTCATTATAAGGCTTTTCCCGTCAAGAATCAAGGGGAAAGCGCGTGAGGTGTGTCTGTGTATGCGGTGTGGGACTATTATGTTCCGCGCCGCTTTTGTTCGTCTTGGCGGAACCCACGCAAGCCCTGGGGGACGGGAGGACCCCACCCCCGAGGGCTGGACCGCCAGGAACAGACACACGATAATGTAAGGAGAGGTTACAGTGAAAAAAATATGGTCCTTCCTTCTGGCGCTGACCCTGTGCGCCAGCCTTGCAGTCCCCGCCTGGGCGGATGAGGTCACGGATTTGCCGCGAACATCGGAGCAGATTGGCGGCAAGGCGGATTCCAGTGCCGCTCCCGCTCTGTCGGCTGAATCCGTGACGGATCCTGCCCCGCAAGTGCCAGCCGGTTTCTCTGACGTGCCCTCCGGCCACCCGTTCTACCAGGGCGTCATGGACTGCGCCGCCAAGGGCATCGTGGGCGGCTATGATGACGGGACCTTCCGGCCAGGGAACACCGTCACCAAAAGCAATTTCAGCGTCATGCTGTCACGGGCGTTTTACGCCGGGGACATCGACAAACACAACGACAGCTATAATCTCTATACCTACGGCCCCTTCGCCGGGAATTATCTGGCGCTGTACTATGACGGAGTTTATGAGGGCGCCAGCTTCAAAAGCGACTTTACAATGATGAACCTTGAAACGATGAACACCGGGATTAACCGCTACGACATGGCCCAGCTTATGACCAATATCATGAAGCAGAGGGGACTTGCGGCCAGCGATTCCGAGAAAAACGCCGCTGTCTCCGAAATTACCGATTACAGCGAGATTCCCGGCCAGTACAAGGATGCCGTCCTGAACGTCTACGCCCTGGGCATCATCGGCGGCTATGCCAACGGGACCTTCGGCGGCAATGTCACCATGAACCGAGGACAGGCCGCCGTTGTGATTTACCGCATGGTCCAGAAGCTGGGCAGCGCCCCCAGCACCGCCCCCGTGGAACCTGCACCGGAGGCACCGGCCACGCCCACGGAACCGGAGCAGCCCGAGACCCCTGTGGACCCGAAGCCCGAGACCCCGGTCGACCCCGGCCCGGCGCCTTCCGGCCGGACCCTGAGCAATGGCAAGGCCATCACCGAAGCCAACGTCACCGAGATTCTGGAGAACCTGAAGTCCAGATATCCCAAGGGAACCTATTTCGGCAACGGATATGCTGGTATGAATTCTGGAAGAAGTGGTGCCAACAATTGCATCAAACAAATTACCAATCAATACGAATGTGATGATGGTGGAAAAGTCAGTACGACATTCGGTTGCGGCGGTTGGGCGGCATTCGTATGTGACGAAATTTTCAGCCAGACCAACGTCACATGGCGCAAAACCAATTTGAGCGACATCCGTCCCGGCGACCTCATGATTAAACTGGACGAAAACGGCCATCTCATGCACGTCCAGGTATACACCGGGCCAAACGGAACATGGCTTCCGACTCAAAAAGTCATGGTCACAGACGCAGGAAGTCAAACAGGCCTTAGCAAAGATTACACCGTTGGATGGGGAAGTTGTGTCATGACCCGTTATGCCTATGACATCTGGACCGCCTATCCCGACTAAAGTCTATCACTACACCGCCGTGGGCCTCACCGCCTACGGCGGTATTTTTTATCGCCTGCCCACAAGTCAGACCAGGACGGAAACACAGGCCCGAAGAGGAGCGGAAAGGGGAGGGCGTGCATATATGCGGCCAGCCCCGGACAGGCCCACAGTGATACACCGCGCGAAGTGTTTCGACCGGGAGCCGAAGGGCAGCAACGGAGGATATAGCACGGAGGCAATGCGGCGTCAAGGGCCGCAAAAAAGTTTTCAGGTTCCGAAGAGCCTGAAAACTTTTTTGCTCTCCGCTTCGCTCCGCCCCTTGACCCCGCACCGCCTCCGCGCAAGGGGAAGTCAACCGAAATCGCCGCAGCCGATTTCGGCAAGGCCGACAACTTTTATTTTGGGAGGACGGAGCGATGAAGCAGACTATCAAGACCAGCAGGACGGCGGGTTATTTGGAGAAGATTTTCCGGGCCTTGAATGAGCACTATTTTGAGGGAGCCATTGAAGAGCCGGTCATCACCATCCAGAGCACGCCCAGGGCCTACGGACACGTCACCGTAGCCAAGGCATGGCAGAGGGCGGACGGCGGGCAGAGGCATGAGCTGAACATCGGAGCGGGCACCCTGGACAGGCCCATCGAGAACGTGACCGCCACGGTCCTTCATGAAATGGTCCACCTGTTCAATCTCCAAGCCGGAGTACAGGACACCAGCCGGGGCGGAACCTACCACAACAAGAGATTCCGGGAGGCGGCAGAGGCGCGGGACCTGCATATCAGCTATGACAGCCGCATCGGGTGGAGCATCACGGAGCCTACGGACGCGCTTATCGAGTTCATCCTCTCCCAGGGCTGGGACGATATTATGATGAACCGGAAAGAGGGCTTTTCCATGCGGGGCGTGGGCGGACCGGGAGCCAAGGGAGGTGTTCCCCCGACCACCACGGGCAGGACCTCCAGCACCCGGAAGGTGGTCTGCCCCTGCTGCGGGCAGAGCGTCCGGGCCACCAGGAAGGTCAATATCCTCTGTGGGGATTGCCTCCTTCCTATGGTGGAGGTATGACGGCACGAAGCCGCCCAGGGTTTAACCTTGGGCGGCTTCTTATGCCTTGACACGGGCAGGTTTTTTTGATAGTGTAGATTCAAAATCAGGTGTGTTTGGTTTGGCGCATGGGGAGAAGGAATCGTTTTTAGTACGTCTGCGCGGCTTGGATTTTCCCTTATTTTTTCCCTTAATGGCTTAATATCGGTTGGTAGAAGCTGTGACTGGCTGGTAGAGCCGAAACGCTGGACCCGTTGCAGTTAAAGGCTTTCGGGACTAGGCGGGACTAGTTGGGAGAACAAAGGGACTGCTTTTCAAAAATTCAAGTCTCGCCACTCGGACCATGTCGAGTGTTCATAACGCAACTGAACACTCGTATGTAAAGGAACAGTCGAAAGGCTGTTCCTTTGCTATTTCTACGGGGCGGTCTGCTCCGGTGGAACGGCTTTCGGGCCGCTCCGTTTTCTTTACCCGGCCTTGCCGACAAGATACTCAATCGCCACACCCTGGCGGCTGTCCAACACCACGTTCTCCGGGTATTCCTCTACCTCCGGCAAGTCCAGGACGCCGATGAAGTTATAGTGGATCACGATGCGCTGTGTCCTGTTCTTTCCCCTGCCCTGGGTTTGGTACACGTCGATGCGCTCCACAAGCTCATGGAGGATGGTGGGCGTCAGCGTTTTCATCTCCATGAA
>NZ_CAJUBK010000051.1 GCF_910584465.1 uncultured Oscillibacter sp.
GAGGAGCGCCGTGCGCTCCTCCGCCCCTCCGCATCCTTCAGCCTCCCCGCCCCAGGGCCAGGTCCTTGATGACCTCCCCCGCCAGGATCAGCCCCGCCACAGAGGGCACGAAGGCATTGCTCCCCGGCACCTGCCGCCGGAGCTCCCCCGCCAGGGCCTCCTGGTACGAGGCCCCCTTGGGCTCCATAGGCACCTCTTGGGAGTAGACCACCTTCAAATGCCGGACGCCCCGCTTCCTCAGCTCCCTGCGCATCACCCGGGCCAGCGGGCAGACGGAGGTCTCCCAGATGTCCGCCACCCGGAAGGCGGTGGGATCGAGCTTGTTCCCCGCCCCCATGCAGCTGACGATCGGCGTCCCCGCCGCCTGGGCCGCCTGGACCAGGGCCAGCTTGCCGGTGACGGTGTCGATGGCGTCCACCACATAGTCGAACGCGGCGAAGTCGAACTCCCCGGCGGTGTCGGGGCCGTAGAACACCTCATGGACGTTCACCGCGGCCGCGGGGGCGATCTCCAGCACCCGCTCCCGGGCGGCAGCGGCCTTGGACCGGCCCAGCGTCCGATGGGTGGCCAGGATCTGGCGGTTCAGGTTCGTCAGGCCCACCTCATCATGGTCGATCAGGTCCAGCGTCCCCACGCCGCTGCGGGCCAGGGCCTCCACGGCATAGCCCCCCACGCCCCCCAGGCCGAACACCGCCACCCGGGCCTTCGCCAGGCGCTCCATGCCCTCCCGGCCCAGGAGCAGCTCCGTCCTCGAGAATTGGTCCAGCATATCCTATCCCTCGATCCCCTGGATCTCGATCTGCTCCAGGACGTCCTGCCCCCGGCCGGTCAGCGCCATGCTGCCGTGGAGGGGATAGCTCCGATAGGCTCCATAGTCGAAGTTCCCCAGGGGGATGTCATAGTCCACCCGGATCAGGCCCTTCCCCGCCAGGCCCAGGATGGCGGCGCTGTACTCCGCCCCGGGCCGGTCCCGGTCCTCCAGATAGACCGGCGTCTCCCGGTCCAGGCCCGCCGCCGCAGGCAGGAAGGGCGTCTCGCCGAAGCGCCGCAGCAGCGCCAGCTCCGCCTCCGTCAGCAGCAGGGGGCCCCCGCCGCAGCCGCCGCGGCCGCCGCAGCCCCCGCAGTTCCCACAGTCTCCACTGCTCATGTCCATACCTCCTCTCGTCCTCTCGGGACCTCTGTGATGGTCCCCCCTCCTACCACGGTGTCGCCGTCGTAGAACACCGCCGCCTGGCCCGGCGTCACTGCCCGCTGGGGCCGGTCGAAGACCAGGCGGACACGGCCAGGCGCCTCCGGGCGGATCTCGGCGCACTGTTCCCGCTGGCGGGAGCGGGTCTTCGCCCCGACCCGCAAAGGCGCGGACAGCCCCTCCACCGAGATCCAGTTCAGCTCCTCCACCAGGGCCTCCCGGGCGTACAGGGCGCTCTCCGGGCCCACGGTGACGGTGTTCGCCGCCATGTCCTTCCCGCAGACATACACCGGCTCGTCCATGGCCAGGCCCAGCCCCTTCCGCTGGCCCAGGGTATAGCGCACCGCCCCTTTGTGGCGGCCCACCACCCGGCCCTCCAGATCCAGGAAGTCCCCGGGGGGATAGGCCCTGCCGGAGCAGCGCTCCATGAAGGCGACATGATCGCCGTCGGGGACGAAGCAGATGTCCTGGCTGTCGCGCTTCCCCGCATTGACGAGGCCCAGCTCCCCCGCCAGCTCCCGGACCTGCCGCTTCTCCATGCCGCCCAGGGGGAAGCGGACATGGGCCAATTGATACTGGGTCAGGCCATAGAGGAAATAGCTCTGGTCCTTCCCGGCGTCCACGGCCTTTTTCAGCAGCCAGCGGCCGGAAGGCCCGTCCCGCTCCACCCGGGCATAATGGCCGGTGGCGACGGCATGGCACCCCCTGGCCTCTGCGTCCCGGAGCAGGCGGTCGAATTTCAGGGAGCGGTTGCAGTCGATGCAGGGGTTCGGCGTCCCCCCGGCCTCGTAGACCCGGATGAACTTGTCCACCACCTGTGCCTGGAACTCGGCACGGTAGTCCAAGATCTCGAAGGGGATGCCCAGCTGCGCCGCGGCCTGGGCGGCGTCCTCCGCATCCCGGTCCGCGCAGCAGGAGCGGGATGCCCCCGGCCCCGTCTCCCGGCGGAGGCGCATGTTGGCCCCTATGCAGTGCAGGCCCGCCTCCAGCATCCGATACGCCGCCACGGAACTGTCCACACCGCCGCTCATGGCGATCAATACGCGCTCTCCCATCTCATGCACCTCTCCGTCCTCCCCGATCCGGGCCGTTATTTTGCGGTCATCATTATAGTACAGTTTTTGCATTTTGTCACGCGCTATATACGGGGCCCTGCGAGATCCCGCTGGGACAGCCTGCATGATGAAGCCCATACGCCTTCTTTTTTGCAGAAGACGTCCCTTTTTTCAACAAAAAGACCGATCTCCCGGGAGGGATCCGGGGAAAAGATCGGTGGTTTTTGGAACGATGTCACTTTATGTAAACTCATACCTGCCGGTCCCTGCCGTTGAAAAGCGGTCCGCCGGCCTTCCGCGGAGCGGGGATGTCGGGACATGGCCCCGTCCCTAAGGGGAAGTCCCTTGTGGAAAACTCTGTGGAAAGTGTGGATAACTCTTCGTAGACGTCATTTATGGAAAATTTTATGTCAATCTCAGCGGCCGGACCAAGCCGCGGAGCGCAGGTCCCGGGAACGCAGGGAACTGCGGACGGGACCGCGTCTGCGCGCAAAGGGGGCGTCCGGCCGGAGGCCCCCGTTTCCCGGCGGGCGTACCGGGGACCGACAGATCGTCCAAAGGAAAACGCAGGATTTCCTGCGATAATACGAGATGTAATTGCGCGGGCAGGGACCGGCCGGTCCCGCTCGAGGCCCCGCGCTCGAGCGCTCAGGGGAGCCTCCCGGCCGGATCTTCGGGCATACGATGGGGCACGGATGCCCGAAGACGGAAAATCTTGAAAAACGAGGTTGACGGAAGGGAGATCTTATGGTATGATACCAAATGGCCTGAGGGTCGGCTGTCTCCCCGCCCCGGACATGGATAGGCTGATGTGGCTCAATGGCAGAGCATCTCACTCGTAATGAGAAGGTTGTGGGTTCGATTCCCACCATCAGCTCCAGCACAAAGATCCCCATCACCGCTCCGTCCCCGCCTCACGGCGGGGGCGGAACTGCGATGGGGGTCTCTTCGCTTTCGGCCCGGCACCACTCCGGCAGGTCCCAGGCCGAGGAGGACGCGGGGACGGGCCGCCGCCCGGACCGAGGGGCCTCCCCGCTCAGGCGGCAGTTGAAAAAGCCGGGGAAAGATGGTATGATCAGGATGTCTTCACGCGGCGATATCCCGGGCCGTCCCGCGCGGCCCCAAACCCACCGGAGAGGTATGACAGTATGAAACGTGCGATCGCTTTTTTCCTCGTGCCCTTGGGGATCCTGCTGGGATCCGCCGCCTGCGGGAAACAGCCGGCGCCGGCCGGCGGACCGGCCCCGGGAAGGCAGACGGTAGCGCTCACCGTCTGGGGGGCCGAGGAGGATATGGAGCTGCTCCAGGAACTGACCGGCTCCTTCCGGTCCCGCTATGCCGCCGAGGCCGATCTCCAGATCGTCTGCCAGCCCCAGAGCGAGTCCAACTGCAAGGACGCCCTCCTGGCGGATCTGGAAGCGGGCGCGGACGTGTTCACCTTCGCGGACGACCAGGTCGCCGCCCTGGCCGCCGCCGGGGCGCTGGACCCCATCGCAGACGACGCGTCCATCCGGGAGACGGACCTCTCCGCGGCGGTCGAGGCCGCCAGCGTGGGCGGGACGCTGTACGCCTACCCCCTGACCGCGGACAACGGCTACTTCCTCTACTATGATACCGACTATCTCTCGGAGAGAGACGTCGAGACCATGGACCGGCTCTTGGCGGCGGCGGCGGACGCCGGGCGGCTGTTCGCCATGGATTGGAGCTCCGCATGGTACGTTTACGCCTTCTTCGGCAACACCGGGCTGGAGGTCGGGCTGAACGACGACGGCCTGACCAACCGCTGCACCTGGAACAGCACGGACGGCCCCATCACGGGGGTGGACGTGGCCCAGGCGATGCAGGACATCGCCGCCAGCCCGGGCTTCTCCTCCCGGACGGACACGGAGTTCCTGGCGGGCGTGCGGGACGGCTCCGTCATCGCCGGCGTCAGCGGCGTGTGGAACGCGGTGGCCGTCCAGGAGGCATGGGCCGGACACGCCGGCGCGGCCAAGCTCCCCACCTTCACCTGCGGCGGGCAGCAGGTGCAGATGGCCTCCTTTTCCGGCTGCAAGCTCATCGGCGTGAACGCCTATTCCAAGCATCCGGAGTGGGCCGCGCGGCTGGCCCAGTGGATCACCAGCGAGGAGAGCCAGCGCCTGCGCTTCGAGCGGCGGGGCCAGGGGCCCTCGGACCGCTCCGCCGCCGCCTCCCCGGAGGTGCAGGGCTCCGCGGCCATCGCGGCGCTGCTGGCACAGTCGGAGTTTTCCCAGATCCAGCGGGTGGGGGGCAACTTCTGGGCGCCGGTGGAGGAGTTCTCTTCCGGCATCGCCCGGGGAGAGAGCGCCGGCATGTCCCTGCAGGCCCGGCTGGACCGCATGGTGGAGGGAGTGACGGCGCGGTGAAGGCAGCTACGAAGACAGACGGAGGCAGGCATATGAAAAAGAAGCTCACCTTGCAGCAGCGCTTGATCTTACCCATCGTCCTCCTGGGATCCGTGACGCTTTTGTCCAACCTCCTGGCGGTGTTCAGCATCCATAACGTCCACGCCAGCGCCGGGACCATCGTGGATGAATATATGGTCAGCGAGGCCCGGCTGGAGGAGATCCGCCGCTCGATGATGGACCTCCACCGCCTGGCCCTGTCCCACATCGTGGCGGCGGACCACAGCACCATGATCCGCCTGGTGCAGGAGATCAAGGCGGAGGAGGCCGCGCTGGACGAGCAGCTGGCCTCTTACGAGGGCTTCGTGGCGGCGGACGACGAGGGGGCCTACCGCGGCCTGCTGGAGGACTACGACACCTTCAAGCATACGCTGGTGGGCCTGGTCTGCGCCAGCGCCGACAGCAAGACCCAGGACGCCTACGCCATGGCCAACGGCGGCGTGGCCTCCTGCAGCGCCGCCGTGGAGGCCGGGATCGACGCCCTCTCCGCCTCTGTCAGCGCCCAGGCGGAGGGGGCCCGGGACCGCCTCCTCGTGGTCTATGCCGTCTCGCTGGTCACCAGCGCCGCGGCCCTGGCCATCGGCGTCTTCCTGGTCTGGGCGGCCCTGCGGATCATCCGGGCCTACGTCATCGCGCCCATCCAGGGCGCGATGAGCACCCTGCAGGACAGCTCCGAACGGCTCGGCAATGTGGTCCGGGAGATCCGCGGACATACCAAGACCTCCAGCGGCAGCGCCCGGAGGCTCTCCGATCTGACGGAGCAGCTGTCCGCCGCCCTGGAGAAGATCTCCCAAAACACCGCCGCCATCACCGCCAGCGCCTCCGGCACCCAGGACGACGCCATGCGCGTGGCGGACGCCTGCGCCGCCCTCAACCGCTACTCCGTGGAGATGCGGGGACGCTCGGAGGAGATGGAGCAGTCCGCCCGGTCGGAGATGGAAGTGGTGCGCGGCAGGACGGAGGAGATCATGGCCATCCTGGACGAGGCGATCGAGCAGAGCCGGAACGTGGATAAGATCAGCATCCTGACCCAGGACATCCTGTCCATCTCCTCCTCCACGGACCTGATCGCCATCAACGCCTCCGTCGAGGCGGCCCGGGCCGGGGCGGCGGGGAAAGGCTTCGCCGTGGTGGCCCAGGAGATCCGCCGCCTGGCGGACGCCTGTACGGAGGCCGCCAGCCATATCCAGGAAGTCAGCGGGAGCGTGACCGGCGCGGTAAACTATCTCTCCAGCAGCGCCCGGGAGCTGGCGGACTACCTGGGGCGGGCCATCGAGACCCAGCTGGACCGGTCCGTTCGGTCCGGGCAGCAATACCGGGAGGACGCCGCTTACATCCAGCGGTCCATCGAGACCTTCAACCACCAGGCGGACGGCCTCCGGGCGGCCATGGAGGAGGTCGCCGGCTCGATCTCCTCGATCTCCGGCGCGGTGGACGGCGCGGTCACGGACGTCACCGGCGTGGCGAACAGCACCCATGTCCTGGTGGACGACCTGGCGGGCATCGTCGGCGGGATGGATACGAACCAGGAGATCGCGGGCGAGCTGCAGCGCCAGGTGGAGGTCCTGGCAGATCTTTGAGGGCGCCCTCCATGAAAACGAAAGGGACCCTTCCCGGGTCCCTCTCGCAGCTCTCTTCCTTCCCGTCGAGGGAGCCTCCCTCCCTCTTTTGACGCTCTGAGACCGCCCTCCCGCGATGGAGGGCGGTCTTCCTATACGCGCAGGAGGGACGGAGGCGTCCTCCGCCGCCCGGGGCCCGGCAGGGCAGGCCCTCCCCTCACAGCGGGCCGGAGCTCCCCGGGGAGGGCGGGCCGTCCCCCGCCGGCGGGCTATCCCGCCTCCCGCAGCTGCTCGACCGGGGACTTCGCCGCCTGCCTGCCGGCCGTCCAGGCGGACAGGAGGGCTCCCAGGCCGAACAAGACCAGGAAGAACGCACCCATTTCCAAGAGCGGGAATCGATACGGCACGATCTCTCCGGCGAAGGACCGCCTGCTGACCTCCCGGCACACCAGGACCGCGATCGGGAGCCCGACCAGCAGAGCAGTCAACGCGGCGAAGGCCGTATAGCAAAGCCCCTCGCAGACGTTCATCCGGCACAGCTGCTTCCCGGTCAGGCCGACGCAGCGCAGGATGCCGTCCTCCCGTTCCCGGGACATCTGGTTGGAGAGGGTCGTATCGATCAGATCGACCACGCCAAAGAGGAAGATCAGCCAGGAGAGCGCCCGCAGCCCGCCGAAAATGACGGCGCTCTGCATCTCCTCATACTCGATATGGGCCCCGATGGTATCCAGCCCCAGATCGCTGCGGCCGGACAGGATCTCCTGCAGCCCGCTTTCCACGCGCTCCGCTTTTTTCGGATCGCTGACGATGCTCCAGGAGTAGCCGAAGTCCTCGATCTCGGGATGAAGCTCCCGGAACAGCGCCTCCGGAGCGAACAGGGCCGCCGAATCCATGCCCAGCGCGCCGTGTCCGTTCATCATCCTGGCCGGGTCGAACAGGCCGGATATGGTGACGGTCACGGTCTCCCGGCCCAGGGACAGTCCCATGACCGCCCCGACATCCATCCCGTCACCGTCCTTGTGATAGCTTGCGGCCAGGAGGACGCTGTGAGCGTCCTCCGGCATGGCGCCGGACACCAGCGCGGCCTCCACATCCGGGCGGTCCGCCTCCGTCAGCATATCGCACATACCCGCCAAGTCGCTTGCGGAAGCGCCAAACCTCGCGTGCAGGGACCGGCGGGTGACCAGCACATCCCTCACCCCGTCCACAGAAAGGATCTCCCGGCGCAGCCCGTCATCCAGCGGACCGCCCGCGGCCATGAGCTCCTCCTCCGGCCGCTCCGAGGACAGGTAGATCTTATAGTCCCCGTCCGGGAAGGACCGCCTCGCGGCCTGCTCCGGCGACCGGGTCAACGCCACGGAGGACACGGTCAAAAGCAGGATGCCGCCCAGGCTGAGGGAGGCGGCGATGCCGGCCGCTTTCCTGCGGTCCCGCCGGAAGTTCGCCAGCCCCATGGACAGCGGGGTGAGCCGGACGCGCCCCCTCCGGCCGCGGATCCGCCCCGTGCCGGCGGAGAAGCGCACCGCCTCCAGCGGGGAGATGCCGGCGGCGATCTTCACCGGCCCGCGGACGGAGGCGGCCACCATGGACCGGCAGGCCAGAGCCGTCAGGAGCGCGGCCAGCCCATAGGAGGGCCCGTCGAAGCCCTTTGGGAACAGGAGCAGACCGCCGGCGATGCCCAGCAGCACGCCAAGCGAGATGCCGATGCCGCCCAGCAGCCGGCTCTCCCTTTTCACGATGCGCCGGAGCTGCCGCGGCGTCGCCCCGATGGTGCGCAGCTGCCCGTAGCTCCGGATCTTATCCTGGACGGAGATCCGGAAGATGCTCTGGATGACCACATAGCCGCCGGTCAGCGCGAAGGCCGCGACGCCGCCGGCGGCGGCGAAGTCCATGGACCTGGAGCGATCGGCAAAGTAGCGGCTGTTCATCCCCACATGGGGGAAGCCATACTGCGCGGCGATCTCCCGGCAGCGGGCGGTCATGGCCTCCTGGCTCAGCTGTCCATCGTTTTGGAAATGCACATAGGCGCGGTATCCGGCGGGGTCGTACCCGGCCCACCGGGTCAAGGCCGCCTCGGAAACGGCAATGGCGCAGGTATCCCCCTCCTGTCCTCCCACGTTGGACAGGATGCCGGTGACGGTATAGCCGCCATGAAAGCTCTCGGTGTCCAGTCGGACCGTCCCGCCGATCTCAGCGCCCTGGCCGTAAGCCGAGAGGAACGATCTGCTGACCGCGACCTCATCCGCCTGCACCGGGAGCCCTCCCTTCACCAGCTCCATCTGGCTGCGGGCGATATGGATCATGTCGCTGTCACAGTATACATAGGAGGCGTCATATCCCCGCTCCGAACGCTCCTGCCCCAGCAGATAGTATCCGCCCACCCGGGCAAGCTCCGGCAGGTCTCTCAGCGCCGCCACATCGGACGCCTCCACGCCGGTGAACACCGCCTCGTAGGTATCGGCCACCTGATCGCGCCGAATCTGCGCCACGGACGCGGACAGGATCGCCGCAAAGCAGATCAGGAACGCCGCCAGGGCCACGGCGATCACCACCATCAGGTCCCGGCGCTTCTCGCCGGCAAGGCTCCGTTCCGCCAGCTTCTTCACAATGGCGCCGGTATCGTTCTCAAAGGGCCAGGTCATCATGTTCACTCCCTCGTATCTACGACGATCCCCGTATCTGCTCCACCAGCGGCTGACTGCACAGCTGCCTGATCGTAACAAATGAAAAAGCGGTCTGAACGACAAGCATCAGAGAGAAAAAGCCTGTCATTTCCCAGGCCGGGAAATGATAACTCACCTCGCCAAAAACGCTCATCGCACTGAATACTCTGCACATGAGCACGCCGAAGATCGTCCCAAAAGAGATGGAGAGCGTAAACGCGCCCACAATATAGAGCAGGCCCTCGGTCAGCAGCATCCTTGAAACCTGACGGCGGCCCATCCCCACGGCCTGCAATACGCCTAATTCCCGTTTGCGGGCCAGCACATCCGTGACAAGTGTGTTCAACAGGTTGAGCGCACCGAATACGCCGATAAACAAAACAAACAGATAGACCGGAGTGCGGTAACTCGATAATAAGCCCTCATAGTTTTCCACCCAGTCGTTCAGCGTGGTCACATATGCCCGCGCGTTTGTCGGAAGACATTTCCTCACTTCCTCGCGCACCTGCTCCCGATCGCTGTCCGCCGTGTCAAGGAGTACCTGATAATTCAAGTTTTCGACCGGTATCAGCGCGGACAGCGTTTCCAAGGGCATATATAGTAACTCATAGCCGCCATACGGGATACTTTCATCGACGATCCCCATAACGGTGACTTCCTTGCGCTCTCCAGTCCCGGCTTGGATCGTAAGCTTGTCCCCGATGGATACTTCCCAGTCGAACAGGTCTGTCAACTGCTCTGACCGCTTTACGACAACACCGTTGTTTTCAGTCAGTTCCCGCAGATCGGCCGTTCCCGCGATCAGATATCCTTCTAAAAGGGCCTGCCGGTCTGCTGAAAAGGCGTCTGCCAGAAAAGGGTCTTCATATCCTGTCGGAGTGATCACATTCAAGACGGTCCCGCTATATACCCGCATCTCCTTTACGCCGTCGATCGCCGCAAGCCGCGCCACGAGATCGGGCGACAGCGGATCTTCTCTTTGAAGTTCGACAAATCCCTCGCTGCTATGGGACTGTGGACCATAGTCGCCAAGTTCGATACGGACCTGGCCGTATGGGAACACCCCGCGCGCTACATTTACCGGGTCTATCGAGTTGAAATAGGCGGAGCTCGCCATGAGCAGGATGCCACATATGCCCAAAGAGGCGATCGTTAAGATCGTCTTCTTCTTATCACGGGAAAGATCGATCAAAGCCAATCTGGTGCCGGATAAAGAACGGCTCAATTTTTTTGTGCTTTTGGCGATCACCTCTTCATCCCCGGCAGGATATCGGATGGCTTCGATCGGCGTGACCTTTGATGCAAGTTTGGCAGGACGACTGACGGTCAGCATGATGCACAGATACAGGAGCGCCGCGACCAGGGCTCCCACGATCAGCACCATATCGACGGCCCATCCGCTTGGAACAAGGAGATAGCCCGCGGCCGCTCCAAGGATAAGACCTATGGGGATCCCTATCTTGGATAAACTGCGTCCTTCTTTCATCACGATCCGCTTGACCTGCCGCGCTGTCGTGCCGATCGTCCGCAGCCTGCCATACTCGTTCGTTTTCTTGATGATCGAGACAAAGAACAGGCTATATATCACGAGTGCACAGGCCAGTATCACGATCAAGATCACGAATAGGACCGCAGTCATGTATTCAAGGCTCCTCTGCCGGATCAGGGAAAAATAATAGCCGGAAAAGTCAACATCCTTCGTCTCGATCCCCCATCCTCCGGCCAGGTCTTGGATACAGGCTTTGATGCTCTCTTCCGGCAGGCCGTCTGTCCCTCGTACGTTGATGTATGCGCTGTATAAAGGGCTTTCCGTGTTTTCCTTGATCAATGCGGGGGTCACAAAGATGGAATCGTTTGGATCGGAAACCGGCAGTATCCCGCATACCGTATACCGCTGCCGGGTGCCGGTCAGCGTCAATGGGATCGTGTCGCCAACCTGGACGGTCAGGCCCTCTCGATCCAAAAGAGCCTGCGTGATGGCTACCTCGTTCTCTGTTTCCGGCAATCTGCCGTTCAAAGCAGGATATTTCGCCAACTGGATCAAGTTTTCGTCTATGGAACGCACCGTGACCTTGTATCCTCCATAGTCGAACATACCCATCAAATAGCTGAACCCCGCCAAGACCCGGCCGTCATCCCGGATGGTACGGGCCGTTTCATCATCAAGACCGTTGATATTGGCCTGATACATCCCGGCCGCATGATCCCGGGAAGCCCGCTGCGTGCCAACGGCGTACCATGTCACTGCCATGATCAGGCAGGCAGCAAAGGCAATCGTTATCACGATCAGGATATTTCGGGTCTTATCCGCTTTCAGGTTCCTGTTCGCCAGCTTCTTCACAATGGCGCCGGTATCGTTCTCAAAGGGCCAGGTCATACTCTACCTCCAAATTAAACGCGCAGCTGCTCTATCAGAGACAGTTTGTTTTGATGCTTCAGTGCGGCCCAGGTCACAGTAAGCGCGGACAAAATAACAAGTGTACCGTAAGCTAAGGCGATCTCAGAGGGGAAACGATAGTGCAGGTAAACCATCAGCCCACTTTTCAAATGAGAACACAGGGCAGCTCCAACGCCGCCGCCAATCAGCACGGAGAAAAACAGCCCTATCCCTGAAGTCATCAGGCTTTCACAGCGCACCATAGAAGATAGCTGCTTTTGGGACATTCCCACGCATCGCATCAGAGCAAACTCTTTCCGGCGGGTAATCACGCTGGTGAGGATCGTATTGACCAGATTCATCATGGCAAAGCAGCCGATGAAAGCGACAACGACGGTCAGAACCAACTTCATCCCCTGTATAAAGTTTTCGTTCTGAGCAATGGCGGCGGATAGCGACGTCACGCTGAGGCCAGTAGCTTCCTTCAAAATCTGGTCGATCTCAGCCTCGGCCTGTGCCTCCCTATCATCGGAGACACGAAGCGCGAGCTGGTACATGGTGTCGCAGGACACAAGATCATTCATAACATCCACCGGAAGCATCAGCATATCAATTTTATCGCTGTTGCCGCCAATTTTTCTCTGATCAAGCACAGCGCCAACTGTAAAACTTCTTTGATAGCTGTCACTCCCATCAAAAATCGTTAGTGCGAGTGTTTGCCCGGCCTCTGCCCGAATCCCATAGTCTCGTTCCAGAGAATCGGGACGGCCGACAATCAACTGGTTTTGTTCCACCAGGGCGTTATATTCCAGATCGGCCTGGCTGCTCCGGCAAGCGCGTATTAAATCCATATCCTCACGGTTGAAGCCAACGATCGAGATTTCGGATTCCGCCGCCTCTGACGCAAAAGCCGCCGGGAGATAGTGATATTCTGCCATCGCTTCCAGACCCGAAACCATGCGCAGAGAATTTTTCAAACTGTCTGCAAAAGGTGCGGAAGCCTGCACCTGCTCCAGCGGGTCATTCCGCAGCCGCTCGTCACTGATGTTGATGATAAACTGGCCCCTGGGGAAACCTGACAGGGACATATCCCTTGCGTTGATGGAGGAAAGCACCGATGACAGCCCCATAAGCAGGACGCCGGTAAGAACCAGTGACAGGACGGTCAGCACATTCTTTTTCCGGTTGGTGGAAATATGCTTTTTTGCCAGCATAACCGGTGAGATCTTCTCCAGCAGCCTTGCCTGCCGCTTTTTTCCGCTCTGCTGTCCCATATAGCGGGAGGCGTCTATGGGGGATACGGACGCGGCGAGTCTGGCGGGCTTTCGGAGGGAGAGCCTCACCGTCAGATAGATCAGGACGATCACCATAGGCCATACCCACAGCAGGCTGGCGGGCCGGAACCCTTGCGGGATCAGCAGACAGGAGAATATGGTTCCTGCCGCCAGACCGATGGGGATAGCTGTTGCTGACAGCGTAAAGCCCTCACGAAATACCATCCGTTTGATTTGCCGGCCTGTCATGCCAATCGTCCGTAATTGCCCATACTCCTTGATGGAGTTGACGATGGCAATGTAGAAGATGCAGTAGATCACCAGGATACAGGCCACGATGACCACCGCCAATCCAGCCGCCGCCGTCCCAATCAGGAAAAGAGACGGTTTTGACAGGTTGATGTACGCCTCGTTGAAGGATGGGATTTTTCTGATCCCCGCGTGGTCAAGCATTTCCACTACCAGCTTTTCAATTTCCGCTTTAGAAGCGGCCGTTCCGGTGTTTACCCGGACCATGGCAGATGGAGAAAATGCGTCCCAGCCGCCTCGGGCTAAAAAATACTGCTCAGAGACGATCCCCGCGTACAAGGATCTGCCGGTTCCAGAAGCTGCTGTCTCCAGGTACCCGCAAATCGAAAATACCGTTTCATCCTGTGTGCCGGGCATAGCAATCGAAATGCTGTCACCAATTCCTGCATCCAACTCCAGATAGTCCAAATAGTCTTTTTCAACGAGTATTTCGTGTTCCGACTCCGGCATCCGTCCATCAGATACCGTCAGGCCGTTCAGCGTGAGGGCATCGGCGTTGGAGTATGAGAGATTCAGCCTCCCATTTCCAGCTTTGATACTCCCCATTGAAACAGTCAGACCGGTCAGCACAGACTCTTCTTCTGCCTGAAGGCGCTCAAACTCTTCCTGACTAACGCCGGAAATAAGCGCATGGTAAGAGCCTGTCACGCTGTTTCCACCGCTTCTGTTTACTGCTGCGATACCTGAAATCAACAGCAGCACCGCAGACATGAGCATGGCAGCTAATGCGATTGCAAAGATTGAAATTCTTTTTTGAAGCTTGCCGTACTTCAATTTGGCAGATGCTATTTTATGGATCACCGCGCCGGTGTCGTTCTCAAAAGGCCAGGTCATGGCCCCATCCCTCCTTTGACCGTGACCGCTTCGTTCCAGGCGGGGTCAGTCCGCCGCCTTGATCCGCTCCACCAGGGGGCGCCTGCGGATATAGCGGACCGCGCAGACGGAGAACACCGCCTGCACCAGGAGCAGCGCCGCCGCGAACAGCAGCACCGAGAGCACCGGGAAATGATAGGTGAGCTTCCCGAACGTCCCGATCGAATCGAAGGCCCGGCACATGGCCAGGCTGCACGGCGTCCCCAGCGTCAAGGTGGCCAGCAGGGCGATCCCCACATAGTACAGGCACTCGAAGGACAGCATCCCGGACAGCTGCCGGCCGCTCATGCCCACGGACTGGAACACGCCGAGCTCCTGCTGGCGGGCGAGGAGGTCGGTGATCAGGGTATTGGCCAGGTTGATCAGGGAGAACACGAAGACGAAGACCAGGATGCCGTAGTCCCGTTCCAGCTCCTTCCGCAGGCCGCGCTCCAATCCGGACGCCAGGTCGTCCAGGCCGGAGACCGCCACCCGCTGGTCGGAGACGGTGCGGAACACCGCCTGCCGCAGCCGATCGCTGTCCTGCTCCGTGTGGATGTTCACATAGCCGGTATGATCCGAGATCTCCGGATAAAGGACGGACAGCTCCGCTTCAGGCAGGATGAAGAAATGCGACGAGCAGCCGATCGGGACATCCCGGACGATGCCCATCACCGTATAGGTCTTCGTCCGCCCGTTGTAGCAGGAGACCGTGACGGTGTCCCCGACCCGGTAGCCGGTCCGATAGATCTCCTCCAGCGCGCTGCCCGCCGGGCAGACCAGGATGCCGTCCCCGTCCAGGAGCTGCCGGTAGTCAGCGGTCCCGTCCAGCACCGCATCGCCCGCGTACATCTCCGCCATATCCGCCTCGGAGATCCCGCGGAGGATGAACGGCTCATGCTCGCGGTTGCCCGGGATGGCGCTGATGGCGGGGATCTCCACGCAGGTCAGGCTGTACGCCGTGACATCGTCCACGCCGGGGAGGGCGGCGAGCTCGTCCCGCAGCGCCTGGCCCAGGGGGTTCTCCTCCTGCATCTCCACGAACTCCCGGCCCGCGAAATCCTCGAATTGCAGCAGGTACTGGCTCCGGTCCCCGAATTGGGACTGGGCCATCTCGTTTATGTCCACCGAGCCCGCGTAGGCGGAGACGCACAGCAGGAGGATCCCGGTCAGGCTCAGGGAGAGGGACGTGACGAACGCCTTCTTCCGGTTCCGGGAAAAGTTCAGCAGGGCCAGGCGGGGCATGGTCAGGCGGCGGGGCCGCCTGGAGGGGGCCCCGCCCGGCTGCCGGGGATAGGCGGAGGCGCGGACGGCCTCGATGGCGGAGACCTTCCCCGCCATCGCCATGGGCTTCCCGGTGGCGATCAGCACGGTGCCATAGGCCAGCAGGGAGACCGCCGCCGCGGACCGGATATTGTCCCCCCAGGACCAGGAGCCGGGCGCGGCGATCCGCGCGATGACCGCGGCGCAGACCAGCCCAAGGGGGATGGCGATGACGGTCAGGAAGCGCCGCTCCCGTTTCACGACGCGCTTGAGCTGCTTCGGCGTGGTCCCCAGCACCTTCAGCCGGCCGTATCCCCGCATCTTCCCCATCACGGAGATGTAGAAGATGTTGTAGATCACGATGGCGCAGACCGCGGCGATCAGGACCGCCGCGGCATAGATCTCCATCCCGTCCCCCAGATAGATGTCCACCATGCCGAAATAATTGGAGCTGTAAAAGGTCCGGTCCTCCGGGACGCCCATTTCGGAAAAGAACCGCTCGATGTCCGCCCGGAGCCGGGCCGGCTCCATCCCCTGGCTCCCGGCGAAGCGGAACCGCAGCTCATAGAGGACCTCGCGGCCCTCCGCGCCCAGGGCGGCCTCCGGGATCCAGACCGTGAAGATCCGGCTGTCGTTCTCCGTTTCCAGGATGCCTGTGACCGTGTAGGGCCTCTCCCCCTCCCCCAGGTCCAGGACCACCGTCTGGCCGGCCTCCTCCGGCAGGCCGAAATAGCGGAAGAAGGACCGCTCCACGCACAGCTCGCCCTCCTCCTGGGGATAGGTCCCGTCGATCTCGCCGTAGCCCATCAGGTCGATCATCTCCGGGCTGACGAAGTGGATGTCCAAAACGCTGTCCCCGCAGCGGACGGTCCCCGCCCCGGCGGTGCGGCCCCATTTTTCGAACCTCCCGGCCTCCGCCAGCCGGTCGACCTCTTCCCGGGTCAGCCCGGCGCACCCCGCCTGATACTGCCCCAGGATCTCGTCCAGGGTCTCCATCCGCTGTGCGGAGTAGAGGAAGCAGAGGGTCCCCATGAGGCAGACGGCCAGAGCGATGGTCAGGATGACGAAAACGCTCCGCCGCTTGTCGGCCTCGATGCTGCGTCTGGCCAGCCGCCGCTCCACCGCGCCGGTGTCGTTCTCAAACGGCCAAGTCATCGCTGCCACCTCCCTCACCCACGATCCTGCCGTCCTCGATCCGCACGATGCGGTCGGCCAGCTGGGCGATCTCGTTGTTGTG